>NZ_JACYLP010000003.1:0-53475 GCF_015272455.1 Thermoleptolyngbya sp. C42_A2020_037
ACCGCAGCATCCGACAAATGCCCCAGCGCTCCTTCATCTCTATGAGAGGAAAAGTGTAGAGTCGTCCTAGCTCCCTATCCACATCCCTCCAGCCGGACAAGATACCCTCTAGCAACACACTACTGGCATAATTTTCCCAGGGGCGCAGTTAGCTCTGCAATTCTCCAAACCCTTTAGGTGGGCAGCAGACTGGGTGAGTCATGACGGAAAGACAGCCAGCCATCGAGTTCAGAGTTGCAGTCGAGCGGGCGATCGCCCATCCCGAAACAGCAAACCTGGAGCAAATCTGGCACTACGCAGAACAGCAAATTGCTCGACTGGAGCGGGAGGAAAAACTGCGGGTGGCGGGCGAGGCGATCGCCCAACTGTGTGAGGTTCACGCCTCTCGCGCCGAGTGGCTGCTGCATTCCTGGGAGCAGCGGTGGCGCGATCGCTTGGATAAGGAACCCGTGTTGACCGACGAAATGCTGTCCTCGTTTTTGCGCCAGACGATGAGCCTGGGGTTAGACGAAATGCTAGAGAATTTCCTGCAAACCCACAGCCGCAATGCAGGCGGTGCCAGCGGTCATTCCACCGTCGAAGAGATCGAAAAAGATAAATTACTGAATTGGCTAGATCAGGAAGAAGCACATCAAAAAGCGCTCGCCGTGGCGCATGCGGAAAACGTCAGCGAATGGGCAAACCTGATTCGGGATTGGTTAAACACGCATGGACAAAGCAGTCGGTTTAGCGATTTGGCGCGGGGACTACAGCAACAACATCCGGATATGACGTGGGTTGCCATCTGGCTGGGGCTGTTGCTGGGTGGCTTTGTCTTGCAGCCCGGAGAACAGTTCTATGATGAACATTTTCGGGTCAGGATGGCTGATTAAACTCAGGACTTACGAGTAAGATGCGGCATGAAAAGATAAGCATTCTGTTTATTCAACTTCAATTCTCGATTCTGGTCTTCAGGGGGCACGGCTGAATCGGGCAGGCTTCAACTGGCAGTTGCTTGATCACATCCTCAAACCGAGACACGCCAAATTGCTGATGTAACTGTTCCAAAACGGACTGAATGTAATCCGTCACCTGGTTTCCCCGCATTCCCATACAGTGCATTGGCGATAGGGCAAGCACCTGGCGATCGCCCTGCCAGATTTCTGCACCCACGGCATGAACTGGTGCATCCTTATGGTTGCGGTATAGCACCAGCACGGCGGCATAGACCGAGGGCGGCGCGGGTAGAGCCATTGGTTCACCATCTTGCACAGGGAACGTCCGCTGGTCGCCCGGAGTGCCTTCCCTGACAGCTTTGCGGAGCCTGCGGCGGGTGCGATTATTGTCCTCTCGATATCGATAGTGCGATCGCCGCCGATGGCAGTCATAGCCCCAGCCCTGCTCGTTCGCCGGATTCCAGCAGTTGTCGCCCGTTGGGCCGTGGAGGGCGATCGCCTCTTCGACAGCAAGAATGGCGCACTGCTGGCACTTAGCATTAACACGACGAGCCATAGGCAAATCCAACGAGGCAAAAATCTTGTTCCTATTTTAGTGTAATTTTAGTGTAAGTTTTTTTTGACCCGACTAGATTGCAGTGACTTGCAGGTTAGTGACTTGCAGGTTAGTGACTTGCAGGATACGTCAGCGTCAGCGACTATCTCCAACCCTTGCGAGGCATTGTATTAAGACTATGCCTTGCAACCAGCGATTCCTGACGAAGCAATCGGCTACGTTCTATCAGCTTGCGAGGCATTGTATTACGACTATGCCTTGCAACGCCTAGCAGAACTTGTCAAATTCAAGAAACGCTTTCGCACCTACTGAAGCAAAGCCTCCATTTCCTCAAGGAGTTGCTTGAGTCGGGCACTTTTCTCTGGATCTTGCCAGAGCTTTGCCCGTTTCACAGCCCTGCTCGCAGACGACAGGCGAGCAGAAACCCGGTCAGGTTCAGCATTTTTTTTAGCTTCATCTAGTTTTTGGGACTGCCGCAGTTCTCTGACCCGCGCCTGAATTGCGTCTACAGATAGATTAGCGGCGATCGCCTCATTCAAGAGATGTCGCTGCTGCTCTGGATCTTTCACCTTCAGCACTTCATTGACCTTGGTATAGCTCAGCTTACCCTGCTGAAGAATTGCCTGAATTGAGTCCGGCAGCTTGAGTAAGGGCACTCGGTGCTTCCGAAAACTCTCTGGAGTCAGCCGCCCTACCAAATTAAACACATCTTCAATCACTGCCCAATCCTCACTACGGACAACGTTGTCCGTAAGTCCCCGCCGCTGGTTGGATGCTCGATTGAGAATACTCACAACTTCTTCAGGCGACTTTTGCAGATTGCGGCAGAGCATCCCCATAATGGCGTGAGTCTCTTCCCACTTGTTCAAGTCACCGCGCTGGAGATTGGATATCGCTTTAATATCCTCAGCAATATCATCATCCACTTCAAACACTCGACAGGGAACTTCTGTGAGCTTTGCAATTTCCGCTGAGCGATGGCGTTTTTCACCTGCCAGCAGGTCATATTCTCCTGGACTTCTAGGTCTCGGACGCACCGAGAGCGGATCGATAATCCCCACTGCCTGCATCGACCGAGCCATCTTCGCCAGTTCTTCTGGATCAAAGTAGCGTCGCGCCTGGTCTGGATCACGATGGATTTTAGAATGAGCAATCCAAATCACTGCTGGGGAGGCTTGGGATTCGACTTCAGAAACCGTGGGCGCGGGCTGTAGCGACTGAACTTGTCTTTCAACCTTGGCCCCGTTCGACTCCCCGTTCAACTTCTTGTTCAACAGTTGAGATGGACTATCAGGCTGCTCCAATATTCCTTCATCCGAAGGAGCCAAGGTGGACAATGGGGTAGCCGAGTCTGCGGATGGATCTGAGGGGATATCGGGTGGCACGTCTGATGCTGGCGATGCCATCTCTCTCTCTGAAGGATTGCCAATGACCGCCATCAGGGTTTTGAAGCGACTGACTCGCTTTTCTGCTTGCTTTTCAGCCATTTAGAATTTCCTCTCCTATTGCACAATACTCGTTCCAGGCAATGCGAGAGCGGCGATCGCCCTTCACCTGGTTGACCAGAATTCCATCATTGGCAGCTTTCTGAAAGGCGACGGCTTCCCGAATCTTGCCGTCAAATACCGGAAAGCCCATCTCTGTCAAGAAATCTCGTGCGTCTTCTCCTTCCCGGCGAGGCGCAGGCGGCACCCTAGTCAGCAGCACGCGATACTTGCCCGTGCCAATTTTCTGTAAAAGCTCAACTGTCTGGACTAGCGCATCCAGAGACAGGGTATCGGGCGTAGTCGGAAGCACTAGGAGATCGCAACCTTCGACAATTTCTTTCAAATCCTCTACTTCGGCCCGGGCCTCTGTGTCAATGATGAAATGTTCACAGTTTCGATATCGAGCGGCCTGGTTGACCCCGACAACCTTAAACGGTAAAGGCTGGCTATTGGCAACGCCGCGTTCCGCCCATCGACAGGCAGAGCGATTTGGATCTCCGTCGATTAGGAGCGTCGAACCTTTCGTTTGGAAGTAGGCAGCGAGATGGATGGCTGTTGTGGTCTTGGCTACACCGCCTTTGAAGCTTGCAGTAGTAATAATCATGCTGTCCGTAGTAGCGCTTTCTCAAGTCTAGTACGGACATTCAGCCTTGAGCCATTGACTTGAGAGAAGTTCTTAGATTTTGGCTGTTTTGCGCTACCGTTCTTTCGCTACAGAGCAAATCTGATCAGCAATCCTGTCAGAGCAAGCGCACAAAGCAATCAAAATAAAAGCAATCAAAATAATAGATAGCCCTTACGGACAACGTTGTCCGTAAAGCCCGTTTCTGGCTTGAAGCCTTACCAGCCTGAAGCATTGCTTACTTGAAGTTAAATCCATCCTCTATCCAGGGTGGGCGTTTGCCTACATATTGACTGCGTAATCTCCCGCCTTCTTTCCAGTAGGCATACCAGTAGGGGCCATGCCCAACTGTGGATAGATTTCCTTCACTACAGCGGCAGGCAGACTTTCCACAGCGGCGCTTTTCGTGTTGATAGGTTTTACCTTCATAATGGCGGCGATCGCCCACTGAAACCGTCGAACGCTGCGGAACTTCGAGCAGCATTTGGGATTCTTGAGCGGCGATCGCCCCCGTTAGCCAGTCGCGAATTTTCCGCTTTTGGTCGAGATCCAGTTGTTCTAGCAGGGTGTAGAGATCCGCAGAGAAAGTTGAGTCCGGCACGGGTGTTCTAAAAGCTCTTGTGTAACATTCTAACCAGAGTCCACAAGTTACACAAGAATTTTTTTAACCGTTCCGCATGATGCGCTTTAACCATGCTTTGGTTAACAGCCCCTCCAGATCCGCCCCTGCATCCCCGACATCCAGTAATCTTCGGTATAGTGAGTGCGGAAATCCTCCAGCCAAATCTCGCCGATGACCCAAGACCTGCTGCCTGCCAGCTACGATGCGTTCCTGAGCGGACTGAAAGAGCGAATTCGTCATGCCCAGGTGCGAGCGGCTCTGGCGGTCAACCAGGAACTTGTGATGCTCTACTGGCAGGTCGGACGAGAAATCTTGATTCGGCAGCAGCAGCAAGGCTGGGGTGCAAAGGTCATCACCCGGCTGGCCAAAGACCTGCAAAAAGCGTTTCCAGAGATGAAGGGCTTCTCGCGCACGAACCTGCTCTACATGCGTGCCTTTGCAGAGGCTTACCCGGATGAGCAATTCGTCCAGCAGGTTGCTGGACAAATCCCCTGGTTTCACAACTGCACGCTGCTGGACAAAATCAAAGACCCAGATGAGCGGCAGTGGTATATCCAGCAGACCATCCAGCAGGGCTGGAGCCGCAGCACCCTAATCCAGCGCATCGAAAGCAGGCTATATCATCGCCAAGGCGAGGCGCTGACCAACTTTGAGCAGACCCTACCACAGCCCCAGTCGAACTTAGCACAGCAGGTCTTGCGAGATCCCTACAACTTTGATTTTTTGAGCCTGGGGCAAGAGGCTCAGGAACGAGATTTAGAAGCCGCCCTCATTCGCCACATTCGCGAGTTTTTACTCGAGCTGGGGGTGGGCTTTGCCTTCGTCGGCAGCCAGTACCCCCTCCAGGTCAGCGGCAAAGAGTATCGACTCGATCTGCTGTTTTATCATTTCCGGCTGCACTGCTTTGTGGTCATTGATCTGAAGACTGTGGAGTTTGAGCCAGAATTTTCGGGCAAGATGAATTTCTACGTTTCAGCCGTGGATGACTTGCTGCGCGGCCCCGCCGATCAACCCACGATCGGCATCGTGCTATGCAAAACTCAGGATCACACCGTTGTTGAGTACGCGCTGCGTGACTTGAATAAACCCATTGGCATTTCTACTTATCAACTCAAGGATTCTTTGCCGGAGCCGCTGAAGGGAAATTTGCCTACCATCGAAGAGCTAGAAACTCAGCTAAATGTTTTGTCCGTAGAGATTGAAGAGGAATTGGAGAATTCATAACCTGTTGGCTTATGAAGGCACAGCCCGCAGAATGGCGATCGCCCTCACGGGTTCTTGTGTAAACCCTCGACAGTTACACAAGAACCTTGCAAAGCCATCAACGCCCCAACCCAGAAAATTCTCGGTGAAAACGGTTTCTACCAGAGAATACACTTGCTAACCAGCATCAGAGCTAGCCATGAGCCGGGCCAGACTTTAGCTTATCCGGATTGATTTGAAACTGAATGCTGGGCGTTTTCTTCTTTCCAGGTAATTCCTGAGCGCCGAGGATATATCCACCCTGGCGCAACTCCTCTACCGTGCGCCAGAAAATCTGATTATTGCGAGATGAATTGCTCCCCAACAAATCCAGATTCTTAAACAGATATTGCTTGGAAATAATCAGGTATTGCCCATCCTGCGGCGTGTCCCACTTCAGTCGGCTGGCTAAGTAAACTAGCAGTTTGGTTCGGTAGTCATTTTTAGCATTGCTGCCCAGCTTTTGCGTGATGTCAATGTCGCTGGCGAATAGCACATAGTCGCCCGTGCGACTTGGCCCCTCAAAAAACTCCAGCGACACCGTATAGGAGTCCGCCAGCTCATAGGTATAGTCGGCTGCCTTTGCCAAATCGAACTCACGGGAGAGATTCTCGATTTTATAGCTCTTGATGCGAAGGATACTTTTAATAATGACCTCTGCACCAATCTTATTTCCCTCTCGCAAGGACTTTGCCAACACTAGCTCTACCCGGTGCAGCGCAACTAAATCTCGATTCAGCTGCGATCGCACTTTGGCATGAAAGCTCCCCCCCTTGCTGCGGGTATAGCCCAGGCTTTCTAGCAAGTCATTTGAGCGGAATGTGACCACCGGCCCGTTATTTTGCTCGGCCGCCAGCCGATACAGATACAGCACAATACCAACCTGGCGCGGATTCAAAAACGTGAGCAGCGCCATGAACAAGCGCTGAATCTTTCGATCGGAAATCTTTTCCAATCCTTTACCAATGCCTTGATCGACCAGCGCATGAAAATCCAGGTTTTCATACTGCTGTTTAACCTCTTCCCACTCGTCCTGCGTCAGATCTTCCAGCGGCACGCGACGGGTTACGGCGACCTCGCCTGCATCTTGCGGATCAGACTCTACGCGCATTTCTAGATAATATCCGTCGCCATCCGACCGCAGCAGTGGCAGCCGCACATCTGGATTATTCAGCGATGCCCCTGCTCTGGGCAGCACCATCAATAGCTGTCCATCCACTGGAAAAACGGAGTCGGTTGGAATCGCTGTCATCGCCACAGATCCATGAGTGATGCAGGAATTGTACTAGATATAGCGGAGGGCGATCGCCATAATTTGAGCAAACCGCTATAGGGCTATCACTCCGGCGTATGATTTTGGGGGTCTGTTCTATCACTCCAGCGTATGGCTTGCTCTATCACTCCGGCGTATAGTTTCGACTGGTTCTATCACTTCGGCGTATGGCTTGCTCTATCACTCCGGCGTATAAACTGATTTACCTGGTTGTCTGAGTTACTCTTCTTCACTAGACTTTTCAATTTTGTTCTATCACTCCGGCGTATAGCTTGCTCTATCACTCCGGCGAATCTTGCAGCCTTGTTCTATCACTCCAGCGTATTCAAAGTTTTATCACTCCGGCGTAGATTCGCTCTATCATGCCGCCGTATTTTCTAATTCTTACCCGATTTTAAAGTGTTTCAAACTGATTTTTTGAGTGTTTAATGGATCGCGTTACGCCTTAGTTCCCCTGTTCTATGGACAAGCCGATCCGTTTATCTACGATTCTGAAATTCGGCGCATAAAAAAGCCGGAACAGAGCCTCGCCAAAGTCTCCATCGTTCCGACTGATGCATCTTGGTCAAAGAAGTACCAGCTTTTTTGACCTGTTTTGTTACGCAACTGAATGATAGCAGCCTTCACAAGCTGTGGGTAATATCTGTCAGAGATTTTTCCAATCCCTGGTTATGTTTGTTGCGTATGCAGAGGCCTGCATTGGGTCGTGAATGGGTAGTACGCAAGGATCTCTGATCTGGCTCCGTTGGTTCGGGAGCCTATATGATTAGCACTCAATCTCAAACGTCCTTTCGGTTTGTTGAAGAAGATCACGAACCGTTCTTGTCGCTATTTCCCCATCGCTATGACTATATTTGGGCAGAGCATTCCCCGCTGGCGACATCTGGAAAGCTGGCGTGGAGAACAGAAAGCCGGCATCCCCTGAGCGATCGCCTGATTCTTCAAGGTCGAGCATTCTATGGTGTGCGGTTTGGCGCAGAAACTCGCTACTGCCTTCTGGATATTGATGCCAATAGTTCCTATCATCCGGGCTGTGATCCCTTTGCCATTAGCCGTTTGGTTGCTGCATTAGAACCTCTAGGATTGGTTAGCTTTGTTGCCTGCACGTCTAGCTATAGCGGTGGCATCCATCTCTACTTTCCCTTCGACCAACCTGTCAAAACCTGGCAGTTGGCGATCGCCCTTCAGTTTGCTTTAGAAAGTGCCGGGTTTTGCATTGCGCTCGGTCAGCTTGAAATCTTTCCCAATCCCAAACTTTATGTATCTGGTGGGGAACCTAGCCTGTATGCAGCACATCGGCTACCGCTGCAATTGGGTTCTTATTTGTTAGACACCGACTGGCAGCCGATCTACAGCACTCGTCGTCTGTTTGTTGAGCGGTGGCAGTTTGCAGTGGCTCGGAATGCCGTCAGTTCCCAAGTGGTGGAGCATTACGCCAAGTCTGCACGTCGCCAGCGGCATGGGCTATCGGGTAAGGCAGATAAGTTTCTAGGCGACCTCAGTGCAGAAATTGAACCAGGGTGGACTGGATATGGACAAACGAACTATTTGCTGGGGCGAATTGCCCTGCGTACCTATATCTTTGGGCATTTGCTATATGGAACTCGTCCCCTAGAGGGAAAACCTCTGGTTGATACGATTGTCCGAGTCGCTCGGTCGCTTCCTGGCTACGGCCAGTGGTGTCGCCATCAGCACGAAATCGAAAAGCGAGCAGAAGAATGGGCGCGGTGTGTCGAAAACAGCCACTACTTTCATTTTCAGCGATCACAAAGGCGACTTAAAAGTTTGTCAGAAGACGCTCCGCCTGGATCACCAACCTGGAACCAGCAGCAGCAAGAAGTCGTGCGGGAAAAAATCCGAAGGGCGATCGCCGACTTGCTCAATCGCAATCATTTACCCGTGACAACCACGGCTCGATTTAAGGCTTTGATTGCCTACGGAATCAGCGGTGCGTCTCTTTATCGCCATCGGGATCTGTGGCATCCGAATGATCTGATTCACTCATCTCAAGTTCTGGAAAATTTTGCTGCATTTCAGGGAACTGAGGGGGATGCGTCCACAACGCAATCCCCCTCAGTTTACCCTACAAGCTTATTAGCTCAGGGAGGGTGTAATGGTTTGGCTGAAGGTCATTCCAGTAGCTTTGTGGAGTCAGAGAAAGCGGGGTTAGGGTGTAATTATTGCAAAGCCTCAGAGAGTTCAGCAGAGAGTTTAGCGGAGAGTTCGACAGGTATAGAGACAGCCGAACCGCGTCAGGTTCCACCAGAAACGCTAACCGATGTTGCAAATGCCTCGGATGTAAATGCCTCGGATGTAAATGCTTCGGATGTAAATGCCTCGGATGTAAATGCTTCGGATGTAAATGCTTCGGATGCAATATCGGGAATCCGCTATGTGCAGCGGGTGCTGAGGGCGATCGCCACTCGGGCACGCCAGCAGCCCGCCCATCTGCATGACGTAGCTGTTCAGTATGACCAAGCCCGTCGGTCTGCCCAGCAAGCCGCCTTTGCTGCCCGGATGCAGACCTACCTAGCGTCGGGCGACCCGATCCTGATGCGAGAGGCGATCGCCTGGATGCAAGCGCGATCGCCCAGCCCTCACCCATGACATCTCCACTCATAACATCCTCACCAATGACATAATGAAACCCAGGATCTAAGTAGGGATTCAATCAGGACGACCCTATGGTTTCACTGACGTTGCCCCTGGTGCTGGAGACGACCGAGGTTCATCTCACCGATGAGCAGTTTTATCAGCTTTGCCGCAGTAACCCCGACCTGTCCATTGAACGAAGTGCCAAAGGAGCTTTGATTGTTATGACTCCTGTGGGGGGAGAGGGCGGCAGCTATGAGATGGAATTGGGAGCAGATTTGACCCTGTGGAATCGACAAACCAAACTGGGCAAAACCTTCAGTTCCTCCACCTTGTTTAAGCTGCCGATTGGCGGTGGGGGCGAAGCCAGCGCATCCAGCTTTCGCTCTCCAGATGCCGCATGGGTGGAGCTATCCCGCTGGCAGGCGCTGACCCCAGAACAGCGGCGAAAATTTCCCCCCATTGCCCCTGACTTTGTGATTGAACTGCGCTCTCCTACTGATGACCTGGAACTGTTGCGGGCAAAGATGCAGGAATACATGGATGCCGGGGTTCGATTGGGCTGGATGCTAAACCCGCAGGAACAACAGGTGGAGATTTACCGCCAGGGGCAGCCCAAGGAGGTGCGCGAATTGCCCACAGAACTCTCTGGCGAAGACGTGCTGCCTGGATTTGTGTTGCCAGTGTCCCGCTTTGAAGATTGAGGCGTTATGGTTTCACTGACGTTGCCCCTAGTGCTGGAGACGACCGAGGTTCATCTCACCGATGAGCAGTTTTATCAGCTTTGCCGCAGTAACCCCGACCTGTCCATTGAACGAAGTGCCAAAGGAGCTTTGATTGTTATGACTCCTGTGGGGGGAGAGGGCGGCAGCTATGAGATGGAATTGGGAGCAGATTTGACCCTGTGGAATCGACAAACCAAACTGGGCAAAACCTTCAGTTCCTCCACCTTGTTTAAGCTGCCGATTGGCGGTGGGGGCGAAGCCAGCGCATCCAGCTTTCGCTCTCCAGATGCCGCATGGGTGGAGCTATCCCGCTGGCAGGCGCTGACCCCAGAACAGCGGCGAAAATTTCCCCCCATTGCCCCTGACTTTGTGATTGAACTGCGCTCTCCTACTGATGACCTGGAACTGTTGCGGGCAAAGATGCAGGAATACATGGATGCCGGGGTTCGATTGGGCTGGATGCTAAACCCGCAGGAACAACAGGTGGAGATTTACCGCCAGGGGCAGCCCAAGGAGGTGCGCGAATTGCCCACAGAACTCTCTGGCGAAGACGTGCTGCCTGGATTTGTGTTGCCAGTGTCCCGCTTTGAAGATTGAGGGGTCAACTCGGCGGAAATTTGCGTAAATTTTTTGCGTGAATTTTTTGCGTAAGTTTTTTGCGTAAATGTTAGAGAGGCGTAAACTTGGCTGGACTTTAGGGGACTTGGGGGCGTAGGTGTCCCTGCTGAAACTGCGTCCAGGCGGTTTGGAGCGCCGGGGGAGCAGGGGTGCGGGCATCGTAGACCGCGATCACATTCGTCAGGTTGCGCCCGGCAGGATAGACAATCGTGCCCCGCGCCGCCAGCGCCACGGACGCACCACCATCCAGGTTCATCGCCTGGTATGCGCCCAACTCTCGCAGGATTTCGGCGGCGCGACGCAGGGAGACTGCATCGATAAACGCCACCATCAGCAGCGTCCGACCGTCTTGGGAAAACCCGATGGCAGACCGCCCAGCGGCCGTCTGGGGATTGACCAGGTGGGCGGTGGTAAAGCCTTCGGCCCGCACCCGCTCCGCCGTCACCGACACCTGCCCATTCGTCACCAGTCGGGGCCCACAGGTGAGGGAAAGCCAGTATTCGCCCCACGCCCGCGGCCGGTTTTCCAGATTGGGCGTGATCATCTCTGGCTGCTGGTTTTGCCGCAGGCTGAGGGTAGTGCCCCGCGTTTCCCAGGCAAAATAACGCAGCAATCGCCCTGCTCCTACCATATTTCCCATGACATCCCGATGAGGCGCAGCGGTGTTGAAAAATGTGCCATTTGCCACCACGGCCGCCTGCATTCGCCGGACGATTTGCGGGAACGGCTCGTCGCCATAGGAGCGCTGGGGCGTGTTGGCCTGGGGCGCGTCGTTGGCCAGCCCAAGGGTGACCAGGGTTTCTGGCTGCGACAGGTCTACGGTGGTCAGGTGAAAGGCCACGCCCTGGAGCGATCGCCGCTGGGTGTCTACTGCGGCCGGGGGTTGGGCGATCGCCCTGCGAGACACGCCGTAGGCCGCGCCCAGGGCCGCGCTACCCAGGAGGAGTGAGCGTCTTGAGAGTTTGCGAGTGAAAGGTGAGTTGTTCATGTTGGCTGACCTGAGATTTCAATCTGTGCGGAGAAAGTGGCGATCGCCCTCGAAAAATCGTCTACAGCATTTTCTTGCGGGGTGAGGCACATGCTGCCCTCACGAGGCAAGGGCTTATTGACCATCCGTGTGCCTCACTAGCTTCAAAAACGCTGTATCTGAAGTAATCCAAAATCTGAAATAATCCAAAATCGCCCATCTGAACTCCAAAATGCAGTCGGGCGATCGCCCCCCAACCCGCCTGAGCTATCGCGCAAACTGGCGGATAAAGGCCACAATCGGGTCGATTTTAACCCCGTAGTTCACCACGCCCTCACGGACACGCTGACCGGGGTCATCTTCAGGGAAGAGGGAAGAACGAAGAAGGAAGAACGAAGAACGAAAATCTTTACAGTCCATTGCCGATGATCACAAATGCTGACCAGTAGTAGGGATGGGCGAAGCGGGTGTCTACGCTGATGCCTTCTAGGGGCACGATTGGCGCAGTGCTGGAACTACCAGAGGCATCGTGGCCGCTGCGGAGCATTTGCAGTTGGGCTTGCTGCATGGCCTGGGCGATCGCCATCGGCTGCTGTTCTGTGCCTTGCGCTAGCGTCTCGTAGAACTCCTGCATGAGTTCGCTGGTTGCGCCATCATTCACCTGCCATAGCGACGCAATCACCGTATTCGCTCCGGCATTGATAAACGCCTGGGCAATGCTCGACACTTCCCGTCCATCGGGCAGTTCCTTGCCGCCATCGGCATGAAAGCTGGCCCAGTCGTCTTGCCCCAGCCCGGTTTCGCAGGCCGACGGCACCACTAGGCTAATGTCGGCAAAGATCTGGCGCTCTAGGCGGATATCGGCAATGCGCCAGGGCTGCTTGTTGCCCAACACCAAAAAGGAGGCATACAGGCTTGCCGGGTCGAACTTGCCGTGGGTGGCGATGTGCAAAATCTGGTGACCGGGGGCCTCCAAAATCGACGCTTCGGTGAACTGCTGGTTTAGCCGCTGCCGTCCCCGATAGATGCCCTGTTCCCGCCCCGCCGATTGCGCCTTGACGATGCGGTTGAGTTCGTCGGGGACGTGATCCAGCGGATTAAATCCAGGCATCCCCACGGCTGGGTCGGCGGGCACGGGTTCCGATAGCCCCAGCGCCAGCACGGAGGTATCCGCCGGATGGCCAGACAAGGGGCGATCGCGGTTGGTGAGGCTTGCGCCATTTACCGTAGACACCGTGTAGCGCTCAATCAGATATTGCTTGCCATCGAACAGCGCCGCCGTGGGCACGTAGCGCAACGACTGGTCGAGGGCGAAGACCAGATGTTGGGTGCCGCTGTTTGCCAGTTCTGCCACTAGCAGGTCGGGAAATAGCCAGTTGTAGAGCCGTTGCGACACGGCTTGAAGCTTCTGAATATCGGCTTCGGTGCGGCAAGACGTGGCTTCGCAGTCGCGCATGAGCTGGCGAAACTCCAGCACGGCGGCATCGATCTGGCGCTTGCCCACGCCCTGCACCTCGATGGAGTTGGGCACGCCCGCCGCCGTCACCCACAAAAGCCACAGCCTGTCCTCCAGCACCACCGGATAGAGCAGCACCGTTCCGGGACGGGCGTTGACGATATCCTGCCCGATGCTAGTCAGTTGGTCGAGGCCTACGATTGGGTCGCCGCTGGCGATGCGCCGCCGCACCTCTGCGGCAAAGGCCGCCACGCGCTGGTCAAACTCGGCGGTGAGCCGTCGCCGCTGCGTTTGCAAGGTCTCCCAGCGGGGGCTTTGCCGACAGGCTGGGTCTTGTTGGCAGGCCGCCACCTGCTGACCAAAGGCGATGAGGCTGTCGTATTCTTTCAAGATTTCGGCTTCTAGCGGGCTGAGGGTGACTTGGCGCGTGCTGGGGTCTTGGACAGTGCCGCGGGTGTATTCGCGGATTTCCTGGATTTTCAGCAGTTCTAGGACTTGCTCGGCTTCTAGCAGTCGCCCCTGGGAAAGCAGCAGGTCGGCCAGCAAGCGGTAGGTGTGGGCAACGCTATCGGTGAAGGATTGTTGCAGGGCGGTATCCAGGCTGCGAATGTCGCCACGAATGGATTCGCGCACGTTGACGCTGGCTTTGAGGAAGGTGATGGCCAGTTCGGGTTGGTCTTGGGCGTTGAGCAGACGGCCAATGTTGCTGAGGGCAATGCCCTCTTCGGCCCGGTTGCCCCCAGTGCTAAAGATCGCCAGGGCTTGCTCATAGAACTCAATGGCGCGGCGATAGTCCCCCAGGCTGAGGTACGCAATGCCCAGGTTGCCCAGCGACCGCCCTTCCCCGCCCCGGTCGCCAATCTCCCGGGCGATCGCCAGGTCTTGCTCATAGAACTCAATGGCGCGGCGATAGTCCCCCAGGCTGAGGTACGCATTGCCCAGGTTGCCCAGCGACCGCCCTTCCCCGCCCCGGTCGCCAATCTCCCGGGCGATCTCCAGGGCTTGCTCATAGAACTCAATAGCGCGGCGATAGTCCCCCAGGCTGAGGTACGCAATGCCCAAGTTGCCCAGCGCCCGCCCTTCCCCGCCCCGGTCGTCAATCTCTCGATAGATTGCCAGCGCCTGCTCCCAGGACTGTAGCGCTGCTCGAAACTGGCCACTTTGGGCTTGCTGAATGCCCTGCTGCAACAGCCTATCCGCCTCGGCTTTGCGGTCTGCTGCGCTCTGGGCCAGGGCAGCGGGCGAAACAGGTCGGGACTGGGCGACGGCTGGACGGAGCGCAGGGACGATGCCAGGTGCAACTACGCCGAGGGCAATGGCCGCCCCCAGCCAGTAAGACTTCCGAAAGGACATGGGCAAATCCTCTAGGTTTAAGGGAGGGGTTGACAGGAGTATATAGTCCTGCATTCACGAAGCTATGCAGATCTCCTGAAGTGATGCAAGCGTTTCGTAAAGAATCAGGTTTCGGGCGGTTTGGGTCGCGGAGCCTCGCGCCAGGGGCGTGGCCCATCGGGGCAGTCTACTAGCACAGTCTAAGGGATGCTCTGCGGTCGGTTCGCAGCGGGCAAGCAGATGGGCAAACGGGTCAGTGGCAGCAATTCTCAGTATGGAAATTTCGCCCGAGCTTATTGCTACTAATCTCAACAAGCTCATTTGGAAAGCTTATTCTTTCGTTCAGGATTTTGCGGATTGGACAAGCTGTTGGTCAAAATGAGAATTGCGGTTCGCTCTTGGGATGAGGGGCTTCACTTCGATGCCGTTGGTAGAATGGGGCTATCGCTTCTACGCAAGGCTGCCTATGGCACCTACGGATACTGACCCTACCCTAGACCAGCAACAGCCTATAGATCGCAGGTTAAAGGCGATCGCCTACAGCCTCGACTGCCTGATTCCTGGACTGTATCTGTGGCTTGGCCCCCTCAAGCTTCGCCTGGGTGGCAGCCCTGCCGAAGAAACCTACCCCGGTACCATTGCCTTGTGGGGATTGCCCTGGTGGCACCGCGGCAGCCAGCAGGTCTAGATTGCCAGTGAATCGCCGACCGTTTTGCCCAGTGCCACTTCTACCCAGTGCCACTTCTACCCAGTGCCACAATGTGCAAGGGCTGAGAAAAGGGGCGATCGCCACTGGTGTTGTCTTTAGGCGAATCTGGCGCAGGACAAGTCGCTCGGTGATTAGCATCGCAAAATATCCAAAGGATCAACTGCGTTACTCAGTAGCACTCTAGAGACAGCGTAGAGACTGCATCGCTCTCCCCGATTGGCTAAAATAGCTGCATCTGAATGATTTGCGTCTGCGCTATGTCCCGCCCGCCCAAAATCCTCAAGCCCGACGAGACCTACACCTTTGCGCGGTATGCCGAGTTGCCCTACGAGCGCGACGATATCTTAGCTGACCTGGGCTGCACCCTATCCAGGCAGCAGGTGGAGTTGCCCTATTATATGGGGGCGTTGCAATTGCAAGCGTTGGACGATCAACTCAATGATGCCTTCCAGTTCACGACCATTAGCAGCGAACAGGCGCGGCGCGAGTTTCTAATTGCGCCCATCATTGCCCATGTCTGCCGCCAAACGGGGCAAAAGGTACGGGTAGAATATCCCCTGGCGGTGAGTGGCTGGCTGCGCGGCACACTGGACTACTACTTTCAGGCTAGCAACCTGCTGATCATCGAAGCCAAGCGCGAAAACCTCTACACAGGCTTCACGCAGCTTGGTGCAGAATTGGTGGCGCTGAGCCAGTGGATCGATAGTGATACGCCCCTCCTCTACGGCGCAGTCACCACGGGTCAAATCTGGCAGTTTGGCACCTTCGACCGGGCTACTCAACACCTCACAGAAGACCCCACCCTCTACCGCATCCCCGAAGAACTGGAGCAGGTGGTTCGCCTGCTAATGGGTATTTTGTCTCAACAGCCGACCCCGATATTGATGAACCCTACGCTTGCCTGAGAGCGCTCCACCACGCTTACCTCCACCCCGCCTACCATTGTGCAGTTACCCAAAGCTGATACTCACCGCGCTGCTGGGGTTCTGCCGTCTGCACCCGCAGGATGTAGTTACCCGGTTCCGACAGTGCAATTTCGTGAAGCATCTGGCGCGGTTCTTCCACACTACTCTGAGCGTGACTCCATGCCTGAATCAATTCCCAATTCTGTTCCGCAGATGAGGTTTCAGATGAGTTTTCAGAAGAATTGGAGGGCGATCGCAGCAGGGAGATCTGCATGTCGAAGTCTGTGCTTTGCACCAGAATTTCCACGGTTTGAGGCTGGCTGAGGGTGAAGCTGTGGTCGCGGTAGGGGCGGTTGTCGGATGTGCGGGTGGCATGGCCGTCGGAGAAGCGCCCGGAGGTGTTCACGAGCGGGCAGACCGCAGACACCACGTTGCGCTGGAGCGTCTTCCAGTCTGGCGAGGGATGCGGGTCTGACCGCACCACGGCCCAAAATTCTGACCAAAGCTGCTGGCTGGCGTAGTAATCGGCTCGACGGGCGATCGCCGCTTTGCCGCTGAGGGTTTCCTGGGCGATCGCCTGCTCTACCTGGGCTAACTCCGTCGAGAGGCGATCGCGCTCTGCCGTATCCATCACCCGAAACCGAAAAGACCTGGGCGCAAACTGCCCAAAGGACAGTAGCAGGTTGTAGGACTCGCCGGGTTGCAGCGCGATATCTGGCGTAATGCCGTAGATGGGGCTACCAGGAATGACCGCCTCTATCAGTTGGTCTGCCTCTGTCACCGGGCGGCTCCAGAGAATGTCGGTTGTCCCTGCCCGCTGAAGCGCCACCCGGTCTGCTACGCCCTGCCACACCAGCATTGGGCGGTTGCTGCTAACTCGCAGTTCCGTCGTTGCATCGGCATAGGGCGCAACCAGACACACCTGTTCTCCCCTGGAGGTCGCGGGTACTCGGGGTCGCGGCGGCGCACTGCGGCTAAACCACTGGCTCCAGAACCCCGCCTGAGCGGGCAGCGTCGGGGAAAAGCTGATGAGTAGGAAGGTGAGGAGGCTGAGGAGGAGGAAGGGGGGAGCGGTGTTTGGAGGAAGAGGGAAGAGGGAAGAGGGAAGAACGAAAATAGTGGGATGACTAATCGCTGACGTATTTCGCGAAGGCAGCCGGATTTCATTCATGGCGAGTGATTTAATCCCAACGTCGGAAGAGTCAGCCCAAGCGGCTGAGGCGAGGGCTGAGGCAGAGCAACAACGCAGGGAAAAGCTAGCGGCAAAGCTGCGGGAATTAGACATCGACCCAGATGCTTAAATGCATCATCTGTGCTCAAAGCTGATTCACTTGTTCAGTCGAGAGGCCCAGCAACTCTGCTACCTGGGCAGGGGGCATCCCGGTCGCCAAAAGATTTCGGGCCGCTTGCAGCAGTTGCGCCTGCGCCCGCTCTTTTTCCTGCTGCTCTCGTTCAGTATCCGTCAAGTACCAATTACCGTCTGCACCACACCACCGCAGCCAGCAGCTTGAGACCCCCTCAAAGACCCCCTCCCATAGCCCCAAGCCAATCTGCAAATCCTCCAGCCAGACCTGCGGAGGGGTCGGATTGAGGGGCTGCTCCCGGTAGCGACCGCCTGCCCATTGAAAATAGCGGAGTTGACGGGTTTGTCGGCTATAGGTCAGATAATGGGGCACCCGGAGATACTGCTCATAGACCTGAAACTTGGTCGGCGGTGAGGTATCCCGATAGGGCTGGGAAGACAACGACGTTGCCGCTTCTACACCTGCTTCAATCGCATCTTCGGCCCGATAAAAGCGTCCCAAATCTTCTGGCTCGGTTCCGGGCGACAGAAATTCAATCACCACATGGGGATTCCGCCCTTCTTGCCAGGTGACATAACTGCGGCGAAAGTCTTGTCCAGCATAGAGGCGAGGCACACCCACGGCCAAAAACCAGTCTGGGCGCTTGTACCAGAGGGGATGATGGACATCGTAGTACAGGTTGAGGTCAGCACCGGTAAACCACTGGTCGCGGGGATAGTCTGCCAAAGATAGGGTGCGGCTCAACAACTGCGGCTGGAGGTCGTGAAATTCGTCAGGCAAGCCGGGTTCCCCAATCACTTCACTGGGCAAATCATACATGGTGGGCAGTGTCTCGCGGGGTGGGCGCGGTGGTTCGGCTTGGGGAACGGCATGGCCAGTGGTGAAGCTCATAATGGCAATCAGGAAGCGCTGATCTTCAGTGTACCTACTTTATGTAGGCCGCTCAGCCTCTGGTTTTCAGAGATGGTGTTGGTTAGCAACAGCCAGAACTGCACCAAGTCGGGGTCTCGCAGGACGAAGGTGAGGGCAGCCCGAAAAGTTGTTAGGACGACTGCGATCGCCGCTGCCGTTTCCTCGGTGTTCAAGTGAGCGATCGCTACTTCGCGAAGCACCCAATCTCCAGCACAAACAGTTGGTGGGTTCTGGCTACTGCATCATCTCAGCAGGTCAAACCAAGGGCCATCATCGTTGTCAGTTATGCTAGCCGAGGGCGCTCGCTTGTGACATCAACCGAGCAACCCCTCGACTTATCAGTAGGCAATCAACCAAGCCACGAGTTTAGGAATCTCCTCAAGATGAAGAGCTTTCATGCAACTGATTTCCTCAACAAGATGGAACAGTCCAGATGCGCTAACTGGCAAATTAGCATGTACTCGTGTAGCGTGGTTCGTTGATAGCGGTATTAGTAGGAGTCAGATTGGTAGTAGTCAGCGGTACTGGCTCTACTCGAATAATGCTTATTGTTCGAGGAGGACGGTTTCGCAAAGTTGGATTAGAACTAGCATGTTCAGGAAGTAGATCATCCACTTGAACACGGATTCGAGTAAGATTACCTCCTGGTATGTCTTCCAGAATAATATCAATTCCTCGAATAGGCTCGCCTGCCGCCCGTTGTCCAAAACAGACTCCAGGGGGAGGAGAGGGAGGAACTGGCACATTAGGAGTTGCTGGAGGAGTTGCTGGCCTGCCTAAAGCAGGTCGAGAAGAGGGGATAGCTAGGGCTAAAGAGGCTTGCAGTGTTCCTATAAGTGCTAGCCCAGCAACTGCAAAAATTGATTTCACTGACTTCATGATCAATCTCCTTAACAATTCAAATCATGGAACCAACCCCCGCTGAACAAATCAAATCGCATGTGTTTCCATTGATGAATTGACTTCCCCAGAAAGTGGGAATTGGTTAGAGGATAGTATTAGGAATGCCCACCTTTTGGTAGTTTCCATCAATTCATTTAAAAACTTCACTTCTAACCCTGACTGCCTGACAGCGTGGATGAACGGTCTGAAAACTCCTAGCGCTAAGGAGAAAAGGTGAGGCGACATGAGACGCTGAAATTCGCGTCACATCAGGGACTGTACTATGTCAGTGTGGCGTTGCCGTCAGCAGTTCTGCCTAGTGCCCTCTATGGTGACGAGCTGCCTTTGGAATCCCATCTCCACTCACTGTAGTGCCCAGCCGCTAAGACAGCGTTCGATGGCTGTGGGTAGGGGCTTACATCATTGTGCGATCGCTCCACCCGCAATCAACGGAATCCTGGCCTTGCCGAATGAAGCGATGCACCCTAGAAGGACTGGGATAGTGTCGAATAATCCCTAAATAATCCCTAAATAATCCCTGAATAATCCCTGAATAATCCCTGAATAATCCCTGAATAATCCCTGCCATCAAGCCTGCTTAAACAAGGCCCAGAGCTTCTTGCATCCGAGTGCGATCGCTGGCTCCGAGGCTAAATCGGCCATTCTCCACATCGCGAATCCAGCTTTGGCTTTTGCCCAAGCGTTCGGCGAGGGCCCGCTGGCTCAGGTTTTGGCGCTGGCGGGCGGATTTGATGGCTGCGCCAGAGAGGGGAACGGCCTGCGGCGGGGGGGTGGATTTGGGCGATCGCCGTCGTTTGGGACGGGCTTTGCCGACGCTCTGTCGCCAGTCCTCTGAAAGCTCAAACCCCAACAGGCGGGCGTTGAGTAGTCGCTGCCCCTTGTCGCGGGGGGCGCGATCGGTGAGGCTGAGGTCGCTGTGGGCATCATCAGTCCAAAAGTTGAGGGCGGCCTCGGCATCGTCGGGAATGTCGGCCACCCTGGCCCATAGGGGCTGGATAACAGGCGGGTAGGTGTCGGGGTCGAACTGGGGCTTGAGGCCATAGTGGTAGAGAGCCTCTAGGTCGTTTTCAAAGGTTTTGATCAGGCGCTTATGGGCACCGCGCACGGTCAGCGCCTCAGTAAGGCGATCTTCGCCGTAGGCAATCCGCAGCAGGGTGCGTATGGTGATGCGGTGGTCGCTACCCAGGCGCAGCTTAAAGACCAGCCACAGCAGCAGGCGCATGGCCCCCTCGTGCTGTTGCCAATTGCCCATCACCTCGGTGAGCAAGGACTGAGGCAGAGTGCCGTACTGGTAAAAGGCCGTCTGGCGGCGGTAGTCCTGTCGGTTGAGAAAGCGCTGCGCCCAAGCCCCGGCCCGCACTGTGAAACTCAGGCCAATCAGGTGACGGCAGCCCTCGGCATCGGTTTCAAAGTAGTACTGGGTGTGGAGGAGTTGCCAGACGGGGTGTTCATCGAGGCTAAAGCCCTGCACCTTACCTTGGCGCGGCCAGTCGAGGGACACTAGCACCCGACAGGCTTGGTAGACTAGCGTTTTAATCAGCGTTAGCCGTTCCAGCTTGGTCAGGTCTTTGCGACGGTGTAGACCCAGGTACTGCTCGATGTGCTGGTCGTTGAGCACGAAAGACTCTGCCCAAGGGCGATCGCAGGTGGTGGTCTGGGCAGCAAAGATCAGGTGCAGACAGGCGGCCCGCAGGTCAAACTGGGTCAGGGATGCGATTCCCAGGGTGTAATCTATGGGGCGGATCTGGGGGGCTTCCGGGTCTGTGGCCAGGCGAAACCGGAGTTCCCCCCGTCCCCGGTGGATGGTGCGACGGTAGGTTAGGCAGCCGTCGTCGTCCGCCTGCCAGGGCAAGGACTGGCGCTGGGCTAGCAGATTGCAAGCTTCCCACACTACCATGCAGGAGGCAAAGGGGGTGGTTTTGCCGTTGAGGAAAAGGCTGGGAATAGCAGCGGGCAGCAGGGTACTTTTGTTGCGGCCTTTTTTGGGCTGGAGGGGAGCTAGGGAGCCGATAGTGCAGGCTTCCACACAGCGAGGCGTGTCCAGATCGGCGCAGCGATCGCACAGGGTAGGGTCAATCCAGTAGCCGTTATCGGCTTGGGTCTTGATGGCTCCGGTGGGACACTGGGGCCGACAGCGATCGCAGGCAATGCAGCCATCTTTCACGGTATAGACCATGGCTCAGTTCTTTCCCTTGACCAGTTGACTCTCCCAGGGATAACAACCTCAATAATCAATTTTTATGCTGATCGATACGGTTTAAGGATCTCTTTTTTATTGCCAAAAAGGGGTTCAGAATGGACGTTTGCGAGCGAAATTTGGTGACTTCAACAACAAGAATTCAGCCCCAAATTGATGGATTGATGACCCTATTTCATCTCACTTATCAATTCATTGAAAAACGCAACAAGACCTTGGGATTGGGTTACATTGGGTCAGGTTGGGTGGGTTTTGTGGGGGCAAAGTGGCGATCGAGCATTTCAGGCAGGTGCGACAGCTTTACCCGGCTATATCGGTACCCACCAGGCATGATGGTGAAAGTAGGGGCTTCAGAACAGCGCTTCTGGCAGCCAGTGTGCTGAATTTCGACCTGGGAGTGGAGGTTGCGATCGCGAAGTGCCTGCTGTAACGCTTCGACCAACTCGCGACCACCCCGCTTTTGGCAGCCAGATTTGCGGCAGACCTGAATTTTGAGGGATGGAGGGAATGGGGGAGTGGGTTGGGAAGATAAGGAGGGGTGGCGCACGGCTGTGCGTTTGCACAGAGGATCTGCCCCTGACAGGGTTGGAGAGAAATGACGATCAGTGCTGTTGGGAAGAGGCGGGAAGGTAAGGATGTGGTAGGCTTTGAGCTTGATGGTGCTGCCATCGAGCTTGGTGCGGCCAAGGCAGCGCAGGTAGTCGCCAGGTTGCAGGTGCGATCGCAGAATGGCTCGTCCTTCCTTTGGCAGTTTGATGGTTAGCACTTCGCCCTCTACGTCAAGGTAAATGGCCTTGGCAGTGGTAGAGTCTGCGCCTACAAAACCGAGGAAGGTGCCGTCGAGATTGAAGAGCCAGGGAAGACCGGAGAAAGGGGACATAGGGCCTATGAGGTACGAGGTGGTGAGGTAAATCGGTCTAAGCAGACCGGAGATTAGAAGTTTCCTTAGTTCAGTTTGCGGGCTTCGACGGTTTGGGGGGTTTGGATGGGGTCGCTGAGACCGGCGATCGCCAATTCCCAGCCGTTGGAAAGGGTGAAGATTTGAGCATCCTCCTGCTGGGTTTGGGAGATGACTTCTTCCTCAAGGTCTTTTTTGGCTACGTAGACCAGGAGCTTGCCTGCGGCGTTGGTGCGGAGCATGACTTTCATGAGTGGGTAGGAAGATAGGAATGGATAAAGAGTGGGTGAGGTAAGACGAAATAAGATATCGAAGCTCCCTTGTCATGCCATCATGCACGCTCGGTCTGCGGCGATGCTGAGCAGTTCTTCGAGGGTGAGGCTCCGTTTTAGGGAGACGGCGCGATCTCGAACGTCATTCAAGATGGACTGAGTGCGATCGCCGTCTAGGTGGATGCCTTGGGTGGCGAGAACCTGCTCGATTAGGTGGCGGCCAGAGTGCTTGCCCACGACTAACCGCCGCTGGCGGCCGACTTCGCGGGGGTCGAAGGGTTCGTAGGTACGAGAGTTTTGCAGAACGCCGTGGGCGTGGATACCGGACTCATGGGCAAAGGTGTTGTCGCCGACGATGGCCTTCCAGGGGGGAACGTCGCAGTGGACGGTTTTGGCCACAAAGCGGGAAAGTTCCAGGAAGTATTGGGTTTGGATGCCAGTTTTAAGGTCATAGAGGTGTTTCAGGGCCATCACCACCTCTTCGAGGGCGGCGTTTCCGGCCCGTTCCCCTAGCCCGTTGACGGTGGTGTTGACAGAGGTCGCGCCAGCCCGTATCCCGGCCAGGGCGTTGGCGGTGGCTAGACCCAGGTCGTTGTGGGTGTGCATTTCCACCGGAATGTCCAGGGCTTCCACCAGGGCTTTTACCCGTTCGTGGGTGGTGAACGGGTCAAGAATGCCGACGGTGTCGCAGAATCGGAATCGAAATGCGCCCCACTCTTGGGCATACTGGGCAGCGTCGATTAGAAAGCTCTCGTCGGCGCGGGAGCTGTCTTCGCCGCCGACGCTTACCGCCAGCCCGTGGTCGTGGGCAAAGGCAAGAGCATCGCGCAACTGCTCCAGCATGGCCCGCCAGCGACCTTGAAACTTTACCTGAATCTGGATCTCTGAGACTGGGATTGAGATGTGAATTCGCTTCAGCCCGCAATGGATTGATGCCTGAATGTCGGACAACACGGCGCGGTTCCAGCCCAGCAGGTGGGCGTTGAGGCCGAGGTCGGCGATCGCCCGAATCGCCCGGGCCTCATCCTGTCCCATAGCAGGAATGCCCACTTCTAGCTCATGGACTCCAATTGCATCAAGGAACTTGGCGATCGCAACTTTCTCCTCTAGTCCAAAGGCTATGCCTGCGGCCTGTTCGCCATCGCGGAGGGTGGTGTCGTTGATGTAGATCATGGTGAGGGGGCGGGTTGGTAAGGGGATGGGGGAGGTCGGGAGTGGGGAATTAGAGACCTACGACCGCTCTACAGCGTTTTTGAAGCTAGTGAGGCACACGGATGGTCAATAAGCCCTTGCCTCGTGAGGGCAGCATGTGCCTCACCCCGCAAGAAAATGCTGTATCACGCCGTCATAAACGCCGGGGTTAAACTGTCGTGGGCGAGGAAGTGGTTGATATGAAAGGCGCGGTCTTCGGTTTTGAGCAGGATTTCGTCGTAGAGGTAGCGGGTAGCGCGATCGCCCAAACTTTCAGCCTGGACAGAGAGGCGGCGCAGCAGGTCGATAACGGCCTGTTCGGCTGCAAGGTCGTGTTCGAGCATGGCGCGGCAGGTGTAGGCTCCATCCGCTTCGGGGGCGAAGCAGCAGAGGTCTGAGAGGGTGGCGAAGCTGCCCGCCGGAATGCCGCCTAGACCGTTGAGCCGCTCTGCTAGGTCGTGGGCATGGCTCTGAGTCGCGTTGTAGCTCTCCTGAAAGAACTCGTGGATGGAGTAGAACTCTGCCCCTTCTACTACAAAGTGATGCTTTTGGTATTGCAGGTAAAGAGCCTGGAAGCTGGCATAGGCAAGGTTCAGCCCTTCACAGATAGCAGTCGTGATATCAAGATCAAAGCCAACGGGGTTTGGGCCAACCTGGCCAAAGGCGCGGACAAGAGTTTCGGTGGTCATAGGAAATCCTAGAGTATAGAGCCACTGTGTACACACATCTCGACTCTTTGCGTAAGGCTCCGAAAGATCCCCCCTTACTGAGGGAACTTCTGATCCAGTTCGCCCCCCTTAAGCAAGGGGGGCAATCTGTGTCAATTCCCCCCTTGTTCAAGGGGGTCAGGGGGGGATCAAAGCATCGCCGCTCATGTCTAGAAGACTGGTGCGTTCACAGTAGGAGATACAGAGGGAGCATCAGGAAAGAGAGCGCACGGGAGATATTGGGTTGAGGATTGTGAGTGTCCTGAAGTTTTCGCCACCTATGATCCAGCCATCTCTGCAATCCTCACAGCATGACTACTCCTAATCGGTCATTTTTCGGTCATTCTGAGGGTGGCGAGTAAGTTAGAACCTAACCTCAATCCAAAGCTTCCTTACCACTGGCTGACTTCTGGGAACCGGGTGGCCAACTCTAGGCCTTTTTGCACCAGCCGTTCGCCTTCCTCGTTGAGTTTTTCCAAGGAGGCAAAGCCAAACCGCTGGGCATCGCGCAGGGTTTTGGAGACCAGCAGCAGGCGACCGGAAAACACCAGTGCCCAGCCAAAGCCCTCGTGGCTGAGGTCGATGACTACCTGGGAGAGCAGGCCGGTTTCTTGCTCAATGCGATAGGCGACGGCCCGGAAAAATGCCAGAATGCGGCCCTGGGTGAGGGGGTCTACCTCGCCCTCGACGGAGATTTCGCGCTTTTGGGCTTTGGTGAGGATGTAGGGCTTGAGCAGAAGTTCGTCGGTCCAGTGGCGATAGGTGCCGTAGGCATCGTTGGCGCGAATTTGCTGGGCGATCGCCTGCAAAAAGGGCGCATCGGCTACGGTCAAACTGGGGGGCAGGGTGGAGGTTTCAGCGGTGGTCATAGCAGGATTTCCTCTTCGGTTTCGATGTAGGCGTTTTCAAAGTGGGTGGCTTGTTCCTGGCGCAGCACCTTGCGTAGCCAGGGTGGCGGGCTGCCCTGGAGGGTTTGCATAAGCTGAGCCAAAATCGCTGTAATTTTGTCATTCTCAGAGTTGGACTTCATCGGGGTAATGCGGCGATTGATCAGCCGGGCCGCCGCACTGCCGCCAATGTCAGCCACGTAGACAATGGTGCAGCCCTCCAGCGCTTTGAGCTTAGGCTCTAGCTTGTCCTCGTTGCCGTCCTCCTTCAGCGTGCCGCCAAAGGTGAGGGTTTCGAGAAAGGTGAATCCGTCTGGGGTCAGGTCGTAGACATCGATTTTGCTGGCCCAGCCAAAGTGGGCATTGATGTGGATGTTGTCTTGGGTGGCGAAGGCTATTTTCATGGCAAGTCTCCCTTGGATTTTGGATTGGGGATTTTGGATTTTGGATTGGCTTCCATCGCCCAAAGGGCGAGGGGTTGGGGGTGAGGGTCTGCGGAAATTTTGCGTCTCCGATTCCCCTCCTCGGAGGGGCTAGGGGTGGGTTAGCGAGAAATTCTGGATTGGGGTTTTGGATTTTGGAAAGGCTGTTGACTCAATCGCAAATCCAAACTCCCTTCATTTCCCTCCTTCCCGCCATTGATGTACCAGCCTATGGGTGCGCTCTTCGTCGGCTGCTAGCAGGATGTTGCCGATCGCAAACAGCAGATCCAGGGTGCCGCGATAGCCGACGGTGCAGCGGTGGCCGTTGCCCAGGTGCTCTAGCATGGGGAAGCCGTGCAGGTAGAGGGGAATGCCGAGGCGGCGGGCGATGGGGCGGGCCTTGGAGTTGGTGATCCAGAGATCGGCGGTGGCTCCGAGGTCTTCCAGGTCTTCCAAGTCGCCGATGGTGACCTGCTCGATGGGCAGATCTTTCAGCAGAGGGGCTGGGGCCGGGGCAATGGCGGTCTGAATCTCGGCTCCGGTGCTGTGCAGCCACCAGGCGACGTTGTGCAGCAGGTCGGGTTCGAGGGCGATCGCCACCCGTTTCCGCCCAAAGAAAAAGTGGGTGTCGAGCATGGCATCCTGCACCTGGCGGCGCTGGCGCTGATACTTGGCGGGCACGGGCTGGCCGCTGAGCTGGGCCAGGGTGTGAAGAAACTCATCCACTGCCCCCAGACCAGTCAGCCGGGTGAAGGTCTGGGCGGGGGTGCCGGAGCGTTCCGTCAAAATCTTCGCCGCCCCGGCCATGCTGCCGCCCAGGGCCAGGGTGAGGGCAGAACGGCCCACGGCCTGGAGGTCTGCGATCGGAGTGCCACCTGTGGGGGTGGTGTAGTGGTCGGCATCGTCTAGGTGGCCGTCTAGGGAGGTGGACAGGTCGGGCACGGCGATCGCCCTCAATCCAAACGCCTCCACCATCTCCTTCAGCTCCGCCACATCCCCAGGGCCGAAGGCGGCACTGGCCAGCAGAGTGACCTGTTTAGGGTTAATCTCCCCTGGTTCAGGGATGGTCTGCACCAGGCTCTCCACCGCCCGGGCAAAGCCATCCTCCAGGCTGCCCTTGTAGTCGGGGGTGGAGGCAAACACGATGGGCACCGTGACTTCCGGATTCGCCGTGTGGAAGTCCCGCAGAATGCCCTGCATGTCGTCGCCCCGGGTTTCCGTCAGCCCGGTGGTAAACAGCCCCACCAGCTCTGGCTGAGAGTTCTGGATCACCGTCAGCAGACCGCCGTGGACGTTGTCGTCGCCCCCCAGCACGGTGCTGACCTCGCTCATGGCCGTGGTCGCTAGGGGAATGGCCTCCTGAAAGTGGTTGACTAGCAGTACCTTGGCAAAGGCCGTGCAGCCCTGGGACCCGTGGAACAGCGGCATCGCCCCCTGAATGCCCAGGAAGGCTAAGGCCGCCCCCAGGGGCTGGCTCTGCTTTAGCGGGTTGACGACCACGGCCTTGCGGCGGGCAATGATCTTGGTAGCAGTCCTCTCTCCACTTTCGGTCCCCCGCTCCCCAAGGGAGCGGGGCTGGGGGTGAGGGCTTGCCCAGGGTGCTTCCCGCCGCACCTCCGCCCACACCGGGCTGTGCAGACTCTCGTCCAGTTCCTGGGCCATCTCCAGCAGGCCGCCGTAGCCGGAGTAGGGGTTGTGGCGCTCCTGGTTGATATGCAGAAAGGGGATGCGGGCCTTGAGGGCAGTGTACTGGTTGCGCCCGCCGGCGATCAGCATGTCGGCGTTGGTTTGCTCGATTACCTTCAGCAGTTCGGCAGCCCCGCCCTTTTCCAGCATGATGCCGTCCTGGCCCAGTAGAGTTTTGATCCGGGCTTTGTCCTCCTCGGTGCTCTTTTTGCTGCTGGTGGCGACCACTTTGATGCCTAGATCTTGGGCCGCCGAGATGATCGACCAAGACTTGACGCCGCCAGTGTAGAGGACCACGCGCTTGCCCTGGAGGCGATCGCGGTAGGGGGCCAGTTGCTGGTTCAGCTTCTCGGTTTCTTCAGCGATCACGGCTTCGACGCGGGCCTGCATGGTCTCGTCGCCCAGCTTGGCGGCGATCGCCCGCAGGCAGTGGTTCATATCCGCCACGCCGTAGAACGACTCTTCTACATAGGGAATGCCGTAGCGCTCCTGCATCTTGTGGGCCAGGTTGATCAGCGCCTTAGAGCAGATCATCACGTTCAGCTTGGCCCGGTGGGCGTAGGCCACCTCCCGGTAGCGGGCATCGCCCGTGATCTTGGAGAGCACCCGAATCCCCACCTTCTCGAACACGGGCAGCACGCCCCACAGTTCCCCAGCGATGTTGTACTCGCCGATCAGGTTGATGTCGTAGGGGGTAGTGAACTCCGGTTCCGCGGTGCCAATCACATGCTCCAACAGGGCCTCCCCAGCCAGGCGGTTGCCCAGATTTTTGCTACCCACAAAGCCAGGGGACTGCACCGGCACCACCGGCAGACCCAGCTTTTCTGTAGCCGTCTTACACACCGCCTCCAAGTCGTCGCCAATCAGCGCCGTCACACAGGTGGAATAGACAAACACGGCGGCGGGGCTGTAGCGCTCCTGCACATCCTGAATAGCCTTGTAGAGCTTCTTCTCGCCACCGAAAATAATGTCGTTCTCGCTCAGGTCGGTGGTAAAACCCATTTTGTACAGGGTTTTGCCGGAGGACAGACTGCCCCGCCCGCCCCAGGAGTTGCCCGCACAGGCGATCGGCCCATGCACCAGGTGGGCTACATCGGTAATCGGCACCAGAGCAATGCTGGCCCCATCAAAGGCACAGCCCCCTTGGGCAGCCCCAGGCTTGGCCTGCTGCTGACACACCTTGTTGTGGCCCTTGCCGTTTTTCTTGTGGTTGTGCTCGCAACCCGGCTGGGTCAGGAGTTCTGTCATGGTGGCTTTGGTGGAAGGCATGGCAGGGAGGGGGTAAGGGTTGGTGAGTTGAATGGGTGGATGAAGGGAACCATCAGGGCACAGCGCTGATGAGCAGTTTCGTCAACGCGAAGCAATACATCGTCAAGAACCTTGCGGCTCAGCACAAATACTGGGTCACGTCTTCGCCGCAGGTGTCGGCAAGATAAGTCAGCGCCCTCAGGCGCAGCGCTACCAGCTCGTCGTACACCGGGTTGAGTTTGCACAGGGCTGGAATGTGAATGGTGCGACCCAGCACTGTCAAATCGCGCTCGAAGGGGCAGCAGCAGGGAATCAGGCGGCAGATCCGGTGGGCGAAGCGGCGGTTGGTGACCTCCAGCCCGCTAATCCAGTGGCGCAGGGGGGCGAGGGGGGTGGGCGGGTGGAGGGGTGGGTGGGTGGAGGGGTGGCGAGTGAGGGTAGCCATGACTGTGCTCGGTAGGTGAGGGCGAGAACGTGGTGGGTTCTGGTTCCGGCTCCCCTCTCCCCTGGGGAGAGGGGTTGGGGGTGAGGGCTAGTTACCAGGTGTGATCGTCGTCCTGGGCAATGAGAGGTGGGCGGTCTTCGGTGAGTTCCAGTTCGCGGCCCAGGCAGCCGACCACGTAGTTGCTCTCCAGAAAATGCACCGAGTAGATGTAGGCCCGTTGCAGGTAGGTGCCAATGCCGACGATGTAGCCGATGTCGCCCTTTTTGGCCAGGGGTGTCCCCACCTCTTTGCCAGGGAAGGTTCCGTCATTGCGGATCAGCTTCAGGACGCGGACGCGATCGCCCATGTCAAAGGTCGGCGGATCGTCGATTTCGATAGTTTCAGGAAGACGCATGGGAGTAGGTGGGTGAGGGGATGGTAGGGGCGAACCGCCGTTCACCCCCATCGAGGAACTAGCGGATCAAATCAAACGAGATGTCCGTCTTGGCGGGCACGATGGTCTGGCGATCCAGCTCATCCAGAATGGTGTTCACAATCCAGTTGAACTGATTGATCGCGCCCTGGTAGCCCAGGGTGGCGTAGCGGTGCATGTGGTGGCGATCGAAGATCGGGTAGCCAATCCGCACTAAGGGAGTGCCGGTGTCGCGCCACAGATACTTGCCGTAGCTGTTGCCAATCAGCAGATCCACAGGCTCGGTGAAGAGGAGCGATCGCAGGTGCCACAGATCCTTGCCGCCCCACACCGTCGCACCCTGGCCGTAGGGGCTGTTGGCCAGCAGTTCGCGGGCTTCGGCCTCAAACTCGTCATTGCTATTGGTCACTACAATGTGGGTCGGCTCCGCCCCCATCTCCAGCAAGAACTGAACCAGCCCCAGCACGTGGTCGGGGTCGCCGTAGAGGGCGATCTTCTTGCCATGAATCCAGGCCTGGGAGTCGGTCAGGGCATCCACCGCCCGGCCCCGCTCCTGCTGGAGTTCCAGCGGAATCGGCTTGCCAGTCATCGCCGACAGCGCTATCAAGAACTCGTCGGTGCCCTTGATGCCGAAGGGCCGGAAGTTGTAGGTCTTTTGGCCCCACTCGTTGGCAATGTATTCCTGGGTCTTCGGCGTAGTGTACTTCTGGAAAAACACGGTGCCCTCGGCGTTGATGCTGTCGGCGGTATCCGCCAGGGTGGTAAGGCCGTTGTACATCTTGAACTCACCCGTGTTGGGGGAGTCAAAGGCATCGGAGTTGTCCGATAGGATGGTGTAATCAATCCCAAACAGACCCAGAATCCGCTTCAGTTCGCGAATGTTGCCGATGTAGGGATCAAAGCCCAGGTTGAAGTTGAACTTGCCATTGGTGGTCTCGGCTTTTTCATCCTTAGTCAGGGTCTTGAGAATGCCCTTCAGCATGTTGTCGTAGCCAGTGATGTGGGACCCTACAAAGCTCGGCGTGTGGGCGTAGGGCACCGGAAATTCCTCAGGAATGTGGCCTTCGTTCTTCGCAGTGGTAATGAACGCACCCAGGTCATCTCCAATCACCTCTGCCATGCAGGTGGTGCAGAGGGCGATCATCTTGGGCTTATAAAGGGCGTGGGCGTTTTCCAACCCCTGCTTCAGGTTGTTCAGTCCGCCAAACACCGCCGCATCCTCAGTCATCGACGATGACACCGCCTGGAAGGGCTCCTTGTAGTTGCGGGTCAGGTGGGTGCGGAAGTAGGCCACACAGCCCTGGGAACCGTGGCTGTAGGGGAGGGTATCTTCAAATCCGGCGGCCACAAACAACGCCCCCAGCGGTTGGCAGGCTTTGGCGGGGTTGACGGTCAGGGCTTCGCGGGCAAAGTTCTTCTCCCGGTAGTCCCAGCTTTTTGTCCATTCGGCAATTTCTGCAACCTTTTCAGGACTGTGGGCACCCTCAAACTGGCGCTTGTACTCAAACAAGTTCTGATAGGTATCGGTGTGGAACAGGTCAAAGTGGTCTTTAATCTGACCTGGGTCGTCGCCCCCACAGGAGGGTGTGGGGATAGTGTTGTCAAGATTGTCAGTCATGGCTTTAAGGGGGATGGGTGGATGCGGGCGTGAGTGATAAGAGGCATTGGAGCGAAGTACCCATTGGGGCGCACTGCTGTGCGCCCGTACAAGGCTCAAATTTCGCCTAGTCCTGGGAGATCTGCCAGGGTGGGCTGATCAAACTCCAGGTGGGGTTGTTGATGGCCATGTCCATATCGCGGGCAAAGACTTCAAAGCCGTCGTAGCCGTGGTAGGGGCCGGAGTAATCCCAGGAGTGCATCTGGCGGAAAGGCAGGGCCATCTTCTGGAAGACGTACTTCTCTTTAATGCCAGAGGCAATTAGGTCAGGCTTGAGGTTCTTGGCAAGTTCCTCGAACTCGTAGCCGCTGACATCGTCGTAAATTACTGTGCCTTCGTCGATGTATTCGGTAGTGCGCTTATAGTCGTCGCCGTGGCCAAACTCATAGCCGGTGCCAATCACCTCCATGCCCAGGTCGGTAAAGGCAGGCACCACGTGGCGGGGGCGCAGGCCGCCGACCATCAGCATTACCTTCTTGCCTTCGAGGCGGGGGCGATACTTGGCCACAATCGTATCCATGCGTGGCTGGTACTTGGCAATGACCTCCTCCGCCTTGGCTTGAATGGTTTCGTCAAACTGGGCGGCAATCTTCCGTAGGGATTTGGCAATCTGGGTGGGGCCAAAGAAGTTGTACTCCAGCCAGCCAATGCCGTACTTCTCTTCCATAAACCGGCAGATGTAGTTCATCGACCGATAGCAGTGGATTAAGTTGAGCTTGGCTAGGGGTGTCATCACCACTTCATTAAAGGTGCCGTCCCCCGAAAACTGACAGATCACCCGCAAACCAATCGCCTCCAGCAGCAAACGACTGGGCCAGGCATCGCCGCCGATGTTGTAGTCGCCAATGATGTTGACATCGTAGGGGCCAGGTTCGTAGCCCTCAGGTAACTTGCGGTACTCGTCGGCCTTGGGCAGCACCCAGTCCCGCACGGTGTCGTTGGCGATGTGGTGGCCCAGGGATTGGGACACCCCCCGGAACCCTTCACAGCGCACGGGCACCACGGGCTTGCCATACTCCTTCGCCTTCTTGCGGGCTACGGCCTCAATGTCGTCGCCAATCAGGCCCACCGGGCATTCCGATTCGATGGTGGTACCCTTGCTCAGAGGAAACAGAATTTCCAGTTCATCGATCAGTTTGTCGAGCTTTTTGTCGCCGCCAAAGACAATGTCGCGCTCCTGAAAGTCGGAGGTGAACTGCATAGTGCCGAAGCTATCGACCCCGGTGGTGCCAATGTAGTAGTTGCGGCGGCCCGACCAGGAGTAGTAGCCGCAGCCTACTGGCCCGTGGCTAAGGTGGATCATGTCTTTGACCGGGCCCCAGACCACTCCTTTGGCCCCTGCATAGGCGCAGCCACGAGTCGTCATTACACCGGGGACGGACTTTTTGTTGGACTTTACGCCACAGTCGGTCTTTTCGGCCTCTTGGACGCTGATGTGCTTGGCCCGCAGCTTTTTGGCTTTGTCGGGGTAGGCCTCTAGCACCTCGTCGATGAGTGCTTTTCTATCTTCTACGGTAGTCATGGTGCCCTCTCGGGTAGGGGTGGATGGGTGGGGTCTTCCGCAGCTCCCCTCCTGGGAGGGGTAGGGGTGGGTCTGCGGGAATGTTGGATTGGCGATTTTGGATTTTGGACGGGTGGCCAGGTTTAGCCCTCATCCCCCAGCCCCTTCTCCCTGGGGAGAAGGGGAGCCGGATTCAAAGTCCCTCTTCGTCGGTGAGAGGGATTTAGGGTGAGGGTCAGGGAACCTAGACCGCTGCCAGGGCCTTGTCGGCCTCCAGAGCCTTCTGGTACTCTTCATCACCATCGAGAATGCCGAATTCAATCAGCAACTCCTCTAGCTCGTCCATCGAGATGGGAGTGGGGATGGTGAGATTCTTGTTGTTGATGATTTTGTCGGCCAGTTGGGCATACTCCTTCGCTTGGTTGCTGTTGGGGGCGTACTCGTTTACCGTCATGCGGCGCAGTTCGGCGTGCTGCACCACGTTGTCGCGGGGCACGAAGTGGAGCATCTGGGTGTTGAGCTTGGCGGCCAGGGCTTCGATCAGCTCAATTTCCCGGTCGGTGTTGCGGCTGTTGCAGATCAGGCCGCCTAGGCGGACGCCGCCGGAGTGGGCATATTTCAGCACGCCCCGGGCGATGTTGTTGGCCGCGTACATAGCCATCATTTCGCCCGACACCACGATGTAGATTTCCTGGGCTTTGCCTTCCCGGATGGGCATGGCGAAACCACCGCAGACCACGTCGCCTAGCACGTCGTAGGAGACGAAGTCTAGGTCTTCGTATGCGCCTTCTTCTTCTAGAAAGTTGATGGCGGTGATGATGCCCCGTCCAGCACAGCCGACACCGGGTTCGGGGCCGCCGGACTCGACGCACTTAACGCCGCGATAGCCGGTGAGCAGCACCTCGTCCAGTTCCAAATCTTCCACCGCGCCGCGCTCGGCGGCTAGGTGCAGGATGGTGGTTTGGGCTTTGCTGTGGAGCATCAGGCGGGTGGAGTCGGCCTTGGGGTCACAACCGACGATCATGATCCGCTGGCCCTTTTCGGCCATGGCGGCAAGGGTGTTTTGGGAGGTGGTGGACTTGCCGATGCCGCCTTTTCCATAGAATGCAATCTGTCGCATGGGGGGATTTCTCCTTGGGTTTGATTTCGGATCGAGGGGTAATGAAACGTTCGTCAATTCGGATCAGGCAAGGGCCTGGAGGAGGGCCGGCGGGTCGCGCCCGGCGCGGGGGATAGAGGGGTGCATGGGTGGGAGGAGGGGTGAGGGAATCTTGGACTGGTGATTTTGGATTTTGGGAAAACTTATGGAGTGTCGAAATTTAGATTGCTTCGACGATGAGGGAGGGCAAGACTAGATCTTTCAACTTGGCCTCGATTGCGTACTTCAGGGTTTCTGTGCTGCTGGGGCAGGAGCCGCACGCCCCTTGGAGCTTGACTAGGACGCGATCGCCCTCCACATCGTGCAAACTGACATCGCCGCCGTCGGCCAGCAGGAGGGGCCGCACCTCGGTGTCGATCACCTGCTGGATCAGGGTAATTTTTTGCAGGTTAGTGAGGGTGGTGGAGGGATAAGGTAAGGCTTGGGTGCTCTGCTCCTTATCTAGGGCGAGGGCGGGGGCAACTTTTACGGATTCTGCCGGGTGTTGAATTTCCAGCAGAATGTCCTCAATGTCCGCTAGGCAGGAGCCGCATCCACCCCCGGCTTTGACGTAGTTGGTGACTTGCTCTACGGTGGTTAGGCGGTTTTCGGCGATCGCCCGCCGGATCTTCTTCTCGCTGATGCCGTAGCAGGTGCAGACCAGGGTGCCATCGTCGTCCTCGTGATGCTCCACTTCGATGCCGCGATACTTGTAGATCGCCGCCTCCAGGGCTTCCTGCCCCATCACCGAGCAGTGCATTTTGGCTTCGGGCAGACCGCCGAGGAAGTTGGCAATGTCTTGGTTGGTGATGTGCAATGCCTCGTCTAGGGTTTTGCCCTTGATGATTTCGGTCAGGGCCGAGGAGGAGGCGATCGCACTCGTGCAGCCAAAGGTCTGGAACCGTGCATCCAAAATACTGTCGGTGGATTGCTGAATCTTCAGGTGCAGCCGCAGGGCATCGCCACAGGCAATGCTGCCCACTTCGCCGTAGACCACCGCCACATCGGGTTCCTGTGGGTCATCGATGGTGCCCTGGTTGATGGGGTTGTAGAAGAGTTCGAGTACCTTTTCGGAGTAGTCCCACATGGCAGTTTCGGGGGAATGAAGGAATTGTGGATTTGGGATTGGCGATTTTGGATTGTGGTGGGGGCGGTCCCCTCCTGGGAGGGGTGCCCGGAGGACAGGGTGGGTCGGCAGGAATTTGGGGTTGGCGATTTTGGATGAAGCAAGCAATCCAAAATCCAAAGTCCAAAACCCAAAATTGCCTCAGGTTGCAACGGCTAAATCTCGCTCCTGCAACCACTCCACTTGATCGTTGTTAAAGGGCGATAGGGCCCGCAGGCGTTCCACAATTTCGGGCATGACGGTGAGCACCTGACGGATTTCGGCTTCGGTGGTGTAGCGGGAAAGGCTGAAGCGGATAGAGCCGTGGAGGATGGTATAGGGCAGCCCCATGGCCGTCAGCACATGGGAGGGGTCGAGGCTGCCGGAGGTGCAGGCGGAGCCGGAGGAGGCACAGATACCCTCGCGGTTGAGCATGAACAGGATGGCTTCCCCTTCGATGTACTTGAAGCCGATGTTGGTGGTGTTGGGCAGCCGGGGGGCACCGCCGCCGTTGACTACGGTATCGGGGATAGTGGTCAAAATGCCGTGCTCCAGCAGGTCCCGCAGTTCGGCTTCGCGCTGGACGTGGGCCAGGTGGGTTTGGGCTAGTTCCGCTGCTTTGCCCAAGGCAACGATACCTGGCACATTGTGGGTGCCCGCCCGGCGGCCCCGCTCCTGGTGGCCCCCCAGCAAAAAGGGGCGGAAGCGGAAGCCTTTACGGACGTACAATGCGCCGATACCCTTGGGGGCGTGGAGCTTGTGGCCCGAGAGGGTGAGCAGGTCGATGGGGCTGGTGGACAGGTCAATAGGCACCTTGCCGACGGCCTGCACGGCATCGACGTGGTAGGCGGCTCCGTAGGCTTTGGCGATCGCCCCAATCTGCTCCACCGGAAAGATCACCCCGGTTTCGTTGTTGGCATACATCGTAGTAACCAGGGCCGTGCCGCCGGTCATTGCCGCCTCCAGTTCCATCAAGTCCAGCTCGCCGCGCCCGTCCACGGAGAGGTAGGTGACGGTGTAGCCCCGCTTCTCCAGGTGCTTGCACACCGCCAGAATCGCCGGGTGCTCGACTGCTGTGGTGACGATGTGGCGCTTCTCCGGCTGGGCCGCCAGGGCAGCGTGGATGGCGGTGTTGTTGCCCTCACTGCCGCAGCTATTGAAGATAATCTCCGTCGGCTCGGCCCCCAGCAGAGCAGCCACCTGCTCCCGGGCGGTTTCAATTGCCGCTCCTACCTGGCCGCCAAAGCTGTGCATCGACGACGGGTTGCCGTATAGCTCGCTCAGGTAGGGCAGCATCGCCGCCAAAACGTCGGGGTCGATGCGGGTGGTGGCGTTGTTGTCGAGATAAGTGACCATGGCAGTTAGAGAATTTTGGATTGGGAATTTTGGATTGGGAATTTTGGATTAGAGATTATACTTCCGGCTCCCCTCTCTCTGAGGGAGAGGGGCTGGGGGTGAGGGTCAATGGGCCGTTTGCAATCGCTTCAAAGCCTGCGAATAGGTATCAAACCAGTGGTGCCAATAGCTCGACTCCTGCACCCCCCGGAGCCTGGCCACCATGCGGGTGTAGGTGGCAAACCAGGCCTCCCAGTAGTCGGGCGATCGCTCTGACGCTGAGGACAATGGCACCGCCGCCACGCCACTGGTCAGAGGCACACAGCCCTCGTTAGTAGGGCAGATAGCCCAGCACTGGGCCACCCCGTAGGTTCCCTGACACTGGTTGCAGCGATCGCTCGCAATCCAGAATTTTGTGCCATCGGTCTGAATCGCCCCCGTGGGGCAGGCGGAGAGGCAACGCCGACAACCGATACAGCTTTGGGTGATGGTGTAGCTCATTGGGGGCCTCCGGGGGTGGGCAGGTGGATGGGTGGGCGGGTGGATGGGATGGTGGGGTAGTGGGTTCGGTTCGGTTCCCCTCCTCGAAGGGGCTAGGGGTGGGTTCGATCCGGTTCCCCTCTCCCCTAGGGAGAGGGGCTAGGGGTGAGGGACAGACCTATCGTTTCAACACATGCTCGTCGTAGAACCTGCGGGCTACGGTCTCGATCACGTCGTAATCTTCGACCACCACCAGGCCCGCTTCCTGCAACCGCTTGCTGGGGCAGGGACCGACTTTGGCCGCTAGCACCGCTTTGCAGTCAGCAATGGTGTCGATGATGCCCGTCAGCATCGCCTCTTCGCCATAGCCGCCCTGGCAGTAATCAGCCACCTTGCGATGGCTGATGAACCGAGCCTCGGCAGCATCCACTTCGTAAATCATGAATTCCTTGGCATGGCCAAAGTGCTGGTTCACAATGCCGCCGCCCTTGGTGGCTACAGCAACGAGAACCTTGGGCGAATCCTCCGAACGCTCACCGGGAATGCGGGCGGCGGAGCGCTTTTTGGCAGCGACGGCAGCCTTGGCCTGCTCAATGCTAAGATGCACCGCCTGGCGGGTTTCCAGGCTATAGTCCACGGGCATTTCCATAAACTTCTGCTTGGTGAATTCCTGGCTGCGGTCTTCCCCCAGCAGACCCACGGCATCGGCCCGGCACTGGCGACAGTGGCGCATCAGCTTCAGGTTGCCAGCACAGTTGTCCTGCACCTGCTTCAGTTCCTTGGGGCTAGGGCCGCGCTGCCCATTCAGTCCAAAGTAGGTGCCGTGCTCCGGGGCCGAAATCAGCGGCATGATGTTGTGCAAAAACGCGCCCCGCTCCCGAATAGCGGCATTCACCTCGGGCATGTGCTCGTCGTTGATGCCAGGAATCAGTACGGAATTGACCTTGCAGAGAATGTCAGCCTCTTTCAAAGCCTGCAATCCCTCCATCTGCCGCTCGTGGAGGATGCGTACCCCCTCAAGACCCCGATAGCGCTTGCGGCGGTAGTGAACCCAGGGATAAATCTTCTCGCCCACGCTGGGGTCCACCATATTAATAGTGATGGTGACATGATCGACATTTAGCGCTTTGATGCGATCCACATAATCCGGCAGCATCAGGCCGTTGGTGGAGAGGCAGAGCTTGATGTCCGGGGCCCGCTCGGCGATCAGCTCAAAGGTGCGGAAGGTTTTTTCGGGGTTCGCCAGGGGATCGCCAGGGCCAGCGATGCCCAGCACCGTCATCTGGGGAATTTTGCCTGCCACCACTAAGACCTTGTGGGCGGCCTCTTCGGGAGTAAGCAGTTCGCTGACCACACCGGGGCGGCTCTCGTTGGCGCAGTCGTACTTGCGGTTGCAGTAGTTGCACTGAATGTTGCAGGCGGGGGCTACTGCTACATGCATCCGGGCATAGTGGTGGTGGGCCTCTTCGCTGTAGCAGGGGTGCTTTTCAATGCGGGCCTGCAAGCTCTCGCTGAGGGCGGTATCGGTCTTGGTGGTGCAGCCAGAGGCGGTCGTGCCACAGCCGCCGCCCGCCGGTTTGACCCCGGTTTTGGTCTTGGTCAGGGTAATGTCCAGATCGGGCGTCGCGGTGGGCGCGGAGGTCAGGGCAGAGGATGGCGGTGGCGTCATGGGTTTGGGGAGGTAGGGGTGGATAGGGCGGGGTTGGAACGCATGGCGGCGCAGCCAGACAAGGGTTGGAGAATTTCCGTCGCTGGCTGGTGGGTGCCCTTGGGGGAGCAGAACCCATCAGCCAGCGACGTGCTGATAAAGGCGATTCCCCTGCGTGGGTGGTGTCGCGAGGAAATCGGTGGGCCGTTCGATTGCTGTTTAGGTACTGACAGGGCAACGTGTCAAAGTTATTAGCTTTAACCAAGCTGGGGTTGACGTTGCCATCTGCTGAGTACCTTTTCAGGTATCGAGTAACGCTGGTGTGTTCGGCGTTGAAAGAGTTATAGCAACGGGAATTTTGCTACTTTGGTCGCTTGTCCCGGTAGAGTTGATTGAATGATTAGCGGTGTACTCAACTGTCAGACACCCGGATTACAGAAACCTTGATCTTTTTTGACAGGGTGGGGGGCTAGTATTTCCCAAGAGCAATGCTGGTATTTCAATAGCCGAATGCTGTATTTCTGTACTCAGATGAAGTGCCCATTGGAGAAAGGATTTAGCATTGGTCTAACGCTTTAACGAGCCGAGGTTTCTGAGTACTCAAAGCTCGCATTTTGGCATCATTTACTACAGAATGAAGCGTTGTTTTCAAGTGCCAAATATTAAACCGTATCGATCTTGGCTGTCTGCTTAGCGCAATGGTTATCAACGTTACTTTTAGTGGGTTAAGAAATGTTTTGGCAGCCCGGAGCGTGATGGGTTTGCCGACTTGGATGACTGGGTAATCTCAATCCCAAATCTCTCTTAGAGAGGGACTTTGAAATTTCAGTTCTCCGCTTCTCTCAGGGGTTAGGGAGATAGAAGCAGACTTCAGATATTTCAGACGGTTTACCAGACGGTTTACTAGTTGGCTTACTTTCTTCAAGGGCAACAGATGTAGGGCAACAGATGTTAAGGATTTCTGAATTAAATAGAGGAGCTTCTGATAAATCTGCTACAGTTTTTTGTGTTAAAGGTCAATTGCAGGCTTGGAAGCCTCTATCTTGAGTGCATAATTGACAGAATCTTGACCCACTTGCTAAATCATCTAAAGCCTTTGCTGAGTCAGACTTTTTGGTGAGTACATAATGCTTGAACCTAGGGGTAAAAATGCGTCTTCCCGCCATGAGAAATACCCGTCCCCTGACCATCAAAAACTTTTTTCCCTTGAATTGATAGGGGATTTGGGGTTGAGTGCAGTCGTAATTGGTTTAGTCATCTGGATGAGTTAGCCCTCAACTAGCAGTCTTGAAGTCATTGCTATAAGCAGAGAAACAAAACGCCTCCACTGGAGCTATGTTTCTCTCTTTTTCTCGCAGTTTTACCCAGCCTTCGGTCGATATCCCCAAGCGGTTGCCCATTCTGGCCGCTTTACGAGAGGACTTTGCCATCATTTTTGAACGCGATCCGGCGGCGAGTCACTGGCTGGAGGTGCTGTGCTGCTATCCCGGCCTGCACGCCCTGGCCGCCCACCGCCTAGCCCACGAACTGCGCGATCGCGGCATCCCTTTTCTGCCCCGGTTTATCGCCCACCTCAGCCGCTTTTTCACGGGCATCGACATTCATCCCGGTGCCCAGATTGGCCGGGGTGTCTTCATCGACCACGGCATGGGCGTGGTGATTGGTGAGACGGCGATCGTGGGGGATTACTGCCTGATTTACCAGGGAGTCACCTTGGGGGGCACTGGCAAAGAGACTGGCAAGCGCCACCCTACTGTAGGCAACCACGTGGTGATTGGCTCCGGGGCCAAGGTACTTGGCAACATTACCCTTGGCGACTATGCCCGCATTGGGGCCGGGGCGGTGGTGCTGCAATCGGTGCCTGCCCACTGCACTGCTGTCGGCGTGCCTAGCCGCAACGTTTGCCGCTGCAATACCGCCACCGCTCCCCTGGATCATGCCCAACTGCCCGATGCCGAAGCGAGGACGATCCGCGCCCTACTCGATCGCATCGAAACCTTGGAAACTCAGGTGAGCCAACTTAGACAGTCTGCCCCTATCCCCGTGGAGCTCGTGCCATGAACTCGTCTTCTTCTGTCTCCGGTTGGGGACAAGTGATTTCAGTGAACCGATGCGATCGCTGGTCGATCTTCCTCCGCCTGCGAGATTTGAATATCCCCTGCGCTTGCCCGGCAGATGGCACGCTTCGAGTAGAGGTCAACCACGCCCTTGCGCTATTGCTAGTTCGCAGTGCCCTATTTCAGTTTTCCTGCTCTCGCCAGGAACGGGTGGACTGGCTGGAAAGATGCTGGCGGAGCCGAGAGGAATGCGTAGCTAATTCGTGACATTTCTGATTCTAAAAATTATCCAAATCCCCAATCGCTAACTCTCAGTTTTTGTTTTGCCTAATCTCTTGCCTGATCCGAAATTCCCAATCGAAAGTCTCCAATGCTAACCACTGACTCTTCTACCATTGACGCTCTCAAGGCCCAAATCAAAAAGCTCAATAGCAAAGCTGGGCAACTCAAGATGGATCTGCACGATATTGCTGAAGGTCTGCCCGCCGATTTAGATCTTTTGCCTGCTGCGGCAGCCCGCACCTACGAGGTCTATTGCCAACTGCGTGACTTGAAACAACAACTGCACACCCTGGAGCAAGCCCAATGAGTTCTAAAGTAACGACCTTTAATGAAATTACCCAGGCTGAAGACTACTTTGCGTTTTTTGGACTGTCCTACGACCCGCAGTTTCTCAATGTCTATCGCCTGCACATCTTGCAAAAATTCTCCCGACTGATGCAAGAGAAGGGGGTCGAAAATCCAGATATGGCGAATGATGCCACCTTTAACCAGTACCGAGAACTGTTGCAGGAGGCTTACAGCCTGTTCCAAACCTCGTCGCCTCTTCAGCAAAAACTGTTCAAAGTTTTCAACAACAAACCCCAAAATGTCGTGCTTCTCTCTGAAATTGAAGTCGAGTAAGACATTAGGACTTACGCAGTTGGACAATTGCTTGCAGGCTGCACCCGTAAGCAATTGTCCAAAACCCAGAAAACTTATCGCAAGTACGCAAGTCCTGACATTTTGAATTTTCAGGTTTGAACTGTGAGTTTCAGTCAAAGCTTCAAGCTGCAATCTCAAAATTTTCCATCCCTATCTCCCTATCTTTCTATCATGACAACACCCCACGCTATGCTCTCACCTACCGAGCGCGATCGCTACCGTCGTCAAATGCAAATCCCTGGCTTTGGCCAGGAGTCGCAGGAACGACTGAAATCCACTACTGCCCTAGTGACTGGGGTGGGCGGACTGGGCGGCACAGCAGCGCTGTATCTGGCGGCGGCGGGGGTGGGGCGGTTGATTTTGCTGCGGGGGGGCGACCTTCAGCGGGATGACTTGAATCGTCAGGTGCTGATGACCGATGACTGGGTGGGTAGACCCAGGGTACTCAAGGCCCAACAGACCTTGGCCGCCTTTAACCCCGACATTGAGATTGAAGCGGTGTGCGAGTACGTTACTGCTGAAAACATCGATGCTCTGGTGCAGCGGGCAGACATCGCCCTAGACTGCGCCTTTGACTTCAAAGAGCGCGATTTGCTCAACGCCGCCTGTGTGCGCTGGGGCAAGCCGATGGTGGAAGCGGCGATGAACGCAATGGAGGGCTACTTGCTCACCGTGATTCCGGGGAAAACCCCCTGCCTGTCGTGCTTGTTTCCCGAAAAACCGGAGTGGGATCGCTGGGGCTTTGGAGTGCTGGGGGCGGTGTCGGGCACCCTGGCCTGCTTGGCGGCCCTGGAAGCGATCAAACTTGTCACTGGGTTGGGCGAGCCGCTGCTGGGTCAGCTCCTCACTATGGATCTGGCGCGGGCAGAGTTTGCTAAACGCCGTGCCTACCACGACCCGGATTGCCCGGTGTGCGGTGGGGTGAAGGCAAAGGGCGATCGCACTATTCCTGTAGCAATGGCGAGGAGGTAGCCCATGACCTTTTCTCGCGATCCACCTTGAGGTAGCGGTGGGCAATGCCTATCCTACAGCAGCACTGCCAAAATCCAGAATCGCCAATCCAAAATTCATCTACCCCTTTACCCATCCAATTCTTACCTATCCATTTGCTATGACTATCACGATTACCGAACTCGCCGAACTGCGCTTGCGTACCTTCCTACGCGGCACCCCGAACTACACTCCCGAACGCGGCGTTCGTTTGGCGGTGAAAGACGGCGGCTGCAACGGCTACGAGTACGATATTAAGATTGCCAACGCTCCTAAGCCCGACGATCGGGTTGTGGAATCGGGCAGTTTGAAGGTTTTTGTGGACCCCATAAGCTGGCCCCTGCTGGACGGCATTGTGGTGGACTACATCGATAGCCTGCTAGAGAGCGGGTTTAAATTCACCAACCCCAACGCCGCTGCCACCTGCGGCTGCGGCAAGTCGTTCCAGGCGGCGGGCGATTGCAGCCCTGCTGGGGTGCCCTGTAGTTAAAGGCTTTGAGCATTGAGTTTTTGGGCTGCGTTTTTAGGCTTGAATGCAGGAATTTGACTCAGCACTCAAAGTTCAACATCCACAAACTGCCTCTCAAAGGAGTCCTACCATGACGAAAACCTATCAAGTTCGTCTAATCAACAAGAAGCGTAATATCGATGTCACTATTCCGGTGGATGAGAACACTTACATCATTGACGCGGCAGAAGAGAACGACATTGACCTACCCTTCTCCTGTCGGTCGGGCGCTTGCTCTAGCTGCGTTGGCAAACTGGTCGAAGGTGAGGTTAATCAGGAGGAGCAGTCTTTTCTAGACGACGAGCAGATTGCCAAGGGCTTTATCGTACTTTGCTCATCGTATCCGCGATCGGACTGCACGATTAAGACCCATATGGAGGCGTATTTAATTTGACGATTAAGGGGGTGCATTGCTCCGTGGATGCAGCCTACGGTTGACCCAATCTTTTCGCTGGAGTTGCGTCATGTTTAATCGATTTACGGTTGCAGGAGCAGCATTACAGGTTCTCAATGTGGGCGATCGCGGCACGATTGCTCGCTTCACCCAGACCGATTCCCAAATTCTTTCTCACCTGCAATCCCTTGGTTTAACTCAAGGAAAAACCATTGCCGTTACCCAGCGCTACCCCAACTTCATGATTCGCACCGAAAACGGACATCTTACCTTGCCGCCTTTGCTGGTGAGCGCGATCTACGTGCGACTGGTCGGCCCTCAATCTGATTTGGAGGAAAGAAACAGCCGCCAAAATTTAGACGATAGTGGCTCTACGAATTAGGCAATGCCCAACCTATCCCCTCTACCTTCTACCTGTTTTCAAGGAGTAAACCCGTGGCAGACATTGGACTTTTCTACGGCAGCACTTCTGGCGTTACAGAAGAAATTGCTGAAAAAATTCGAGATGCAATCGGTGAAGATCGCTGTGATCTCTACAGTATGGAGTCTGACTACGACAGCGTAGATGACCTGCTCCAGTATGACTACCTGATCCTCGGCTGCTCCACCTGGGGGGCGGGCGAATTGCAGAACGACTGGCGCGAACCCATATTCGACATGGAAATGGACAAGCCCGACTTTTCGGGGAAGACCATTGCCCTGTTTGGCCCCGGCGATTGTGAAGGCCACAGCAAGCATTTTGTTGGGGCTTTGGGCATTCTATACGACCAGTTCAAGGCGCTAGGGGCCACTATCGTCGGGGCGGTTTCTGCGGAAGACTACACCTTTGAAAAGTCCACTGCTATCCGCGACGGCAAGTTTGTGGGGCTGCCCCTGGATGAGGTAAACGAAAGTGAGAAAACTGACCAGCGCATTGCCAACTGGCTGGAGATTTTGAAGGCAGACTTTCCGGCGATCGCCCGCTAACCCCATCTCCCCTAGCCCACCCGCAGACCCCGACCCAACCCCACCCATCCAAGAGGTTCCCCATGGCCACAGTCACCTTCTACGAAAAGCCCGGCTGCTTTAACAACGCCCGCCAACAGCGTTTGTTGGAAGCCGCAGGGCATCGGGTGATCGTCCGCAACCTGCTGACCGAGCCGTGGATCTGCGATCGCCTGCGCCCCTTCTTTGCTGGGCTGCCCGTGCCCCAGTGGTTCAACGCCAGCGCCCCGGCGATCGCCTCTGGGGTGGTCGTGCCTGCCCAACTTGATGCTGACACTGCCCTAGAACTGATGGTGCTGAACCCATTGCTGATCCGCCGCCCGCTGCTGGAGGTGGAGGGCGATCGCCGTGCTGGCTTCGACTCCGAGGCGATCGATCGCTGGATCGGCCTTACTGTTGCCACCCCGACCCCCGATCTCGAAACCTGTCCTCGAACCCTTGCACTTCGGAGGGGCTAGCCAGCCTAATCCCCATGTGTGACTTTCTAAAGCGTTGGCCGATGGGCGATCTGTCCTCAGCCGCAGAGGCAGCAATGAACTTTGAAACCCGGTGGCAGCAATACTATCAGGCAGTGGAAGGGCGGCCTCCCCGGACGACCCTGACCCGAGCGCTGGATTCCATTGCCCAAGACCCCAACCCCCTGCCTCGGTTTGCGGTGGACCTGGGCTGCGGCGACGGGCGCGACACCGTGGAACTGCTGCGCCGGGGCTGGCGAGTGCTGGCTATCGATGGTGAACCCGAGGCGATCGCCCGCCTGCGGCAGCGGGATGACTGCGATCGCACCTACCTAGAGACCCGTGTCCAGCGCTTCGAGAACCTCACCCTACCCCCAGCGGTGAGCCTGATCAACGCCAGCTTCTGCCTACCCTTCTGCCCACCCCAGCACTTTGCCCACCTGTGGGAGGAAATTGTGGTGGCCCTGGTACCCGGCGGGCGCTTCTGCGGACAACTCTTTGGCGACCAGGATTCCTGGGCGGTCTATGCTGACCTCACCCACCACAGCCGCATCGAAATCAATCAACTGCTAGAACCTTTTGCCGTCGAATGGCTGGAGGAAGAAAACCACCCCGGCAAAACTGCCTTGGGGGAAGACAAGCACTGGCACATCTTCCACATCGTGGCCCGAAAGCAGTAGCCTAATCCACAGCCACCATCACGTCGGAGGCTTTGACCACGGCGTAGGCTTCGCCGATGACTTGGTGATGACAGCGGCCACCTCCAGCCCTGGAGCTACTTCGATGTTGGCAATTAAAATGCCCGGCTCGATACCCAGCATGGGCTGAGAAACATGAGAGAAAACCTTGGACAACAGACTTGAGGCATGTTTCTCGCTGAACTCGATTAAGTCGCCGCACAAAGACGTAGATTCTACTCCTAGAAAAGTGACAATGCTCAGATTAGGCACTGAAAAGTTTCCTCAGAGCGATCGCCCTTGTGGGCATTATTGCTTCTGGTCAGAATCTCGAATCGCAGCGAACTCATTTGTTCTTGAATGTTCTTGAACCACTGGGTTTCAGACCTTTCATCTCAACTCGGTCTTCTGGCCAGTTTGACTTTGATCTGCTGTCCATTTTTGAGCGAGAGAACCCACAATCATGCCCATCAAGAACAAAACCGGATTCCAAACTCCTAAAACCAGTGCTGCGATTGCTGGCCCTGGGCAGTAGCCCGAAATCCCCCAACCGATGCCAAAAATTGCCGCACCCACAACCAGCGGCGAGTCAAGCTCTCGTTTAGTAGGGAGATAAAATTTATCGGCAAATAAGGGACGCGATCGCTTGAGTACAAAACGGAACGCAATCACCGTAACGCCAACTGCGCCTCCCAAAACGAACAGCAACGTTGGGTCCCATGCACCTGCTACATCGAGAAACCCGAGAACGCGATCGCGATCGATCATTTGTGATAGTCCTAGCCCAAAGCCAAACAGAATGCCCGAAATGAGTGCTGCTAGATGGTTTTTCATAAATCTAGATTGATTTGTTGGGTTTTGCGATCACAGTTACAAAGACAAACCATGTCTAATCAAAAACCATGTCTAATCACAAACACTGTCAGCATTCCAGTGATTAAAAACGTGAGGACAGCCACCAGCGATCGCCCCGATAAGCGTCCCAACCCGCAGACCCCATGACCGCTCGTGCAGCCGTTTCCCATGCGGGTTCCCCAGCCAACCAACAGTCCCCCCACAAGCATGGCGATTGGTGCAAACGTAGAACGAGGTGTGGGCTGCACTGCAAAGCCATACTCATACAGCGCAGCGCCCAACAACAACCCAGCGATAAAACTCCATCGCCAAGCTTCTGCTTTGCGAAAGGTAACTGCCCCATTCACCATGCCGCTAATGCCCGCAATTCGACCACTCAGCAACAACAAAATGGTCGCGCTGAGACCAATCAGCCCGCCGCCCAATAATGCCGATAGTCTGTCAAACAGCGCCATCTTTGTACTCTCCGTTAATTGTGCAGGTTCTACTACCGTGTGGTAATATAGTGATAATAAATAGATCTGTCCAAGTTGCGGAATGCCTCCCATGCCTACAAAATCATCCAGAAAGCCTGTTGCGGTTCAAGAAAGAGCGCCAGAACAAGTAGATGCAAGCCTAGCCCATGCAAACCTAGTCAATGAGTGCGGTATTTCTAAACTCACTCCCCAAGCATTGAGCCTGATGGCAGACTTCTTCAAAGTTTTATCAGAAGTGAGTCGCCTTCAGATTGTATGTTCTCTGAAAACAGGCGCTAAGAATGTAACAGAGATTATCGAAGAAACAGGCTTGGGACAGGCGAATGTTTCTAAGCATCTGAAAATGCTGACTCAAGCTGGGGTGGTTGCTCGCGAACAGCGTGGAGTCTGTGTTTACTATCGCATTGCCAATCCATTTCTGTTTGAACTGTGCGATTTGGTTTGTGATGCGTTGACGATGCAAGTTGAACAGCAGAGTCAACAGCTTCAGCAGTTATCACAGCTAAGGCAGAGCCGCTAGCGTTTGCTGAGATCATCAAATGCAATTCCGACAACTTGCTCGAGACGAGTCGTTTGACAGACGACTCGCCTCGTTTTTGCATCTAGGGCGATGATTTCTAGCACTTGGTTTCCGTAATCGCACAGAAGCTTGGCATCTGAACCAGTGTAGTAGACGCGATCGCCAACCTTAAAACACAGGGAACTGCCCGATCCTTGAGGGGATGGGCAGCGACCATCCCCTCCGCAATCTCGTTTAGCGCCGGAGCAGTCGGTTGATGGGCTTGAAAATATCCGCTTCAAATCCTTCACCCTTTAGCATTCGATTCCAGTACAACCAGGGCAACACATGGGCCTTTGCCAAATACATTGAGTAGCGCTCTTGGGTGGGATCGAGCGGAAACGAGGGAGCCAGCTTTCCCCCATAGGCAAACTCTGCCATGATGGTTGAGTTGTAGCCTGTGATGAGGGGACAGCAGGTATAGCCGTCGTATTCTTCGGTTATCGGCTGCGATTGAATCAAAGACAGCAAGTTCTGAACGAGAATCGGCGCTTGCTTACGGGCGGCTGCGGCCGTCTTAGAGGTCGGCAAAGAAGACGCATCGCCGAGTGAAAACACGTTGGCATAGCGAGTGTGTTGCAGCGTTGCCTTATCAACATCCACCCAGCCACCGGCTCCAGCCAGCGGGCTTTGCTTGATAAAATCAGGGGCACTCATGGGGGGAGCCACATGGATCATGTCGTAGTGAATGCTGACTTCCTCAGTGCCGTTATCGGTGGTGACATCAAAAATTGCCTCTTGTGTGTCTGCCTTGATTTCCTTGAGGTTGTGCTTGAACTTGGTAACAATGCCGCGCCGCGCCACTACTTTATCCAGAGCGGCTGCATATTCTGGTACGGCAAACATAGAGGCCCCAGCAGTGCAGAACATCACCGTGGTGTTCACTCCGACACCGCTCTTGCGCTTGAAGGTGTCATCGGCCATATACATTACTTTCTGAGGCGCACCGCCACACTTAATCGGCGTGGCAGGATAGGTGAAGAGGGCGTTCCCGCCTTTGAAGTTTTGGATGGTTTCCCAGGTGTAGGGGGCGTATTCTTTGGAGTAGTTACTGGTGACTCCGCCTTTACCCAGGGCTTCTTTCAAGCCTTTGATTAGATGCCAGTCAATTTGAATGCCGGGGCATAGTACCAAGTACTCATACTCAATGGCTTGGCCGGCTTCGGTGATGACCGTGTTGCGATCGGGGTCTAGTTTTGCGACTCGCGCTTGAATCCAGCTTGCTCCCTTGGGAATGACATCTTTTTCATCTCGAATGAATTTCTCAATCGGAGCCACGCCGCCGCCCACCAGCGTCCAGCCAGGTTGGTAGTAGTGTTTGTCGGACGGTTCGATGATGGCAATATCTAGAGCGCGGTTTCGCTTCAGCAGTTGGGCCGCAACCGTGATTCCGGCGGCTCCTCCCCCCACAATCACAATTTGGTGGTGCTTTACGGGCGGGGCGATCGCCTCGGCGGTCGAGAGATTTTGACGAAGCTGTTCAGCAGGGTGGGTTGGTTGGGTTTGCTGTGCAGTCGGTGACACGGTAGTTCCTCAAATGTAACGAAAGGTGTAGAAAATGAGTCGATGACGTAAGATATTTACTATGTGTACCATACTACCAGTTGGTAATATAGTTGTCTCTTCTGAAGAAAATCTTAAATCCATTTCAGCGGCTTGACGAAAATTAAACCTTAAACTACATTACTATATGGTAATTAAATTGAAAACCAGAATCCCTAAGTCAACGCTACGGGGCGATCGCAGTCATGGTTGCTGGCTATCTCACGTTTTTCTCAATCCTGGTTGTTGTCGCCATTCTGTTTGTAGCAGGCGACCTCTAGAACACAACCCTTCTGCACAACACCGTCTCACGAGGTAACGAACGATGCTATTTCGACAACTTTTTGATCAAGACACCTGGACTTACACCTATTTGATTGCTGACCCCAAGACCAAGGAAGCAGTTTTGGTGGACTCCGTGATTGAACAGGTCGAGCGCGATTACAAGCTGATTAATGAATTGGGATTGACCTTGAAATACTGCCTAGAAACCCACGTCCATGCTGACCACATCACGGGGGCTGGCAAACTTCGGGAGCTAACGGGCTGTGAAACGATTGTGCCGGAAAAGGCGCAGGTTGCTTGTGCCAACCGCCACATCCAGCATGGGGAAGTCTTGAAGGTCGGAGAAGTTGAAATTCGGGCGATCGCCACTCCAGGACATACCGATAGCCATATGGCGTATCTGGTGAATGGCGACCGAGTACTAACGGGCGATGCATTGTTTATTCGGGGCTGCGGACGGACTGATTTCCAAAGCGGCGATGCAGGGACACTGTATGACTCCGTAACAGAGAACCTGTTTACGCTGCCAGATGGTACGCTCGTGTACCCTGCCCACGACTATCGCGGCCACAGCGTCTCCACGATTGCTGAAGAAGAACACTGGAACCCGCGCTTTGCTGGGCGAACCCGCGATCAGTTCATAGAGTTTATGAACGGGCTGAATCTGCCTGATCCCAAAAAAATCATGGAAGCCGTTCCCGCAAATGAACAGTGTGGCAATGTACTTGTAACCAGCTAGAGGACTCAGTTTGGCAGGGCAGTAGGACGGCTTAAACACAGAAATGGGAATGCAGAAATGAACGAAACGCAGCTAGTTGGCATCCACCGGATAGACGCAGACGTTTCTGTGGCCGGAGAGCTTAGCCCAGAGCAATTGCAGCAGGCATCTCAACAGGGCTTCAAATCAGTGATCAATCTGAGGATGCCAAAGGAAAAGGGATTTCTGCCCGATGAGCCGCAGATAGTGGAATCGTTGGGAATGCAGTATGTCCATGTTCCTGTAAATCCCTCTAGTCTGAGCGGTGAGATTATCGCTCAGGTGTGTGAGCACGTTGATCAGCTCCCAAAGCCAGTTTTGATGCACTGCTCACTGGGGCTGCGCTCGGCTGGGATTGCGCTGTTGCGGTCTGGCATTGAGCAGGGCATGACCGTCGAAGAATTTCTGCACCGAACAACGGCGATGGGCTTGGACTTTAAAAGTCGCCCGGGTGTCAAGCGATTTTTTGTAGACTACATCACTCAAAATTTTGAACAGTTAGGAGCGTCCAATGACGAGCATGAATGAGATTGGTTTCAACTATTCCAGTCAAACTCAGCGCGATCGCCTAAAAGCCATTGATCCATCTTTCCTGAGTACCTTGTTGAGCCAACAAGCCGTCACGCTAGTTGATGTTCGCGAACCCTCTGAACATGCAGGCGAAAAAATCCCTGGCTCAATCCTAGTGCCGCTGTCCAAATTCGATCCGAATCGCATTCCGTTTGGTGGCAACAAAGATGGCAACAAAACTGTGGTGTTGTATTGCCGAACAGGCAATCGATCGGCTCAGGCAGCACAGAAATTATTCGCAGCAGGAATCGATGAAGTGACCCATTTGGAAGGCGGATTATCGGCTTGGGTGCAGGCTGGGTTTCCAACTGAGGTAAACAAACGTGCCCCCATTAGCCTGATGCGCCAGGTGCAGATTGTCGCAGGTTCGCTGGTTGTAACTGGCACTTTACTGGGTGCGTTTGTCTCTCCCTGGTTTTTGCTCCTCAGCGGTTTTGTGGGTGCTGGTCTGGTGTTTGCTGGGATTACGAATACCTGTGCATTAGGAATGCTGCTGGCTAAACTGCCTTACAACCAGCGCGTTTGAGTTTAAGGTTTTAGGGCGCTCATCGAGCGTCCTAATTTTTTGGAGTGGTGATTGCAACGAGTCTTCTAAGGCTGGGCGATCGCCCAGTTTTGCATGGCTTAGCAAACAAATCTAGAACCATACATCTCTAGGACGATACATCAATGTTAATTACTGTTATTGGGCATTTGCTGGCAATTTGTATTGGCATTAGCCTGGGGTTGATTGGTGGGGGTGGGTCGATCTTGGCGGCTCCTGTGCTGATCTATGTCATGTCCGTCCCTGCAAAATCTGCCTTTGCCATGACTTTGGTCATTGTGGGAGTTGCGAGCTTGATCGGTGCGATTCCTCACTGGCGGCAAGGCAATGTCAATCCTAAAATTATCGCGCTGTTTGCGCCTGCTTCCATGCTAGGGGCTTATCTAGGAGCGAGGATAGCCTCGTTGCCATTTATTAACCCTACAATTCAGCTTGTGACCTTTGGAGTCATGATGCTGATTGCCTCAATCACCATGATTCGCAAAGGAGCCAGCAAATCAGAAAACCCGCTCGATAAGGCCGATCATTCTGATCACCACACAGTCATTCCTAAGTGGTTGGCAATTGCTCTGGAAGGTCTTGCCGTTGGCACCCTCACAGGCTTCATCGGTATTGGGGGTGGGTTTCTGGTGATTCCGGCCTTGGTGCTGCTAGGAAAAACCCCCATGAAAGAAGCTGTGGGAACGTCCCTAATCATCCTGGCGCTAAAATCCGTTACTGGGTTTGCCGGATACTTTGGTCACGTTCCGATTGATTGGAACTTGCTTTTGTCTTTTACAATCGCCTCTAGCGTTGGGATTCTTTTGGGATCTTACTTAAATCAATTCGTCAGCGCCAAGCAGCTTGAAAAAGGGTTCGGTTACTTCGTGTTAGCGGTCGCCGTTTTTGTTCTCATCAAGCGATGAGAATTGTCCCTTGCCTGTTCGTTCCGATCCGTTCTAAACCTTTGTCTAAACCCTTGTCAATGAGGCAACTATGGCTATCTGGGCTGATACTGTCGCACTGTCGCGAATGCAGTTTGCTTTGACGGCTATCTTTCACATGCTCTGGCCCGTTCTTACAACAGGTATGGCAATCTACCTTGTTGTGGTTGAAGGATTATGGCTGAGGACAAAAAATCCAGATTACTACCGCCACGCCCGCTTCTGGTCGAAACTATATGTTCTAAACTTTGGCATTGGTGTTGCCTCTGGCTTGCCTATGGAGTTTCAGTTCGGCACAAACTGGGCTCCTTTTTCAGAAGCAGTGGGCGATTTTTTTGGCAGCATTCTGGGGTTTGAAGGCGCAATGGCCTTCATGCTCGAAGCAGGATTCCTAGGCATTATGCTCTTTGGCTGGGGGCGAGTACATCCAGTCATTCATTATTTCTCCACCATTATGGTTGCTTTTGGTGCGAACCTTTCCACATTTTGGATTTTGGTGGCAAATTCCTGGCTGCAAACACCCGCAGGTGGAGAGCTTGTCAACGGAAAGTTCATTGTGGATGACTACTTTCAGGCGATTTTGAATCCCTTCATGTTCATCAGCGTTTCCCATATGTTCTTCGCAACCTTGGAAACGTCGCTGTTTGTCATTGGCGGAATTAGTGCCTGGTATATTCTCAACCACCGCTATCCTGAGTTCTTTGCCCGATCGCTCAAAATTGCTGTGGCAGTGGCGATCGCCGTCACTCCCTTGCAGATTTACATTGGGCACCTCAGCGCCGAGCAGGTAGCGCACTATCAGCCAACTAAGCTAGCCGCAATGGAGGCCAAGTGGGAAACCAGCCCAGCGGGACAACCTGCGGATTGGAGCTTGGTGGCGTTGCCCAACAACAAGCTAGAGCGAAACGACTGGGAGATTTCTATTCCCAATGGACTGGGCTACATTTTGGAATTCAAGAAAAACCTCTCTGAACCTGTTTTGGGCCTTAAAGAATGGCAGCCAGACGACCGACCCAAAATGGTGGGCTTGGTTTATTACTCGTTCCGCATCATGAGCGGGATTGGCTTTTTCTTGGCGGGCTTGATGGGGGTGAGTGTGATCCAATGGCTGCGGGGCAAGTTTGCACCAGAGGCGATCGCCCACCAAAAGTGGCTATTGCGAACCTGGCTACTAGCGGCTCCCTTGGGCTACATTGCCGTAGAGTCGGGATGGATTGTGCGCTGTGTAGGACGACAGCCCTGGGTGGTGTACGGGCAAATTCGCACAGCGGAGGGGGTTTCCAACTTGCCTGCGAGCGAGGTGTTGACATCCCTGCTAATTTTTGCAGCCGTGTATACGACTCTGTTTATCTGTGCGCTATTTTTTGGCAGTCGCATTATTCGTCGGGGCCCCAACCTAGAATTGCCTGTGCCGGGAATCAAGAATCAACCTGCGGTAGAGACAGAACCCGCTAAATTTATTCCTGACCAACGCCCTATTGAAGCCCAGCAGTAAGGTTGAGCCTATGGAGTAAGTATCTGGCAAGGGTAGACCCTGGTTGACTGACAAAAATTGACTTTAAGAGCCGGAATACCCTGCTGCGAGG
>NZ_JACYLP010000056.1:0-282427 GCF_015272455.1 Thermoleptolyngbya sp. C42_A2020_037
AGGAGCTTCATAGGGTCAAATGTAAAGTTTTATGTCTCAATTCAACACTTCTGATACAGCTATAACTCATATCGTTAGCAAATCATCTGCTGATAAGGCAATACTCATCTTGTGACAAGCTATCTGCTATGCAACAGCAAGAGCCAGTCTATCTAAATCTAGTCTATAAAAACTTTTTGTCCCTTAACGTCGACCTCGTGTACTAGATTCGGCTATAAATTCGCTATGTCAACCTTGCGTTCAACACTTCTGCTAAGAGATAACTAAATTTTCTGCACCCGAAAAGCAATCATTTATCTGTTGGTATCGGGCATAAAGTTATGAAGTTTGAGAAACTTACAACTAATGTTTTTGCAAAAGGAATGATAGAGCTAGGGGATTTACAGCCGGTTCAACACATTCTAGATGCAGGGAGGAGTATAAAGAGCAAGATTTCTCTGCCATTTATTAAGTCAAAAAAGGTAGGCAAAAATACTTACCTTGATAAATCTGTTCAGATATTAGGCTGGAGAAATGTAGTTATTGGAGAGAATTCTATCCTCAGTGAAGGGACATGGATTAATATCAACCATCGAGAATCTAGGGAAATTAGTGTTTCTATAGGCAATAACTGTTTTATTGGGAGAAGAAACTTCTTCACAGTAGGCAAGCTGATTAGAATTGGTGATTTTTGTTTAACAGGTTCAGATTGTAGGTTTCTCGGAAGCGGTCATATTTATACATCTCCCCTTGTCCCATACATCATGGCTGGAACTACGTCTGAAGGATCTATAACGATAGGTGCGAATTGTTGGCTAGGTGCCAATGTCACTGTTTTAGAGGATGTCTCTATAGGATATGGCTCAATTGTTGGAGCTGGGGCATTAGTTACAAAGAACGTACCTCCTTTTAGTGTGATTGTTGGCAGCCCCGCGAGAGTTATTAAGCGATTCGACTTTCAAAGTAAAGCCTGGATTTCACTAGAAGAGTATTCTGAAGATAAAGACAAAGATTTGTTGAGTGAAGCCGAGTATTTGGAGATTTTGAAGCAAAAAAAATTCAGTATGAGCAGCTTTAAGGTTGCAGCTGCTAGCAGATTTGGAGATCTCTAATCAATCAGATGTACATATGGAAACTGTTTTGATTACTGGGGTCTCTGGATTTTTAGGGCGATATATTGCTCGTCTCTTTTTTGAGAAGGGGGGGATTGTGGTCGGAATAAGTAGTTCATCTTTTGAGAATGCGCCGACTACAAGTCTAAAGATTTACAGGAGCTTAAAGTTACCCGATCCAAGGTTTGCCGATGTTCTAAAAGAGTACAGTCCTACATTATGTATTCACTGTGCTGGGCGAGCCTCTGTAGGAGCTTCAGTAGAGGAGCCAGATGCAGACTTCTATACCAATACTGCTCTAACATTTGAAGTTTTGAATACGCTCAGACTCCACGCTCCATTCTGTAAATTTATATTCTTATCAAGCGCGGCAGTATACAGGAACCCTCAGCATTTACCTATTAGCGAGGATCAGCCTATAGCACCCTTATCACCTTATGGCTTCCATAAGTTTCAGTGTGAGCAGCTATGTCTTGAGTTCTCAAAAGTTTATGAATTGCGAACTGCGAGCGTCAGAATTTTCTCAGCGTATGGGCCTGGTTTACGTCGTCAGGTTTTATGGGATATTTGTCAAAAAGCGCTTACTCAGCCCCTCATATGCTTGCAAGGTACTGGACGGGAAAGCCGAGACTTTATTCATGCACTAGATGTTGCAAAAGCATTGCTGGTTATAGCTGACAAAGCTCCTATGAATGGTGAAGCTTACAATCTTGGCTCGGGAGAGGAAACTCGGATTGATTGCTTGGCAAGCCTAGTAATCAATAGCTTGAATCTAGATACTGAGCCAGTTTTTAGTGGAGTCGTTCCTGTAGGGACGCCTCTAAATTGGAAGGCAAACATCTCAAAAATTAGTAATCTTGGCTTCAATCCCTCGGTTCCTCTAGAGAGAGGAGTAAAAATCTTTGCTAATTGGTGTCAAGCTGAATTGATAGGATATTAATCAAATGCATATCTGCTTAAATATGACTGGTGGAACCCAATGGATGGGTGGTGTGATTTACATCCAGAACTTGGTTCATGCAATCAATAGTTTTGCATCCAACAGAGAGAAATGCATTAAGTTGAGCTTAGCAGTTTCTTCATCACAGAAAGAGTTGGTTGATTCAGTTTCAAAGTGGGTTGACCACGTTTATGAGAAAGAAAGTATCTACATTAAAATATGCAAGAACTTGCCGCAGTACTCTTCCATTACTGAAAAGCTCTTAAATCCCTACGAAATTGATTTTTTTTACCCCACTATCGCAAATCCAAGAGCCTCCTTCAAATGGGGTGCATGGATACCCGACTTCCAGGCCTATTACCTTCCAGAGTTTTTCTCCCTCAATGAAATCGAAAACTGTAAAAGGTGCCATAAGAAGATTGCTAAGAATGCGCCTATTTTGATTTTAAGTAGCAAAGCTGCAGAGGAAGATTTCAAGCGTTTTTATCCTGCATCAAAGGCAAGAACTAGAGTTCTTCAATTTGCTACTACTGTCCCTGTAGAATGGTTTGAACCTAATCCCTTAGAAATACAAAAAAAATATAACTTGCCTAACCGTTTTTTCCTGGTCAGCAATCAGTTCTGGAAACATAAAGACCATGGTATCATTTTAGATGCTCTCTATCTACTAAAGCAGCAAGGAAAAGATTTTACTGTTGCTTGCACAGGTAATACTCAAGATGCAAGAAATCCCGAGTATTTTTCTAAACTTGTGCAAAAAGTTGAGCGGTTAGACTTGAAGGAGCAGTTCCGTATTCTAGGCTTGATTCCTCGCTTAGACCAGATTCAGCTAATGCGGCAATGCCTAGCAGTCATTCAACCCTCTCGTTTTGAGGGTTGGAGTACAGTTGTTGAAGATGCTAAAGCTTTAGGTAAGTCTTTACTGCTTACTAAGCTGTCAGTACATGTAGAACAGGCACCACCTGACTCTTACTTCTTTGAATTGAGTAGTTATACACAGCTTGCAGAGCTAATGCTGAAGGCAGATGCCAACCTTGAAGCAGGTTTTAACCCAGAGAGAGAGGCTATAGCAAGGGAGAAAAGTGCTCAGAGGGTTCAAGCTTTTGGAGAAGAGTTTATCAACATAGCCCACGAGGCAATTTATGGAAGTTAAAGTGATAAACCAAGTCTTAATTTCGTTCATCCTAAGATCTAGAATTGGAATTGGGTAACCCATGGGTCAAGTTCTTAGACGACTAATCGGCTGTCAGGGCAGCATCCAACTGGTGACTGCCTTATCAGTCATGGCCCAGCGAGAAGAAGAGCAAAAGTCTCACAACCTAAGCTACGAGAACTATTTAGCAATCTACAGCCTCTATGCACCTGGTCATCAGGCTGAAGAATTTGCCCAAGTCATTCAACGAATGGCAGAGACCATCTATACCTGGAAAAAGATTGTCTATCTTCCAGTATCGGTGATTGACGAGATTACCCAAATGCGTCGGGTGTCGTCATCTCGCAAGGTTTACCAAAAAATTTATCAGCTTGTTGGCGTAGATACTGTAGATGAGCTTTATCTGGGCACAAACTGGCAGCCCAATAATCAGTTACTCATGAATGCCTATCGTCACTCCTGCAAGATTTGCTACGGCGATGGTTTAGGTATTTACTATGCAGATAAGCCCAAGGACTTTAATACCCAATCGTCGATAGGAAATACCATTACTCAAAGCCTAGGTCAAAATGGTAGGCTGGCAGTTAACCTCATCAGGAGATTTATAGGACTAGGAACACCCCTATTTAGAGATCCGTTTGATTATGGATACTTCCTATTGCCTCATATCACAGACAGTACGCCCTCAATGAGATTTGCTCCATCCGAGAGGCGATATTTTTTGAGCATTCTCAATCAGTTGACCACACTGGTTGAGCAGGATTATGCAGAGTCTCTACGCAAATCTATTGCAGATTCCTCTGTTACAGTTCTCCTCGGATCAAATTTCTCTGAATCCAAGCGGATGTCGCAAGACAGCGAGATTGCGGCTTATAAAGCATTTCTTCGTCAAGGAGGCATTGAGGAAAAGTCGGTGATTTTAGTAAAGCCCCACCCTAGGGATGACCACCAAAAGCTGGAAAAGTTAGAGGCTGCTCTGTCAGATATTTTTCGCCAGGTTATCATTCTCAATCAACCCGAGTTCTTTTATCTACCCTTTGAGATTTTCTTTATTAAAGTTCTTGAGCCTTGTCGGTTCGCGGGCAATGATTTGAGAGTTTTTGCTCTTAGCTCCGCCTGCCTATCTATTAAAGTCTTGCTCGATTTGGATAGCCATATTGGGTTTGGTGAAGAGATTGTGCATACCTACTTTGATCCAGAATTCGTCGCAGGGCGTTTGCAGCTTGAAGACGATTTGAGGCGCTCCCTTACAAAGATTGGCTAGAGTCGAATACCCCTAATTTATAGCTAGCATGAAAGTTCTTCACATTAGTACGTCCGACCTAGATGGCGGCGCCGCCCGAGCTGCCTATCGCCTTCATAAAGGGCTGCTGAAAATTGGTGTGGAGTCTCAAATGTTAGTGCGGGCAAAACTGAGCCACGACAGAACGGTCATCGCCCACAAGCCGCTGATGGCCCAAGTGGCCTCTAAGGTGGATGGATTACCGCTGCGGCACTACCCAAAGCGCGATCGCAGTTTGTTCTCAGTACAGTGGTTTCCCGACACGATTGTATCTAAAGTTAAGCAGATTAATCCTGATATTATTCATCTGCACTGGACCCACAATGGCTTTTTACAAATTGAGTCCCTAGCTAAATTTCAAAAGCCTTTAGTGTGGACGCTGCATGATATGTGGGCCTTTACCGGGGGATGTCACTATACTCAGGAGTGCGATCGCTACACGACGGGATGTGGCACCTGCCCTCAGATCAACAGCGAAAAACCTAAGGATTTATCGAGCAAAGTTTGGCAGAGAAAGCTGAAGTCTTGGCGAGAACTGAATATTATGCTCGTAACGCCGAGCCAGTGGATGGCAAAGTGCGTTAGCCGCAGTCCTCTGTTTGAACATTGTCAGGTAAAGGTCATTCCCAATGGATTAGATACCACTATATACAAACCCATTGATAAACTAATTGCTCGACAGATATTTAATTTGCCGCCACACAAGAAACTCGTTTTATTTGGCGCAGGCAGCACCAGTAGTGACCCTCGCAAGGGATTTCAGTTTTTGATTGAAGCACTGCAACAGCTCGACCTAGAGCGCTGGCGAGATGAGCTAGGGCTGGTCATCTTCGGTGAGTCCCAATCTACAGCTCTGCCCGTGGAATTTGAGACCCATTATGTTGGACGACTCAATGACGACGTTTCCTTAGCAACAGCCTATGCGGCCGCAGATGTCTTTGTCGCTCCCTCTATGCAAGATAACCTGCCAAACACAGTGCTGGAGTCCCTCGCTTGCGGTACGCCCTGCGTTGCATTTGAAATCGGCGGTATGCCAGATATGATCAGTTCTCGCCATAATGGTTATCTTGCAGAACCATTTAATGTTAGAGACTTGGCGGTCGGAATGGAGTGGATTTTGGAAGACTTGGAAAGATATTGTTCTCTATCAAAAAATGCGCGCGAAAGCGTAATCAGCAGGTTCTCCGAACTGTATCAAGCAAAGAAACTGCTCTCTATTTATGAGAATCATATGAATTAGCCAGTCTTCCCTCATCAAGATACCACCTATTCGACTGACATTATTTTCTTAGATTTCGTTCTGTTAATCTTGCTCACGTGTAAAACTCATGAGAAGGACAAATGTATTTACAAATTTGATTATCCTTGCAATATTCTTGAGCGGATTTGCAGATGCATTTCGAAGATTCCCATCGATAATGATCAGTCTTCAGGGATTGCTCACAATCCTGGCAGCGATTTCAAGCTGGTTCTTAATCCTTGCTCAAGGACGTATTTCAAAGTTGGTCTCTACTGCACCATTGTTGATTGCATTTATTGTGATCGGGCTAATCAATTTAGTGTTCAGTTCATCTACCACAGCTAATTTCATTGCTGGCTTTCAAAATCTCTCTGTATATATGGCCTTTGTAGGTTTCTTGATTTTGGCAACCTCTGAAAGTAGCAAAAATTTAGATGCTGTTCGGCAGATAGGAGGTGCTCTAAGTTTTACCTTTAAGATGTCTGCTGTACTGTATGGATTCAGTATATTGGTAGGCGGACCCCAAAGTGCCCTTATTATGGGGCCTAGATCTTTTGCTTTATTTATTATCCTAGGTTCTGCCTGGTTCCTCAGCTTATGGCGATGTCGCATGACTGGTGGTCTATTTTGGTTTTTCTACATAGAACTCGTCTTAGCCCTCAGTTTTTCTCGTATGGCTACAGTAATATCTATCTTGCTTTTTCCTATTTCTCAAGCTTCCTTCAAAAGTCCCAAAGATATCGCACGAATCTTTGGGATGGTAGCCCTAATAAGCATTATCGCTTGGGGTGCCTTTACCTATATTGAACCTATACGAAACCGCTTTACTAGCCAAGGAGACAGTGCCCAAATCGCTGGCATCAAAGTAAACACGTCTGGGCGTGCCGAGTTTTGGGAGCCTATTTACACGTCGGCAATGGAGTCACCTCTTTTTGGCAAAGGTGCAGGCTCGGTTGCTGAAGTGGTGTTGTCAGTTAATAGAACTACAGGTGGGCATCCTCACAATGATTATTTAAGGATTTTTCATGATTTTGGAATTCTTGGCTTTATGCTATGGATCTTTGGATATTTCGGACTAGTGCTTAAAACTCTCCGGAACTGGCTGAGAGCTGATGAAAAGGGAGAAAGAGCCGCCCAAGTTCACCTTGCAGCTTTTTTAGCTTTATTAGCAATTGCCCTGGCAATGCTTACAGACAATGTCATCGTTTATGTATTTTCCATGACTCCTCTTGGGGTGCTTGTCGGGCTTTCACTGGGTGTAAGGAAGCATAAAGCTAAGAGGGCAAAGTTAGTTAAGACTCGCGCTCAAGAGATATACACGTAATTATTTTTGTTTGGGATAATACAGTCTTGTCTTGCAGCTTATATAGACAGGTTATGTGCCATAAAACAAGAACCTAACCCCTTAAACTTGGTTCTTCTCGTGAATTTATTCAAGATTCCCAAATTGACCTGGAAGCAACAGAAGATCACGGAGTGAGTAATGCCAATAATGAAGATTGCAACAGCGTCTCAATTACCTTCTCCTCCTCTAGGAAAAGTTGGGTGGCCATGGATCGAAGAAAAGCAGATAGCTGCATCTAATTTTTCAGAGAAGGCTGATTGGCCCAAGATAAGCATTGTTACCCCGTCTTATAATCAAGCTCAATTCATTGAGGACACTATTCGCTCAGTTTTGCTCCAAGGCTACCCTAACTTAGAATACATCATCATCGACGGTGGCAGCACAGACGGAAGCGTAGAGATTATTCAAAAGTATGCACCCTGGATATCGTACTGGGTTAGTGAGCCTGATCGCGGACAATCTCATGCGGTGAATAAAGGATTTCAAAAATCTACAGGTGATATCCTAGCCTGGCTAAATAGCGACGATACTTATGAGCCTGGAGCACTTTTAAAGGCAGCAAGTTTATTCCTAAATCATGCTGATACGGACGTGCTATACGGTAATGCAAAAATTACAGATATTAACGGAAATCAGATCGGTCAAATATGTTCTGTTCCCTTTGATCCAACTGCATACCTTTACGCAACGCTTCCTATCCCTGCTCAGAGTGCCGTGTTTTGGAGGAGAGATATTTTCTTTGAAGTAGGAATGGTTAATGAAAATATGCGCTACGGCATGGATGCTGAACTGATTATTAAATTCATCCGAGCCAGAGCAAAGTTTCGTTTTCAAAGGCATATATTTGGAACCTACCGTTGTCACGAACTCAGTAAAACTTTCGGTAGCTACGAACAGTCTCGGACAGAAACCTTAAAAATTCCAGAATTAGCTGCGCTTCGAGCAGCACCTGGGTACTCCATCAGAAGGTTGCCCTACAGACTGCGTCAGTTTTTATTACTCCTTCTCCAAGGGGATATAATTTATATGGCTTCTAGAGTATTAGCGAGGTTTAATATGTGAGTTCATTCAGCATTATATTCTCTCTAAGTTTGCTCATCGTTATAATCTCCTAAAATCCCTTTTTGGCGGTGAAGGATGGAGTTTATGGAAGCAAGGACATGGAATTAGATAGAGTTACCTATTTGCTGCCTACCTACACTAGGTATCGCGTGGCTGTTTTAGACGAGATATACAAGAGAATTGGCGATGGATTTACAGTGATAACCCTAAGAGAGCGATCGCTCATACCAGAGCAGGTTGCGCTGTACATGGGAAGCTTTCCCCGCAGAATTGTTCGCGGAAGACCACTTGTTTTTGATAAAGAGTTTAAGGCTGGAAAGGGAAATTCGGCTAGGGTGCTTCTGACACCTGAGATGCCTTTTATACTTAATTCTCTGAGGCCTCGGCTTGTAATTAGTGAAGCTTTTAGCACTTGGACGATTACAGCAGCTCTATTGAATTATCCTTTAGTAATTTATTGGGAAGGAACCCACTATACAGAAAGAAATATTAAGCCGTGGAAGAGTTTCATTAGACATCTCATCACGAAGCAGACTAAAGCATTTCTAGTTAACGGTTATCTATCGAAAAAATATTTAATGGAGAAGTTTGGAGTTCAAGAAGAGTGTATCTTTGAGGGTGGTTTATGCTCTGAACCTCCACCAAGTCAGGTCATCACTAGCGTAAATAGAGGCAGAAATGCCCAAAGCTTTGCGGAACCCGTCAAGTTTATCTTCTGTGGGCAGCTAGTTCAGCGTAAAGGGCCAGAGCATCTTCTACAAGCAGTTGCTTTACTCAACAAGCGCGAGAACCTACCCCGCGATTTTTCTATCCTGATTTTAGGGGATGGATCTGACCGAGATGCGCTGAAGCATCGAGCAGAGGAGCTTGGAATTGCGAATAAGGTAGCCTTCAGAGGCTTCATCCAGCCTGACTGCGTATGGCCGTATTACGCAGAGAGTGATGTATTTGTCTTGCCGACCCTGCATGATAATTGGCCCCTTGTAGTGCCCGAAGCGATGTCTATGAAATTGCCAGTGCTGCTGTCTCGGTATGCAGGAAATTCTTACGATCTCGTGCGAGAAGGTGAAAATGGATTTATTTTTGAGCCGACGGATCATGCAAGGCTAGCGGATCTTATGGCTCTATATATTGAAGATGTTTCTCTGATTGAGAAACATGGAAAAAGAAGCGCGGAGATTGTATCCCGCTACAATCCGGCAAGCGCGGCTGATGTCTATCTCAAGGCGATTGATTTTGCTGCATCCAGAATTGAGTTTAAGCCCTAGGCACTCTGGGTCGAAAGACTTTGCATAGTTGAATCTGCTATATGTTCATGATTTTTGAATTTCCTTAAGGTTAGATAATTTGATACCAGGTCATTGGGCACCAGGAGAGTATCCAGTAACTCATGAAAATCTTACTCGCTCATAATTATTATCAGCAAAAGGGCGGAGAGGATAGTGTTTTTCTTGCAGAGGCCAAGCTGTTAGAGTCTAAGGGGCATGATGTGTATCAATACACAGTGCACAATGATTGCATTGAAGGGATGCGCTCTATCGACGCGGCGCGAGCAACGATATGGAATTCAAAATCATATCAAGACCTGCGAAATTTAATTCGTAATAGAAACTTTCAAGTTGTTCACTTTCACAACACATTCCCTCTGATATCACCAGCTGCCTATTATGCAGCTAAAGCTGAAGGCTTATCAGTAATCCAAACCCTGCACAACTATCGCTTACTCTGTCCCAATGCTGAGTTTTTTCGCGCGGGGGAGGTCTGCGAACGCTGCTTAGGGAAGGCAATTCCACTGCCTAGCGTGCAGTATGGGTGCTATCGGCATGATCGATTAGCCTCTGCCGCTGTGGCGTCTATGCTTGCCATTCATCGAGGCCTAAATACCTGGAATCGGATGGTGGATCGCTACATTGTTCTGAACTCATTTGCCCAGAAGAAATTTGTCGAGGGCGGCTTTGCTCCCGAGAAACTGGTGGTAAAGCCTAATTTTGTAGACCCCGATCCAGGTTTTGGAGCAGGAGACGGAGGATACGCTTTGTTTGTTGGTCGTCTGGCACCCGAAAAGGGGATCGGTACACTGCTCGCGGCTTGGCAGCACCTTGGGGCAGACATTCCTTTGAAAATTGCTGGAGATGGACCACTGGCCCCGCAAGTTGCGGCGGCTGCCCAACAGACTGAAGGTGCGGAGCAGCTCGGGAAGATACCGATGGATGAGGTTTATGAATTGATGGGAAAGGCGGCGTTTCTGGTATTTCCTTCTGAGTGGTATGAGGGATTGCCGCGAACGATTGTGGAGGCCTTTGCCAAGGGAACGCCTGTGATTGCGTCTAAGATTGGGGCGATCGCCGAGTTGGTCGATCACGGACGCACTGGCTTGCTGTTTGAACCGGGAAATGTAGAAGACTTGGCAAATCAGGTGAGATGGGCGATCGCCCATCCTAACGAGCTAGCAAGGATGCGCCAGGAAGCTCGTGCTGAATTTGAGGCGAAGTACACCGCCGACGCAAACTATCGACAATTGATGGAAATCTATGCAATGGTGGGGGCTTCTGAACGCTGAGATTGTGGAAGAACGACGCGACTGCCTAGCTGAATCTTCAAAACGGAGATTTCCTGATTCGTTGAGCTTTGGGCGGATTAATTGAGTACGGCGATCGCCCCCGTCCCTCTGCGTCTGTTCAGCTTTGTAACCAACACGCTATGACCCAAGCAGCTATCCTCACACTTACGCTCCAGCCCGTTGCGGGTCGGCATGTGTTTGTTCCACCGGAGCCTGCGCTTCAGTTGCGGCGTGCGGTGCAGCCGGAGAGTGAGGTTCTGGAGCGGCGGCGTGTAGATGGCAATAGAGAGGGCGATCGCCCCCTCCTTTCTCCCCCAGTTCCCACTGTCGTTCCGCATCGAGTCGGTGTGGCAGTGGGTGTGGCGATCGCCGCTGCTGTGGGCACCACGCTCTACCACAGCTATACGCCGCCGCTATACAAAAGCACGTTTGAGCTGGTTCCCGTGGCGCAGCGATCGCAGACCAGCGGCACGGCCACAGCGACGACTGACATTCGGCCGGAGGTGGATCAGGCGACGCTGATTCAGGTGTTGCGGAGTCATCAGGTGTTGCTGCCTGCGGTGCGCGATTTGCGGGCGTATAACATCAATCTGAGTCCGGCAGCGCTGGCGCAAAATCTGGAAATTGTGCCGCTGGCGGATGGGCGACTGGAAGTGCGATACCGCCATCGCAGTGAGCGTGTGGCGCAGATGGTATCGCGGCAGCTTGCCCAAACCTATGTGGACTATGGCGATCGCTGTCGGCTGGATGCGTGCTACGCGCTGGAGCAGGCAAAGGCAGATCTGACCGCGGCGACGGGTCAGGTGGCGCGGCTGGAGCAGGCGATCGCCCAGTTCCAGACCCGCCCCGAGGCCCAAAACCTTAGCCACCGCGCCGACACCCTGACCCGCCGCACCGCTGAATTTACCCGCTACCTGACGCAGACCGAGCAAGAGCTAAAGCTGGCGCAGCAGCGATATCAGGTGCTTCAGGCTCAGCTTCCTATTGCCAACGCCCGTAGCATTTTGCAGCAGCAGGCAGACTATCCAGCCTTGCTACAAGCCCTGCACCAGACCGAGGGGCAAATTGCAACAACGCTTACCCAGGCGCAGCCCGACGCTCAAACTTTGCAGGCGCTCTATCAGCGTCACCAACTCCTCAGCGGGCAGATGACTCAGCAAGTGGCGATCGCCCTCAACCAGTTCCTCCTGACGCAATTTCCAGAACTAGCTGCAAGCCCGGAAACACTGCCACCCGCGCTCTCGCAGATCGAACAAGCCTTTGGGCTGGCGCATCAGGTGAACCTGCTCAGCGCTCGACAGCGGGCGATCGCCCCCATCCACCAAGCCATGCAGGCCGACAAGCTGAGGCTAGCAGAGCTACTGCAATATCAGTCTAAACTGGAAACCCAACTGGCGGTGCAGCGGCGAATCTTGCAAGAGAGCCAGCAGCAGCACGCCCGCCTCCAGCAGGAAATTTCTGAGCGTCGGATTGTGTGGCGTGTAGCAGGTGCTTAAGCGTCACTTTCGAGCTTGACTCGAAAGCATAGAGTTGAACGAGCATGACGCTGTACGCCTGCACATGGCAGCAAAGCACCAGATTTACGCACTTGCGATGAACTTGCTAGATTTTGGATGCTTTTCCTCTGGCGGTATTCCCGAGGAGTCGTCCAACTGCGTAAGCCCTATAGGTTTGGTTTTCTGGATAACCACCTAATAGCCAAGACAGGCAGGTGAGAGATATTATCAATATGGATTGCATCCGCCATACAAGTGATGTGAACTTTTGAAACTATTTAGCACTGCATTTAGCACTGCATATATGAATTAGCAGCCAGCTAAAGGGCGAGCAAACATAAGCTAAGAGCGTTAGCTACTGCTCAATACATACTTGAGGTACTTGAGGACAAAGTTTATGACATCTGCCTTTGCCAAGCCTCCGGCGAAATGTGTATCTGCTGCGTTTAAAGATCAGGTAAAGCTGCAAGATGCTGTCCAGCGCTTGCTGAATCGGGGTGTACCCAAAGAGCGTATTTCAATTGTAGGGCGTAATTTTCAATCCGAAGCTCGAATTACTGGATTCCTGACCAAAAAGGACGTGATTCTGGATGGATTAGCCAGTGGAGCCTTCTACGGTTCGCTGTTTGGTTCTGTCTTGAGTTTGCTCACAGGTGTAGGGGTGTTGTTCATTCCCTTTCTAGGAGCAGTGGTGGCGGCTGGGCCACTCGCTGCTGCACTGCTAGGTGCAACGAGTGGCGCGTTGTATGGAGCCTTGGGAGCCGGTTTGGGGTCCGCCTTAATGTCGCTAGGGATGCCCCAAGATAAAGCTGCAATTTATCAAACGCGGGTGCAAGCGGGCGAATTTTTGCTCGTCGTAGAAGTTCCTGATGAAAAGTCTGGTGAGACTTTTTTGCTCTTGCAAAGTGCGGGAGGTGAAGAAGTGGCCATCACGGAGATGCAAATTCCACAGGAATCGGACGGAGAAATGACGGGAAGAGACCAAATTTCGCCAGAAATACGGGCAGATTTGTCAACGGAAGCTCAGCAGACTTTTTTAGAAACCTATAATCAAACGCTTAGCGAGTCCTCCGAGAAAAGTAACGCCTTGATGAAAGCTTGGGAGCGGATTAAACAGTTGTTCGAGCGGGATGATAAGGGCATTTTTTCAAAGCGCAAAGCCGATAATAATCAGAAAGACTCAGGAACGAGCTAGGGATTAAGCGGGATGAGGCTGAGACACCATTACCTAATTTAAGTTACAGAGAAAATTAGGTTGATTTTGTTACCTGTATCCCCTCATCGTATCCCCTTCATCAGAGGTGCCAATGGCTACAGCCGATTTCAAGGACTACTACGAAATTCTCGGAGTTAGCAAAACTGCTACTCCAGAGGAAATCAAAAAGGCTTACCGAAAACTGGCGCGTAAGTACCATCCTGACTTAAATCCAGACGATCCAGAGGCAGAGGCTCGCTTTAAGGAAATTAATGAAGCTCATGAGGTGCTGTCTGATCCAGAGAACCGCCAAAAATACGACCAGTTTGGACAGTACTGGAAGCAGGCGATGGCAGGTGCGCCGCCGGGTGGGTCAGGTTTTGAAGAAACGGACTTTGGTCAATACGGCAGCTTTGATGATTTTATTGATGAATTGCTAGGTCGGTTTGGGCGAAGCGGTGGAACTGGGCGGCGGGTTTATACTTACCGCACCACAACGGGGCCTGAGGGATTTCGAGAGTATGTCGAGTTTGGAGACGATCCCTTTAGCCGCTTTACTGAGATGCCTGCTCAGGATACCGAAGCGGCGATCGCCCTCACTTTGTCTGAAGCGTTTCACGGCACGCAAAAGCGCTTACAAATTGGAGATGAGACGGTTACAGTGCGAATTCCGCCGGGTGCCAAGTCTGGCAGTCGCATTCGGATTAAAGGGAAGGGGCAAATTAGTCCCTTTAGTCAACAGCGGGGGGACTTGTACCTAACCATTGAGCTGCTGCCTCATGCTTTCTACAAGTTTGACGGCAATAACTTGGTCTGTGAAATTCCGATTCGTCCAGATGAGGCAGTGTTGGGCGCTCAAGTCGAGGTGCCTACTCCAGATGGTTCTGTGACGATGACGATTCCTCCTAGTGTAGATTCGGGTCAAACACTCAGGCTGCGGGGCAAAGGGTGGCGTGATCCGCAAGGCAATCGAACGGATTTGCTGGTTCGCTTGAAGACCGTTTCACCCAAGGATCTCAGCTCTCAGGAAAAAGAATGCTATGAAAAGTTGCGGCAGGTGAGCCACTTTAATCCTCGAAAAGCACTTGCGGAGGTGCGCCTATGACCCAGAGTTTTGGTCTATCTCGTCTAGTTTGGTCAGAAACGGGCGATCGCCTGTATAGTTTTGAGCAGGCTGCGTACTTTACACAAACTTCAATCCCGCTGATTGAGAAGTGCGTGGCGCTTGGAATTATCGAGCCTGAAGGCGATATGTTGCATCGACAAGATCTAGTGCGAATTGTAAGAGTCTTGCGACTGCGCCGTGATTTAGGACTGAATCTAGCGGGTGCAGCAATGGTGTTGGATATGGCAACTGAAATTGCTCAACTCAAGGCGCAACTGCGTGCCCTGCGTCAATAAGTTGAGTGTCTGTTCGTTGAGCAAACAAGCTTGAGCCATAACCAAGCAGCCCTAAAGCATTACTAAATATGATTTATCTTCCTGTCACCTTTACTCTATTCTTGCTCTTCTTATTGCTGTTTCCGTTCATTTGGTTTGCGATCGCCCTCGACGTAGTAGAGCTAGCAGTAGCAAAGTTAGGCTTCTCTCCTAACGTCGCATTCCTGCTATTCATGTCTGTGCTAGTGGGTAGCACAATCAATATTCCCTTATATGAGCGAGTCACAACCGTCCCTGTTATTTCAGATTTTGCCGATCTTTGGACGGCGCGGTTTTGGGGTATTCCACTCAGAAGAATTGAGCAAAAGACAATTGTTGCACTCAATGTTGGAGGTGGCTTGATTCCATCTCTATTAGCGATTTATGAATTCACGCGCTCTGATCCGCTTCTGATTATGCTAGTTACGGCAATTGTGACAACTGTTAGCTACTTCTCGGCTCAGATAGTTCCTGGAATTGGCATCCAAATGAATGCTCTAGTTGCTCCGTTGACTGCCTCCCTGGCTGCAACGGTGCTTTCTCCTGCTCCTCAGCCCATTGCGTTTGCGGGAGGAGTTTTAGGAACATTAATCGGTGCCGATTTACTACATTTGAGAGAGATAGAAAAAATGACAGCAGGAGTCTTAAGTATTGGTGGAGCAGGTGTGTTTGATGGGATCGCCCTATGTGGGTTATTTGCCCTGTTACTTACCTGAAATCTCTACCTGAAATCTCTAGATTCATCCCTTAGCATTTGATATTGATCGATATTAGCCCCCCTTAGGATTGATTCCTCTAAATTGATTGTCAGCTTGATGAGATTTTGGAGGTACTGGCGATGTTTAACGTTGTTCGTCGTAGCCAGATTGTTGGCTTGGTTGCAATGGACGGTAGTACTGCAACTCGGCTAGGTGGTGTTGACGAAGTTTGGGTGGACAACCGGGGGCGTGTAGTCTATCTTGCCAGCAGTGCTGGTTACACGCCGTTGGAGCAAATTTCTCTGATCGGGCCGGATGCAGTGCTGACCTACTCTGACTTCGTTGTCGAGCCATCTGTGAGCCTCCGCCGCTTGTGCGGAATGGGTGTGCGAATTCCGTCTAGAGTCGAAGTATTGGGTTGGATAGAGGATTTTTTATTTGACTGGGAAACAGGGGATATTGCAGCCTATATCTTAGGTGGACAGATCGCTGCTCCCTTCGGCGGCCGAGCGGTTCTGTTCCCAGAGGATGTGGAGTTCATTGATGCTGATTATGTCGTCATTAAGGAGGATGCAAAAAGTCGCCTACAAGGTGAATTGGAAGGGCTAAAGGGATTTTTGAGCGAAAAGTCTCAGCAGGTGAAAAATTTGGTGAAGCATCTGGGCGATCGCCTAAAGTCTTTAGTTTCTGCTGACGATCACCCCGATGTGGTACGGGTTAAAATCCGAGAAGTCCATGATGAGTTTGCTGGCTCAGGGCGACACGACAAGAACGCCCTGCAAGAGGCAGTCGATTTTTTGCAAGACAAATGGGAAGACCTGCAAAAGAGCCTGTATCGGGCTAGTTATCGCACTAAGCAGGCGATTGATTCTGCGTGGAAGCAGTTGACGGAAAAATCTGGTGAATAGTACGCGGCCTTTTTGTCTTCCTAAGTGGTGCTACGAACGAAGTTGATAGAGGCTTTGCAAACAACTGGCTCACAATAGGTCGCAAGTCCAAAGCCGAGAATCGATACTGCTACAGCATTTTCTTGCCTCGTGAGGCACATGCTGCCCTCACGAGGCAAGGGCTTATTGACCATCCGTGTGCCTCACTAGCTTCGAAAACGCTGTAGCAGCTTGGTAAAATCCAATCGCCAGTTCTTTATGGTCTGCTCCAGCGCTTACAAAAGGAACGCCCAGCCCTTGAGTTAGGACTGGGCATCCAGGTATTTCAGAGGGCACGGAACAGGACGCTATTAGTCAATCGCCTTCTTCACTTCATCCTTGATGTCTTCGGTGGTGTGGCGAGCCTTGGCTTCGGCCTGCTTGGCGCGACCTTCCACTTTATCCTTGGGATCGCCCGTCACTTCACCGACGGCTTCTTGTACTTTACCCTCGATGTTTTTCGCAGTTGCCTTCACGCGATCTTCGATACTCATAGTTTTCGTACCTCGTTGTGCGATTTAACGTCTTGACCCTGCATCTGACCGCGAATCACAGTGCTGTTTAGCAAGCAATTCATTTGGCGAATCAGTGCATGAATCAATCGAACACTTTCACAATAGGCGCTTATCCCAAAGCTTCCATCCCTCACAGGGCGGGAGTCTTGAGGCATAGGGATCTGCCCAGTGCTCTAGTCCGGCAGGGAGAAGGTAGGTTGGAGGGCTGAAGGAATAAGAGGGTGAAGCGGTGGACGGGGGTTGAGGAGATGCTCCCTTCAAAACCGCCTCTCGCGATACAGTTCAGTTTCGTTACAGAAGTACATAATGGTTACAATTGGTTTAGCCCAATGTGATTTAATGTAACTCTTGCGATCGCCCCTCATGACTCAAGCTTCTACTCCGTCGAGAGCGTCTGTGTCGCCGCTGCTGCTGATTGCGCCGTTTTTCCTGTGGGGAACGGCGATGGTGGCGATGAAGGGCGTGATTCCGCAAACTACGCCGCTGTTTATGGCGGGAGTTCGGGTGCTACCGGCGGGGCTGCTGATTTTGCTGGCGGCAGTGGCGATGGGGCGATCGCAGCCGAAGGGCTGGAAGGCCTGGGGCTGGGTTGCGCTGTTTGGACTGGTGGATGCAGCGCTGTTTCAAGGATTTTTGGCAGAAGGACTGGTGCGGACGGGCGCGGGGCTGGGGTCTGTGATGATCGACTCACAGCCGCTGGCGGTAGCGCTGATGGCACGGTTCCTGTTTGGTGAGCGGGTGGGGGGCTTTGGCTGGCTGGGGCTGCTGTTTGGCGTGGTGGGGATTAGCCTGCTGGGGCTGCCAGAAGGCGTGCTCCAATCGGCGCTGCACGGCAATTTTTCGCCAGATCTGGGCGCAACCCTGCTGCACGACCTGTTTCAAAACGGGCAATGGCTAATGCTGATGGCGGCGCTGTCGATGGCGGTGGGCACGGTGATGATGGGCTACGTGTCGCGCTATGCCGACCCGGTGGCGGCGACGGGCTGGCACATGGTGCTGGGTGGCATTCCGCTGTTTGCGCTGTCGGCACTGGGGGAAACGAACCAGTGGCAGCAGCTTGGCTGGACGGACTGGATGGCGATGAGCTATTCCACGATTTTTGGCAGTGCGATCGCCTACGGACTGTTCTTCTACTTCGCAGCCAGCGGCAACCTGACGAGCCTCAGTTCCCTGACGTTTCTCACGCCTGTCTTCGCGCTGCTATTTGGCAATCTGTTCCTGTCCGAAGTGCTGAATCCGGTGCAGTGGGTCGGTGTAGGGCTGACGCTGGTGAGTATTTACCTGATCAACCAGCGTGAGGTGCTGGCGGCGAAGTTTCAGCCCGCGGCGGTGGAAAAGGCCGCGACCTCGCTGGCGGCGGAACTGGAGGCCGAGATTGAAGCTGAGATCGAGGCGGTGAATGAAAAAATTGCAGCGCATCGGCGATCGCGTCTGGAAGGAGCCAGAGACTAGTGGGGCTGACTCAGCGTTATTGCTGGTTCTCCCTCAAGCCTGTTGACGCTGGCGGAAATTGTTAAGTACGGTGAAGAGGTTCAAGACGCTATGCCTCTGGAGCCGTTCTATCCATGAAACTTTCGCCCAGGCTGAAAAAGCTACTGTTGGCGCTGCTTTCGCTGGCGATCGCCTATGCCGTCATGGCGTTTGCCTTCAAGCTCATCGGGTTGGAAAACGCGCACCTTTGGGTTGAACGCGCCGGCCCCTGGGCACCGCTCCTGTTCACGGTCGTCTGTGCGGCGAGCTTGATTGCTGCCCCGCTCAGCGGCAGTTCCATCTTTATCGCAGGCGGAGCGCTGTTTGGCAAAGAAAGCGCCTTTGTGCTGAGCTTTATCGCATCTCTCATTGGATGCAGTATCAACTACTGGATTTCCCGTCGCTACGGTCGCCGGGTTGCAGTGCGTCTGGTAGGCAAAGATGAAATTGACGAACTGGATGCGTTTGTGGCCCGCCTAAAAGGACATCACAGCGTCCTCTATATGGCGCTGATCATGCTGCTGGGTCAGGATGTCGTGAGCTACGCCATTGGACTCACCAAGATCGACTACTTCCACTTTTTCCTGGCGCTGGTTCCTGCTGCGGCCGTGCTTGTTGGTTTCTATATCTATGTCGGCACAAGCCTTCTGGAAGCCCTGATTGCTTAGCGGCAAGTTAGTTTTGGATTTCGGATGGGCGATTTTGGATTGCCAATCCAAATGTCTAAAAGATTAAAGCCTTTTGATTTGAGGCTGATTCCTGACTCCTAATTTCGGTGGTTATTACTGTAGCGGACGAGCGTTCCGGCCCACTGGAGCTTTTCGCGCAGGGTTTGGTAATAGGAATAATTTTCTTGCAGGATAATAAACTGGGCGGGGCGTTCTGCCATGCGAATATCGACACGCTGACCCGGCCAGATGGAAGTGGCCAGCACGCCGTCCATCCAGAGTTTGGTTGTCATGTCAGGGTCAGATAGGGGCCAGATGCTAACGACTGACCCAGCGGGCAGCACAATGGAGCGACTGGAGAGGCTGAGGGGGCAGATGGGCGTGACGGCGATCGCCTCCATACCAGGATGAATAATTGACCCGTTTGCCGCTAGGGTGTAGCAGGTGGAACCCGTCGGTGTAGCCACAATCAGCCCGTCACCCTGGTACTGATCCACCACCTCGCCATCGATCTCCATTTCCAGGATTGAGGTCACCATGCGGTCGGCCGAGGCAGGCTTGACACACATTTCGTTGAGCGCAAAGAAGCGATCGCTCATTGGCTCCAGGTTGGTGCGGTTGCCTTCGTAGGTCGTCGCTTGCAGCATCATCCGCCGCTGTACCGCAAAGCGATCGCTCGTCAGCCGCTCCCACACCTGCTGCGAATCTTCACTCAAAAAATCCAGCGGCTCAGTCAAAAAGCCCAGGTGTCCACCCACGTTCACCGCCAGGATGGGAATGCCTTCGTCTGCTAGATGCCGCGCTGCACCCAGCGCCGTGCCGTCACCTCCCAGCACCAGCGCCAGATCAATCGGCTGAGAAACAGAAGCCAAAAATACTGGATAGGGATTGTCCCTTGGGCCGCTCGGCCCCATCAACACGCGACAGCCCCGCGCCTCTAGTTCCTTTGCACAGCGCTCAGCCCACTTTTGGCTCAGGGCATTTCCCGATTTGTGAATAATGATGACTTGCTTTAGCTCCACCCGATCGCCGTCTCAATCTGCTACCACTTCAGCAGATTAAATTGCTCCATATCCACCGTATCGCGATTTCGGTAAATGGACAGCACGATGGCAAGACCCACGGCCGCCTCCGCAGCGGCGATCGCAATCACAAATACTGTAAACACTTGCCCCTTGACCGCGCTGGGGTCGAGAGAGTTGGAAAACGCCATCAGGTTGAGGTTGACGGAGTTGAGCAGCAGTTCAATCGACATCAGCACACGAATGGCGTTGCGGCTGGTGACCAGGCCATAGATGCCAATGCAAAACAGAGCGGCGGCGAGTAGGAGAAAATACTGAAGCTGCATAGGTCGGGGATCAAGGGTCAGAGGTCAAGGGTTAGGATGTCGGGTAGAAATGGGGAAGACCTATTCTCTAGAACTGGTTCCAGTGAGTTCACGGGGGCGTTCGGGGAGGGTCAGCGAGGTTCGCGGGCCGTCTTCGGTTGTCGCTTCTTCGGGCAGGAACTCGCGGCGGGCAATCACGATCGCCCCAATCAGCGCCATCAGCAGCAGCACCGATGCCAGTTCAAACGGCAGCAGGAAATCGCTGAAGAAATGCAGCCCGATGGTCACCAGCGCTTCGTCTCCGGCAATCGGCGCGTCCGAAAGTCCCCAGGGCGTTGCCACAATCATCGTTGCCAGCAGCCCAAACAGCCCGGCGCATACTGCACCCGTCGCCGCTTTCCCTAGCCACGCCTTCTGCACGGGTGCAAAATCCTGGCGCTTGTTCACGAGCATGATGCCGAACAGAATCAGCACGTTTACCGCACCGACGTAAATCAAGATTTGTGCCGCCGCCACGAATCCGGCATTCAGCAGAATGTATAGCCCGGAAATGCTGATAAACACCAGACCCAGCAAAAAGGCTGAGTACACAATGTTGTCTAGCAGCACTACGCCCAGTGCCGCCGCTATCATCATTGCCGCCAGCACAATCAAAGAAACCAGTTGAACGCCATCTGCCAGATTCACAGTCGGTCTCCTGAACGAGAAGAGGAAAGGTCGAGGGTACGGATCAAGCGGGTTGCCTAGGAACACCCGTGGAACCATCCACTAGGCTTCGGGTGCAGCTTCCGCAGGCTGGGCTTCGTCGAGAATTTCTTCGGGCAGCTTGCCAGCACGGCGCGACCCGGCGGGCAGGTCGTGCGGCTCCATCACACCCTTGGGCAGGTAGCCCAACTCCCGCAGCGGGGTCACCATTGGGTCTTGCGTCACCTTGTAGGGCAGGCGACCCAGGGCCACGTTGTCGTAGTTCAATTCGTGGCGATCGTAGGTCGCAAGCTCGTATTCTTCGGTCATCGACAGACAGTTGGTGGGGCAATATTCCACGCAGTTGCCGCAGAAGATACACACACCGAAGTCGATGCTGTAGTGGTTCAGCTTTTTCTTCTTGGTTTCCTTGTTAAATTCCCAGTCCACCACGGGCAGGTTGATGGGGCACACCCGCACACAGACTTCGCAGGCGATGCACTTGTCAAACTCGAAGTGGATGCGGCCGCGGAAGCGCTCCGAAGGAATCAGTTTCTCATAGGGATATTGCACCGTAATCGGGCGACGATGCATGTGGTCAAAGGTGACCGACAAGCCCTGGCCGATGTATTTGGCTGCCTGAACTGCTTCCTTGGTGTAGTCAGAGACTTGCTTGAGAAATTTCAGCATAGGAAGGAGGGGGAGGGAGGTTGAAGAACGAATGGTCTTTGGAGTTAAACCTTAGCCGCCGAAGGCCACTGGAAACACCAGTTTTAGCCCAGCCGTCAGCAGCAGGTTAACCAGCGATACGGGCAGCAGAAACTTCCAGCCCAGGTCGAGCAGTTGGTCGATGCGGACGCGGGGCACCGTCCAGCGCAGGAGGATTGCTAGGAAGATAAACAGGTAAGCCTTGAACAGCGTCATCACAATGCCGAGACTGGCGGTGATGACTTGGAGCCAGGGCGTAGACTCGCTGACCCCGATCAAACCGGCTAGCCAACTTACGGATACGGGGGACTCCCAGCCACCTAGATACAGCACCGAAGCCAGTAGCGCCGACAGCACCAAGTTGGCATAGGAACCCGCGTAGAACAGCATGAACTTTACGGCGCTGTATTCAGTCTGATAACCTGCGACGATTTCTTCTTCGGCTTCTGGCAGGTCGAAGGGCATCCGTTCACACTCGGCCAGCGCCGCAATCCAGAAGATGACGAAGCCCACGGGCTGCCGCCAGAGGTTCCAGCCAAGAATGCCGTAATCGGACTGCCCCTGCACGATATCTACCGTGCTGAGGGAGTTGGACATCATGGCGATCGCCAATACCGACAGCGCCAGCGGCAACTCATAGCTAATCGACTGTGCCGCAGCCCGCAACCCGCCAATCAGCGAATACTTATTGTTAGACGCATAGCCCGCCATCAGCAGCCCAATGGGGGCAATGCTCGACAGCGCAATCCACAAAAAGATACCAATACCCAAGTCACTGATCAGCAGGTTTTGACCAAAGGGGACGATCAGGTAGGACAGGAACACCGGGATAAAGACCAGCAGCGGGGCGATCGCAAACAGCCAGGGGTCAGTCTTGGCAGGCAGAATGTCTTCTTTAAAGAGCAGCTTAACTACGTCTGCCGCCGGAATCAGCATCCCCAGCGGGCCAGCATACTCTGGGCCAATCCGCTGCTGAGCTGCCGCCGACACCTTCCGCTCCAGCCAAGTAGCCACGAGCGCCAACACCGTCACTGCGCCGACAATCAGCACCATTGGCAAGGGAATCCAAATGGTCTTGGCGACACCGGGCGACAAGCCCAAGTCCATCAACGCTTGAATAAAGCTGCCTTGCAGGTCAATTCCCGAACTCATACGTCCTGCGACTTCACTAAAGGGCGATTGGTCTTTCAAACAACAGTACCAAGGTAATGATCCTTAACACCTGCGTTTAGTATACGGTACAGGTTCATTTCCAAGCCCCCTCTAGCCCATGACAAGCTATGACAAATTTCTGGTGTGGTGATAGGGAAGCCAAATTATTGCGCCAGATTTTTGAAGTTTTTCTTAGATTTTTGTTGTCAGGGGCTTCCATCCCAGGGTGCAGTGGTTATGATTGGGAGCTACTAAACAAGCCTCCAAAGACAACCACCAGAAAGCCGAAAAGAAACGCCTATGCAAACGCCTTCTCTGCCGGAAGCCAATCATCCTTTAGTTAAGTCCCTTTCGCACTATAGCGATCAGGAGTTGTTGACGCTGCTCCAGCGGCATCCCGATGCTGGGCAATACTTTACTGCGCTTTATTGTCGCTATAGCCCGCTGGTGTACACACTGATTCGCCACTCTGCACGATCGCCCGTGCAAGCCGACTATCTCTTCTCCATCACCTGGCGACACCTGTTTCACGAACTGCTGGGGTTGGATCTCAGCACCCCCGGTGTAACGCTGCAATCCTGGATTATCAACGTCACGGCTCTGTGCATTAATCAGGCAGAACTGCCCCCTGCCGAAGACATTCACTATTCGCTGGAAGCATCGCCGCCGCCGCTGCAATGCTATGTCGAGCGATCGCTCGACCAGGTTTCTCCATCCCAACGGCTGATGATCGTGATGGCGCAGACCTTCCGCTGGAGCGAACCACGCATCGCCGCCTACCTCCAGGCAGAAGGCGAACACATCACCGCTGCGGGCGTAAAGGCGCAACTGCAAGCCGGGTACGAACGCCTGGAAACCGCACTACCAGACGACATCCGTGCCATCTATCTGGCAGGCGGCAAGCTGGAAGCTCATCTGCACGGGCAACAGCGGGCGCAGACCACCACAGAGGCTTGATTTCACCATAGAGGCTTGACTCTTAGCAAGGCGCTGGGAGCAATGCAGGACGGCTCCGCCCCGTCTCATCCCGATTGAAAAAGGAAAAATTAGGACAAAACAAACACGAATCCTCCGAGAATTTACGGTTTCCTAACACATTCGCCCAAAACCGGTTGATAAATTTGGGAGAGATTGCTATTGGGACTCCGTAAATAATGATCATCCCTATCCTTGGCACTGATACCGATGACCTGCTCATCGGCACTCCTGGAAACGACTTGATAGACGGGGGCGCGGGCTTTGACACCCTCGTTGGAGGACAGGGAAACGACACCTATATCATCCGCGACGGTGATATCGTTTTTGAATTGCCAAACGAAGGCACTGATATTGTTTTTGCATACGTAGATTACCGCCTGACGGATTACGTTGAGAACCTGCAACTGATTGCAGGGATACGCGGTGAAGGGAACAGCGAAAACAACTTGATCCAGGGCAATGCACTGGCCAATGAACTCTTTGGGTACGAAGGAAACGACGTTTTAGAAGGGTTTGGAGGCGACGACAAGCTATATGGCGGCAGCGGCAACGATCGCCTCTTTGGCGCAGACGGAAACGACCTGCTGGTGGGCGGCCCAGGCTATGACCAGCTATATGGCGGGCGCGGTAACGATACCTATTTAGTCAGCAGCTACCGCTTCAAAATTGTCGAACCACCCAGAGGCGGTGGCATCGACACGATTGTTATTCCGCTCGATTATGAGCTAAAGTCGCTGCTGTTTGAAAACCTGACGCTGTACGGCAGCGCCCAGTTTGGCACGGGCAATCGGCTGAATAACCGGATCGAGGGCAACGGGCGCGGCAACGTGCTGTCGGGGCTGGCGGGCAATGACACACTGCTGGGCAGAGGCGGCAACGATCGCCTGTTTGGAGCCACGGGCAACGACCAACTATCGGGCGGCGACGGTGACGACGAGCTATATGGGCAGCAGGGCAACGATCGGCTGTGGGGCGATCGCGGCAATGACTTGCTCTCTGGCGAAGACGGCAACGATGTGCTGATTGGCTATGGCGGCGTGAGTACCGAGCGCGATCGCCTGTTTGGTGGGGCAGGAGCCGATACCTTCGTGCTAGGTACACGCCGAGAAGGGGTGTTTTACCTGGGTTCTGGCTACGCGATTATTGGCGACTTTTCGCAGGCACAGGGCGACAAAATCCAGGTGCGGGGCAACCCCGCCAGCTACCGGCTGGACAATAGCCGCAACCTGATCGGCGGCTCCAGTCGAGATACGGCGATCTTCCTGGGCAGTGATTTGATCGCCATCGTGCAAGATAATGCAGGGGTGACCACGAGCAACCTGTTTACTGCACCCAGAGAGAGAAATGTCCGACCGGTCTGACGATTCCTCATCCGACGATTTCTTACCCGATAGTCGCAGCGAGTCTCTGATTCCGGCTGCGCCCGACGGCTTCCGATCCGGCTTTGTGGGCATTGTGGGCCGCCCCAACGTAGGCAAATCGACCCTGATGAATCAGCTGGTGGGGCAAAAAATTGCCATCACCTCACCGGTTGCTCAGACCACGCGCAATCGGCTGCGGGGTATCCTCACCACGCCCGACGCGCAAATCATTTTTGTAGACACGCCCGGTATCCACAAGCCGCATCACGAACTGGGCCGCGTGCTGGTGCAGAATGCGCGGATGGCTATTAGCTCGGTCGATTTGGTGCTGTTTGTGGTGGATGCCTCGGCGGAACTGGGCGGGGGCGATCGCTTTATTGCTGAGCTGCTGGAACGCGCCGAAACGCCCGTGCTGCTGGGCATCAACAAGGCAGACCGCCAGCCGAGCGATCGCCCCGACATTGACGACAGCTATCGCGCCCTGGCCGAATCTCAAAACTGGGAACTGGCCAAGTTTTCCGCCCTGACAGGCGAGGGATTGGAGGCGCTGCAAGCCCAGCTAATCCAGCGGCTCGACCCCGGCCCCTACTACTATCCGCCGGATTTAGTGACCGACCAGCCCGAACGCTTCATCATGGGCGAGCTAATTCGCGAGCAGGTTTTGGCGCTGACCCGCGATGAAGTGCCCCATTCGGTGGCGATCGCCATTGACCGCGTAGACGAAGACCCCGACATCACCCGCATTCTTGCCACGATTCACGTTGAGCGCAACTCGCAAAAAGGCATTCTGATTGGCAAGGACGGCAGCATGATTCGGGCGATCGGCACTGCGGCCCGCGAACAAATCCAAAAACTGATCCTGGGCAAGGTGTACCTGGAACTGTTTGTGAAAGTGCAGCCCAAGTGGCGACAGTCGCGTAGTCGGTTGTCGGAGTTGGGGTATCGGGTGGAGGAGTGAGGGGGAAAAAAGAAGAACGAAGAGGGAAAAAAGAAGAACGAAGAGGGGCTTTTTATTTTGTTAGGCTTCTGCTCCATGCCTGGGTCAGGGTTTTGTGGGCGATCGCGTAGATGCCGGGGGATTCGCTTTCTCTGGGGCCGGCGATGTTTAGGATGGCGTTTTGGGTCAGGGTTTGCAGCCATGCGCGGAGAGAGGCGAGGGCGATCGCCTCGTTTAACTGGATGATTCGCAGGGGCTTTCCCAGGTGGGTGGCGATCGCCTGCGTCAGTTGGGTTCCGGCGGAGCGTTGCCCGTCTTCGCCACGCACCAAAATCAGCGTTGCAGTGCTGTCTCGCACGTTCCATTTGGTGCGCTGGGCGGGGTCGGGGCTGGGTGTTTCTTGCAGGTGGGGATAGTGGGCCAGCAGTCCCGGCGGTGTGGGAAAATCTTCGGCCCAGCCGCCCTGGGGACACCAGCCGCCGTAGGCTAACCCGTGGGCGATCGCCCCATCCAGGGCCGCCCGATCGACCCCTGTTTGCCCGCCGGAAATCACCTTGAGGTTTTGCAAAAGTTGCACGACTCGCGCAAAGTTCAACTAAAGTTTAACTATAGTACAGAAGCATCTAGTACAGAGGCATCAGATCAAACGATTGTAGCCGCTGTAAACAGGTTAGGAGCAGGTTGGGCAATGGCGATTATTTCCTCAAAACAGCCCCCTCTGGAGCCTGAGGATTCTGAATCGGGTCGGGATGGGCTGCCTTTGGTAGGGCGATCGCCCAAATCGCCTGCTGCGGACGAAAAGCTGCTCACGCCCGATCGCCAGCCAGAAGACACAGGCAAGCCAGAGGAGCGGATTCGCCCCCAGCGATTGGCAGAATACATTGGGCAAAAAGATTTGAAGGAAGTGCTGGCGATCGCCATTCAGGCCGCCAAGGCGCGAAACGAGTCGCTCGATCACCTGTTGCTCTATGGGCCGCCGGGGCTGGGCAAAACCACGATGTCGCTGATTTTGGCGGCAGAAATGGGCGTAGACTGCAAAATTACCACTGCCCCCGCGCTAGAGCGGCCGCGAGACATCGTGGGGCTATTGATAAACCTGAAGCCAGGGGACATTCTGTTTATCGACGAAATTCACCGCTTGCCCCGCGTTACCGAGGAAATCCTCTATCCGGCGATGGAAGATGCCCGCATCGACATCACCATCGGCAAGGGACAGAGCGCCCGCACCCGCAGCCTGCCGTTGCAAAAATTTACGCTGGTCGGCGCGACGACGCGAGTCGGAGCGCTGACCTCACCGCTGCGCGATCGCTTTGGGCTGGTGCAGCGCTTGCGATTTTACGAAGTGGACGAGCTTCAGCAAATCGTTCTGCGGGCGGCGGAGATTCTCAACACGCCGATTACGCCCGATGGCGCAGCGGAAATTGCCCGGCGATCGCGCGGTACACCCCGCATTGCCAATCGCCTGCTGCGCCGAGTGCGCGATTACGTTGAGGTGAAGGCCGGCGGCGCGGCCGTGCATGGGGCGATCGCCGCCGAAGCGCTGGAACTCTTCAACGTAGACCCTTGCGGACTGGACTGGACCGATCGCCGGATGCTGACGGTGATCATCGAAAACTATGGCGGCGGCCCTGTCGGACTCGAAACACTGGCCGCCGCCACAGGCGAAGATGCCCAGACCATTGAAGAAGTTTACGAACCCTACCTGATGCAGATCGGCTACCTCAATCGCACCCCCCGCGGCCGCGTTGCTACCCCTACGGCCTGGCGGCACCTGGGCTATACGCCGCCCGAAAGCCAGCTTTCGCTCTTGCAAAGCCCACCCTCGCTTCTCTAGCAGCGCTTTTTCAGCAGGCTGCTAAGGCAAGAAAGCGCGAGACAGGCTCTTGCTGAACTCAGTCAGCTTCTCTGGGGTCCATTCATCGTTGTGGCTATTCACTTCTGCGGAGTCCAGACCCAGCCCAAAGGCTTTACCAAGGTCTTGACTCAACTGCACAAACCGCTGGGTTGTCCAAGACGAGCCGTTTAGCTTTCTCATCGTCTCAGCCCTCCTGAGTGATTCACTCGATTCACTGGTCTATAGATCCAGTGTAATGAATGGTATTGAGAGATACAAAAAAGGAGGCTCATCTTAACCATGAGTAGATTGAATGTAAACAGCGGCTTCTGAAAACTGAAATGCGGCTAAATGTTTTAGTGTGCCCCCAAAACTGGTAAATTACCGGAGTATCGGCAAGCGGAATTTGAGCAATGAGAGTTTTAGTCATTGGTGGCGATGGATATTGTGGGTGGGCAACAGCGCTCCACCTCTCGAATCGGGGACATGAGGTGGCCATTCTGGACAGCCTCGTTCGGCGGCATTGGGACAACGAGCTTTGCATCGACACCCTCACCCCGATCGCGCCCATCCAAACCCGGCTGAAGCGCTGGAAAGACCTGACAGGCAAAGCAATCGACCTGTTTGTGGGCGACCTGTGCAACTACGAATTTCTGAAAAATTCGATGCTCCAGTTCCAGCCCGACTCGATTGTTCACTTTGGCGAACAGCGATCGGCTCCCTTCTCGATGATCGACCGGGAACACGCCGTGCTGACCCAGGTGAACAACGTCGTGGGCACGCTCAATCTGCTCTACGTGATGCGCGAGCATTTCCCCGATGCCCATCTCGTCAAGCTGGGCACGATGGGTGAATATGGCACGCCCAACATCGACATCGAAGAGGGCTACATCACCATCGAACACAACGGCCGCAAAGACACGCTGCCCTATCCCAAGCAGCCCGGTTCCTTCTATCACCTCAGCAAAGTGCATGATTCGCACAACATCCACTTTGCCTGCAAGATTTGGGGACTACGCGCCACCGACCTGAACCAGGGCATCGTTTATGGCGTGCTAACCGAAGAAACGGGCATGGACGAACTGCTGATTAACCGCCTCGACTATGACGGCGTGTTTGGCACCGCGCTCAACCGCTTCTGCATCCAGGCGGCAATCGGGCATCCGCTGACGGTCTATGGCAAGGGTGGACAAACCCGCGGGCTGCTCGACATTCGCGATACGGTGCGCTGTATCGAGATCGCCTGCAACAATCCGGCAGAACCGGGCGAGTTTCGCGTGTTCAACCAGTTCACCGAGCTATTTAGCGTCGGCGACTTGGCCAACATGGTGCAAAAGGCGGGCACAGCACTGGGGTTGAAGGTTCAGGTAGACCACTTGGAAAATCCTCGCGTTGAAAAGGAAGAACACTACTTCAACGCCAAGAACACCAAGCTGCTGGATTTGGGTCTGCAACCGCACTATCTGTCTGACTCGCTGCTCGACTCGCTGCTGAACTTTGCCATGAAGTATAAGCACCGCGTCGATGAGAAGGAGATCCTGCCAAAGGTGAAGTGGAAAGGATAGGTTTGAGGATCAGGAATCAGGCGTTAGCTATTCAGTAACCCCTGATTCCTGGCTTCTGAAACCTCCTCAAGTCAGTACTTTCCATTGCTCTCTACGTCCCCCACCCTATGCGTATTGCCCTCTTTACCGAAACGTTTTTGCCCAAAGTTGATGGCATTGTGACGCGCCTGAGCCACACGGTGGATCATCTCCAGCGGATGGGCGATCAGGTGCTGGTGTTTTCGCCGGAGGGCGGGCTGAGTGAGTATAAGGGGGCACGAATTAACGGGATTCCGGGGTTTCCGCTGCCGCTGTATCCGGAGCTAAAGCTGGCGCTGCCCCGCCCGTCAATTCGGCGAGAGCTGGAGCTATTCAAGCCAGATCTGATCCACATTGTGAATCCGGCAGTGCTGGGCGTGGGCGGGCTGTATTACGCCAAGTCGCTGGGGATTCCGCTGGTAGCGTCGTATCATACGCACTTGCCGAAGTATCTGGAGCATTATGGGCTGGGGATGCTTGAGGGCGTGCTGTGGGAGCTGCTGAAGCTGATGCACAATCAGGCGGTGATTAACCTGGTGACTTCGACGGCCATGCAGGAGGCGCTGGAGAGCCACGGTGTAGAGCGGGTTCACGTCTGGCAAAAGGGCGTAGATGTGGAGCTATTTGACCCGTCGCTGGCCAGTGCCGAAATGCGATCGCACTTGACCCAGGACCACCCCGACGCGCCGCTGCTGCTGTATGTGGGTCGCCTTTCGGCGGAGAAGGAAATCGACCGCATTAAACCCGTGCTGGAGGCAATTCCCAATGCGCGGCTGGCGCTCGTGGGCGACGGGCCCTATCGCGCCGACCTGGAGAAAATTTTTGAAGGTACGCCGACTTTCTTTGCAGGCTATATGACGGGCAAAACGCTGGGAGCTGCATTTGCCTCTGCGGATGCGTTTATTTTCCCGTCGCGGACGGAGACGCTGGGTCTGGTGCTGCTGGAGGCGATGGCGGCGGGCTGCCCGGTGATTGCGGCGAATGCGGGCGGCATTCCCGATATCGTGACCGATGGCGTGAACGGCTATCTGTTTGACCCGGCGGATGACCGGGGGGCGATCGCCGCTACAGAACGCCTTTTGAGCAACGCCGCCGAGCGGGATCAGCTCCGTCAAAACGCTCGTCAGGAGGCCGAGCGCTGGGGTTGGGCCGCAGCCACGCGACAGTTACAGGGTTTCTATCAAGAAATTTTGTCGCAGTCTATGCTGACGGCCGCATGACTGGCAGACATGGGGTTTGAACTCGTGCGCTCCCGAGTTGCGACATCTCCGTGTGGGGTTGAGGTGCGCTGCCCCGAAGCGACCAGGGTTTCTTGACCAACTGCGCTGCTCACTCGCTTCAAAAAGGCTGTACCCTGAGGAATAATCCTTCGAGCCGTCTCAGAGACGCTATTGCGATCGCCCCCTGTGTTTTGCGCCGTGCCCTGGCTATCTGCCCCACTTTTTGCCCAAGCGTCTGCGCCATCCGTCCCCAGCCCTACGCCAGTTTTGCCGCCGTTTGTGCCGCCCACCCCCGAACAGGCGATCGCCTTCCTGGGGACGCTGGCACTGCTGGCGGGACTGGCTGCGGCTCTCTATGGGCTAGTGTTTGTCGTGCTGCGGTCGTTTTTTCGCCGCCTCGAATTTGAACTGGGCATTGCCATTCTCAACTTGGCACGAGTTCCGACCCTGATCATTCTGGTCTTTGGCAGTCTGCGGCTGGCGCTGAATTTTCTGGCACCCAGCACGGCGCTGCTGTGGCTGGGGAGATTCTGCGCGGCCCTGCTGGTCGCCGCCTTCACCTTTTTGGTGGGGCAGTTGTTCACTCAGGCAGCGGTCTATTACCTGAAAGGCTTTGCCGAAAAAACCGAAGCCGCCTGGGATGATGTCCTTATTCCAATTTTAGAAACCATCATTCCGCCCCTAATTTATGTGTTTGGGGCGTTCTTTTTCCTGCAAAGTTTGGGGATTGATTTAACGGGGCTTTGGGTTGCCTTTGGCGGTATTACCTTTGTCCTGGGCTTTGCGCTCAAAGATATTCTGGCTAACTTTTTTAGCGGACTGGTGCTGCTCATCGATACGCCGTTTCAATTTGGCGACATGGTGCGCTTGCCGGATGGTTCTACGGCTGTAATCAAGAAAGTAGGGCTGCGCGTGACGCATCTCTATGTGATTGATAATTACTGCGAAGTGTATATTCCAAACGCTGAGCTAGAAAAGCGAGACATTGTTAACCTGAGCCGCCCTACGCCGCACTATGCCTATTCGCTGAACGTGTCTGTGCGGGTCGATGCTGACCCCGTAGCAACAACCAACATCCTGTCAGAAATTGTGAATGGACATCCCGATATTCTGGGAGATTTAGATGAGAAACTGCGGTGTCTGGATTCCTTTTTTGGGTTAAAGCAGGCAGAAGACGGTGAAATTTCTAAAGTAGAGGCAGGTCGGTTGCGCTTGCTGGCCTATAAAAAGCTGAATGATCAGCTTCAGCTTGTGGAATCAAAGCTGGAAGCACTGGTTGCCAACATCCGCCTCTTAGAAAAAGGGGGACTGCGGAAAGAGGAGTTGAGAAATTTGGCGGGCGATTTTCAGACGATTTTAAGTCTGTTTGGTCTGCGGTTGGTGGGCGATCGCCCTGAGAAAAAAGGGCGATCGCATCTCCAAGAAGAACCCGAAACCCTGCTCACGAATACCACGATTGGACTGATTCGAGCGCTGTATCAAGCGTGGCTAAAAGATCCCGATCTTACACCGGAGGATGAACAACTCTTGCCGCAAGAATGGGAGCAAAAAATTGAAGTCCTGAAGCTGAAACTGGGGCGATTGCATCAAAAGCTAATGTCTTCTGGTCAGGACGAAACTCGATTAGACAACTATACCTATAGCTTTTTGACCTGGCTACGAGACAACTTTAAGGAATCGCAAACCATCTGGAAAGAACCCCAGGTTCGCATGACGGATATTCAGGGCAATGCGATGCAGTTTACTATTCGATTCTACGTGGATAATATCAAGCTAGAACACTGGTTTCGCGGCAACCGAGTGACGAATGAAGTGCGGCGAGAAATCGTGCGGCGGCTGCGACAGGCCTATATCCTGCATCTGCTGTGATATCGATTTTGGATTTTGACTTGCTAGTCAAGGATTGGGGAAATCAGCAATTTCAGATTTAGGCTGGATCGGTAGCCGAATCGTGAAGCTGGTGAGGGCGTTGGCGCTTTCTACCTGAATCGAACCCTGCAGATACTCTACCAAGCGCTTGACCAGTGCCAGTCCTAGCCCAGTGCCGCCGCGATTCCAGCGATCGACTCTGGACACACGATAGAACTTTTCAAACAGGCGCGGTAGTTCTTCGGCGGGCAAATCAATTCCTGAATTGCTCACCTGGATACTCAACATTCCATCCAAAATGTGGGCCGTTAGCGTGATTTGTTCATTCGGTGGTGTGTACTTGCAGGCGTTGTGCAACAGTTCCATCACAATGCGCTTAAACCCGTTTAGATCGGTAGTGATAGACGGTAGATTTTGCGGTAGGTTGATTTTCAAGCTTTGGTGCTGCTCTTGAATTCGCGCCTCGAAGGGTTCAATGATCGACGGCAGCCAATAGTTGAGATCGACGCTTTCCATCTCGATGGATTGCACGCCTGCTTCTAGGCGCTGCAAATCGAGTAAATCGTTAATCAGGTTTAGTTCCTGGGAGCATTCCTCTTCCAGGATTTGGAGATAGCGTGTCAGGCGTTCGTCGTGAATTTGGTGTTGTTCTAACAGCACTTCGACCATTTGGATCGCCATTTTGATATTGGTCATGGGCGATCGCAGTTCGTGAGACACGGTGCTGAGAAAGTCGTCTTTGATTTGATGTAGCTTTTCGAGTTCGGCGACCTGGGCTTGGGCGGTTTGGTACAGGTTGGATTGACGCAGGGCGATCGCCGTTTGTAGGCTAATTTGTTGCAGCAGCCGCAGTTCCCAGGCTTGCCAGTCGCGGGGCCCCGTGTTCTGATAAATCGCCAGCAGTCCCCAAAGCTGTTCGTCCAGGAAAATGGGGGCGATCGCATAGGCCCGCACCTGAAACTGGGCCAGGATCTCGACATGACAATCCGTGTGCCCAGCCTGATAAATATCGCTGACAGCAAAGGTTTCGCCGTTGCGGTAGCGTCCGCCCTCGGTTTCCTGCAAGTGGGTATCTTCCCATACAGTCTGCACGCCCTCTGCGACTAGGGGTGACCATTCCTCCCCCACCGCCTCTGCCACAAACCGACCGCTCCAGTCGGGTGCAAACTGGTAAACCGTTACTCGATCGACCTGAAGCGTGTGTCGGGTTTCGTCTAGCACGGTTGCCAAAATCTCGTCCAAGTTGAGCGATCGGTGAATATTTTGCACAATCAGCCGCAGCAACCGCTCTTGCTCAGCCTGCTGTTGCAAGGCCTGGGTGCGCTCTTGCACGCGCTGCTCTAGCTCTTGATTTAGCTGTTGCAGGGCGGCTTCGGCTCGCTGCCGTTCTGCCAGTTCTAGCTGGGTCTGGCGATAGAGGTCGGCCTGCTGGATGGCGATCGCCACTTGGTCGGCAAGATGCTTCAAAAGCTGAATTTCGTCCGGTTTCCAGTGTCTAGGCTTGGCGCAGTGATGCGCGATCAGCAGACCCCAAAGATCGTCTGGCTGGAGAATCGGCACAATCAAACTGGCTTGCACTTGAAACTGGCGCAAAAACTCAGCATGGCAAGGCTGAATCGTGCCGTCGTCTATATCGGCGATCGCCCAAGTGCGTCCCTGAGAATAGCGCTGGATGTAGTTTTCATAAAAGCAGGGGTCGTGGATATCTTGCCCCAAAAGTGCTTGCCAGCCAGGAGCGACTGACTCCTGCACCACATGACCCTGTTTGTCAGCATCTATTTGAAACAAAACCACGCGATCGGTTTGTAGCAGTTGGCGCACCTCGGTAACAGTCGCAGACAAAATTTCGTCCAAATCGAGCGATCGCCGAATGCGCTCCGTCACCGTCCGTATCACCTGTTCTCGCTCTGCCGTTTGTCGCAGTTGAATTTCTGCCTGCCGCCGCTCCGCCCGAATTTGTGCTTCTCGTACCTCGCGCCGCACGGCCTCTGGCAATCGGGTCAGGTTCTCTTTCATGAGATAGTCGTGCGCCCCGGCTTTCATCATGGCCACTGCCGTCAGTTCACCAACAGTGCCCGATACCACGATAAACGGCAAATCCATCCCGCTTTGCTGAAGAATACTCAGCGCTGCGGGTGCGTCAAACCCTGGCAACCGATAGTCTGAAATTACTACGTCCCAACTGCGAGACTCTAGCGCTGCCCGAAACTGATCGGCCGTTTGCACGCGCTCCCAGACCACACTAAAGCCGTCTTGCCGCAGCGCCCGCAGCACCAACAGCGCATCGTCTTCAGAATCTTCGACCATCAGCACAATCAGTGGCTCACTCATGCCCGCGAACTCCCAGGCAAACTCCCAGGCAAACTTTCTGGGGGTGGCTCATTAATGAGCGCCCAATATAAACCCAACTGGCGTACCGCTTCTGTAAATTGCTCAAACTCAACGGGCTTTCGCACGTAGCTATTGGCTCCCAGGCTGTAGCTTTCAATAATGTCGCGATCTTCGCTAGAAGAGGTCAAGATCACGACCGGCAGAAGGCGAGTGCGCTCGTCAGTCCGAATGCGGCGCAGCACCTCCAAGCCGTCAATTTTGGGCAGCTTTAGGTCGAGCAGCACTACACAAGGCAGCACTTCCAGTCCAAACAGCAGGTTCAAGGCCTCTTCCCCGTTCCGAGCAATCAAGATTTCATTGCCTAGATTGCCCCGTCGCAACGCTCGGAGCGTCAGGCGTTCGTCATCTGGATTGTCTTCGACGAGGAGGATAGGGCGCAAAGAAGTCATGGGTCAAATCTCGCCTCAAGCACGGGAGTGGGAAGCGTGAAATAAAAGGTGGCTCCTTGCTCAACTGCGGCCTCTGCCCAGACCTGACCACCGTGGCGATGGATAATGCGCTGGACAGTCGCCAGTCCAATGCCCGTGCCAGGAAACTCAGTCATGTTGTGAAGACGCTGAAACACGCCAAACAGCATGGATGAGTAGGCCATGTCAAAGCCAGCCCCATCGTCTTGCACGAAATAGGTCGGCTGCTCGTCTTGTTTAATTATCCCAAATTCAATCCGCGCGGTTGGATGGTGGCTGGTGAATTTCCAGGCATTTTGCAGCAGGTTGCTGAGGACGACGCGCATCAGGCTGGGGTCGGCCCAGACGATGACATCAGGGGCAATGATGCACTCGATCTGACGTTCGGGTTCGGCGGTTTGTAGCTCTTGCAGAAGCTCTTGGGCGATCGCACTCAGGTTGACCGCGACATGGCGCATCTCGGCGCGAGACACCCGCGACAGGCTGAGCAGGTCGTCGATCAGCATTCCCATGCGCTGCACATTGTGCCGAATCCGGTTGAAATAATCCCTGCCCTCGTCGTCAAACTGATGACCGTAATCCTCCAGCAGCGCCCTGCTAAAGCCGTCAATCGCGCGGAGGGGCGATCGCAGATCATGCGACACCGAATAGGCAAAGGCTTCTAGCTCTCGGTTGGAGGCTTCAAGCTGTATCGACTTTTGCAAAATCTCAGCTTCGGCTCGTTTGCGTTTGGTGATGTCGTAGTTAATGCCTGTCATGCTGATGGGGTTTCCATGAGCATCGCGCTGCACTATCCCGTTGGCCTTGATCCAGCGCAATTCGCCGTCAGTGCGCCAAATGCGAAACTCCACGTCATAGTCGCCTTCGCCAAGCAGGGCGGCTTGCAAAGCAGTTTCGGTAGAAACCAAATCGTCAAGATGGAGGCGATCGCACCACTCTCGATACTGCACTGGCCGCCCCAACGCCTGCAACCGTTGCAGTCCATAGATTTCATACATCCGGTCATCCCAGGTGATTTCATGGTTCGTATTCCAGTCCCAAGTGCCGATTTCCCCTGCTTTCAGCGCCAGCGTCAGACGATCGGTCAATAGACGACGCTCTTCCTCAGCGAGCTTGCGCTCAGTAATATCAAGCACTGTGCCCCTCAGCTTTCGCAAGCAGCCAGCCGCATTCAGCATCGCTTCGCCCCTCGCCTGAACGTACCCAATCGAGCCGTCCCCCCGGCAGATGCGAAGCTCAATGTCATAGGGCTGGTGTGTTGCGATTAGCGTTTGCACGGTCTGGGCATAAAACTCGCGGTCGCTGGGGTAAACCAACTGCTGGAACGCTGCAAAATCCTCAGGCGTTCCCAGTGCCAGATCACGCCGAAAGATGTGAAATATCTGCTCTGACCAGGTGATTTGTTCCGTTTGAACGTCAAACTCCCAACTGCCGATGTTGCCAATGCGCTGGGCTTCTTGCAAATGCCCCTCGCTGATTCGCAATTGGGCCTCGATGTGTTTGAGCTGGGTGATATCGACATGGCAGCCCACCATCCGCAGCAACTCGCCCGACTCGCTCCACTCGATGCCCTGTCCCGCGCAGATGACCCAGACGCTTGACCCATCCTTATGGCGATAGCGGACTTCGTTGTAATACGGCTCTGCCCCACGACTTCGGACATGCCGCTCCAGGCAGTCCTTTGCCTTTTGCAAGTCTTCTGGCAAAATCTGCCGCTCCCAGTTGTCGAGCGTGTGAGGGATTTCGTCTTCGGCGTAGCCCAGCATCCGCTTTAGGCCTGGACTCCAGTAGTTTGTGCCCTTGCGGAGGTTATAGTCCCAATAGCCCGCTAGCACGGAGTCGAGGACGGTTTCCAGTAGCTTTAGCTCGGTCTGGAGGGTTTCGGCTTGCAGTCGGGCTGCTTCGGCTTGCTTGCGTTCGGTGATGTCTTGCCCAATGCCGATGCTGCAACCGTCCGGCAGGGGAATTTGAGTCCAGGCGGTGTCGATCATGCGGCCGTCGCGGGTTCGGAGCCGAAACTCTTGCCAGGTGGAGTCGGCGGCTGCAATGTGGCGAGTCACCCGGTCATAGTCTGCGGGATCGGGGTAGCACTCTCGCAGTACGTCGCGGGTCCAGTGTTCTGCTTGGGTCCAGCCGACGGTCTGCTCAATAGTCTGGTTGACCAGCAAAATGTTGCCCGTGTCTGAATGCACGCTGACCATAACCGGGAGATGGTCGAGGGTAATTTGCAACAGTTCTTTCTGGGCCCGTAGCTCGGCTTCAGCGATTTTGCGATCGCTGATATTGGTTACAAACCCTTCTAGCCATTCCAGGTTTCCAGCGTCGTTATAAATTCCCCGGCCGCGCTCCCAGACCCAGCGTTCCTCACCGGTTTTAGTCCGGATACGATATTCGCATTCGTAGGGCGTGCGATCGCCCACCGCTTGTTGCACCAGCGCCCACACCCATTCCGCGTCGTCGGGATGAACCTCTTGACCGCAGGAAATCGAGCGCTCAACCAGATACTCGTCTTGGCGATAGCCCGTCACCGCTTCTACACCAGCGCTGATGAAGAGGGGCGTATAGTCGGGGTCATTTTGCACGCGGTAGACATAGCCCGGCAGATTGCTAATCAGCGTCGAAAGTTGCTGTTCGCTGGCGGCGAGGGCTTCCTCGGCCCGCTTGCGCTCGGTAATATCGAGGTTGACACCGACCAGGCGTTTGGGCTGCCCCGTTTCCTCCCGCTGCACCAGGAAGTACGACTCGATGTAGCATACAGACCCGTCGGGTCGCACAATGCGAAATTCGATCCCGCCAGTGTTCACTGTAGGATCTTGTAGGGCCTGCCACGCTTCGGCTTGGCAGTGGGGAAAATCATCAGGATGCACCAGGGGTTCCCATTCGGAAAAGGGGCGGGGGTGGTTAGATGGTGAAACGCCGTAAAGCTCGCAAATCCAATCATCCCAGACGACCTGATTACTCGTTGGGTCCCATTCCCATACGCCCAGTTTGGCCGATTGCAACGCGAGGCTGAGCCGATCGGACAGGTCGCGTAGCTGCTGCTCGGTTTGTTTGCGTTCGGTGATGTCTCTGGAGATGCAAAGGACGGAGGCGATCTTTGCCCCCGGTTCTCCCACCCGCGACTCGGCCCATTCTGGCGCAATGACCATTTCAAAGGTGCGGATTCCTTTTAGCGTTGGAGTCGAGAACTCGATAATCTGCTTTTCTCCGGTTGCCAGCAGGCGATTTGTGGCGGCTTCCCAGGTGTTCACCATGGTTTCATCCAGCCCCAGATCGCGGCAGCTTTTGCCTAGAAACGCCTCAGCGGAAAGGCCAGTGAGGCGGGTTAAAGAGGGGCTGACGTAGAGATGCCGTAGGTTTAGGTCAAATCGTTCGATGATATCGGGGGAGTTTTCAACCAGGTTTTGGAATTGCTGGCGTGATTCTTCAAGTAATTGGGTGCGATCGCGCACCAGGTCTTCCAGGTTAGCCTTGGCGAGTTTTAGCTCATCTGCGCTGGGCAGGGCGATCGCCCTGGGAATCACGGGAATCAGGGTGGCAGCAGTGGTCAGCGAAACAATCGCTGTTGCTGACTTGACCCCGCCCGATACCCAATAGTCGGGATGCCAGAGCGTCCAGATCTCCATGACATGCGTCAGCCCGCAAAACACGATAAACGCGCCAAAAAGCTGAAACATCCAGGGATAGGGCAAATCTCGCCGCTGCTGCACAAAGTAGACCAGCGCGACTGGAATCGAGAAATAGGCCAGCGCCGTCAGTCCATCCGACAGACTATGCAGCCATACCAGACGCGGGTCCCACAGATAGCAGTGACCGTGCGGCACAAACGCTAAAACAGGTAAAGGCACTTTAAATACACCGGACAAGGCGTAAAGGCTTGAAAACATCTCTAACGTCTGATTGGATTGCTCTCATTTTTACCCACATGCATAAACTTGGCTGTATTGCTATCGGCGATCGCCCAAAACAGCATCCGCCAAAATGCGGAATGCCCCTGCGATGGTGCGATCGCCAGGGGCATTAGCAGGATGGCGGCAGGAGAGCCGTTTGCTAGAATTTGGGATCTACGGCAGCGACTCGGCGACGGCGCGGTGGCTGCTAGAAAGCCGGGCCAGCTTTGCGGATACGTCGGGATTGTAGAGCCGCAGATAGTTCCAGTAGTTGGAAAAGACGGCTTCGACGTAGCCCTTGGTTTCGGGGTAGGGAATTTGCTCAACGAATAGGTCGGGGTCGCTGTAGCCAAACCGCTCAATCCACTGGGCGATCGCCCCTGGCCCGGCGTTATAGCTGGCCACAGCAAACAGCGAGTTGTCGCTGTAGGTTTCGTGGGTGTAGTTGAGATACCAGGTGCCCAGCTTGATATTGTCGTCGGGGTTTTCCAGGTCATATTGCGGCTGGTTCAGCTTGCTGGCCACCCAGCTTGCGGTTCCTGGCATCAGTTGCATCAGCCCCTTGGCTCCGGCGGAGGACACGATCTTGCGCTCAAAGCGGGACTCTTGGCGGATCAGCGCCGTCACCAAGAGCGGATTCAGCCGCATGGTTTGCGACCACTGCTGAATCGGCTCGGCAAACTGGAACGGGAAGAGCGATCGCCAATAGTCGCCCTGCTGCCGTAGCGCCTGGATCTGGGGCTGCACCTCTGGCTCGGTGCGGCGCACCAAGCTGGAGATCTGGAAAATGCCCTCCAGGTTGTCGCCTACCCCCAGCCGGATCAGCCCGTCGGTAAACTGTTCTTCCACCGTCGGGGACTGGCGATTGGTAAATTCCGTTTGCCACAGCGCCCAGGCATCTTGAAATTGTCCCAGTTGGTACAGTTCCTTTAGGGTGTCAGAGCCAGCCAGCGGCATCGGATGCGTCGCGGGCAGTGCGACAGGCGGCAGCTTTTGTCGCACGGTGGTAAAGTCGCCCACGTCCCAACCCAGCATCGTCGCCGATCGCCAGGCGTAATAAGACTCTGGATAGCGGCTGAGGACATATTCGTAGGCCTGGGAGGCTTCCTGGGTCTGTCCTAGCCGTTGCGCCCACTTGCCTACCCAGAAGGCGGCTTCGGCGGCGAGAGGGCTGTCGGGATTTTCCTGAGCCACCTGTCGCGCCAGAGTCCACGCGCCCTGGATATCGCCTTGGGCAGCCTTCTCTTCGGCCAGCATCCAGCGCAGTTCGGCGGCGGCATCGGTCTGGCTGTGGCTTTCCAGGAGCATTTGGGCAACCTGGGCCGTCAGCGTTGCCTGGGCTGCGTCGGGCTTGACCAGTTTGTATTTCTCTAGCAGCGCGTCGCCTGCCCGGTCGGGATACTGGCTGATCACCTGGTCGAGATAGGTGAGCTTTGCTGCGCGATCGCGCCCCAACTGGGCCAGACGCAGTAGCGAGGTGGGGGCTTCGGGCGAGTCGGGAAACTCGGCAACGACTTTGTTGTAGGCGGTGATTGCGGTGTCGCGGCGGCCCGCTAGCTGTGCGCCCCGTCCTTCTCGGTAGGCGTTGAGCGGCGTGCGGGGTGCTTTGGCATAGGCTTTGCCCGCTTCGCCATAGCGCTGCTTTTCCCAGTTCAGAAAGGCGATCGCCTCCCAGTCTTCTGGCTTTAGCGTGTCGGCATGGTCTTTGGTCAGACGGTCGAGATATTCACCGACCTCTGGCAAATAGTGGCCATACCGGGCAATTTGTAGCAGCAACTCGGGCTGCTTGGGGTCTTGCTTGAGCAGCGTTTGGGCAATTTCGAGCGATCGCGGATGTGCCGGAAAGCGGGCGATCGCCCTTTGCCAATATTGCGGGTCAGCTTTGCCCAGTTCATACAGTGCCTCCACCGAGGCAGGCTTCTTGGCAAAGCGGTCTGCCAGCGCGCGCCAGGCTTCCGTCGCCTGGTCGGTTTCCCCAGCGGCAGCATGGGCTTGGGCCTGCCGCTTGAGGGCGTAGGCCGCCAGCGTCGAGTAATCCTTATCCAGCCTTTCTAAAAAGGGAACCGCAGCAGCGGCCTGTCCCTGCTGAATCAGGTCGCTGGCCAGCAGAAATCGCGCCCGCTTTTGATCGTCAGATCGCTTGCCCTGTGCCAGCAGTTGCAGTTGGGCGGCTCGCTGCTGGGGCGGCTGCGTCGCCAGGGAAAACACAGCCGATTGCGGCGTTTCAGGAACTACCAGCGTTTCTTCCCCAGTCGGATTCTGGGCCGAATTGGAGGATGCCTGGGGCCAAAGTCGCGTCGCGGCAGCACCCAGCAGCAGCACGGTCAATCCCGTTCCGATGGATAGCCATAGGACGTTTGCAGTTCGCTTCCGTTTCATCTTGCGGAGAATCGCTTTAGGGGTGTTGGCAGGGGGCTGTTTCCGCGCTGTCTTGTTTAGCGGAGTCTTGAGCGATGGTAACCGCTTTGGCGGGGAACTTGCCACCGGGCGGGGGGCAGAACGACGACCCGGCGACGAGTGAGGCGGCTGAGGTGGTTTGGGGACGGGCGATTTTCCGGGGCGGGCGGGCGGACGTTTACCAGCAGAGCGAGAGGAGGGCGATCGCATAACAAAACTCTGGAGATGCTGAGAGCGCAATCTTTTCACGAAACTTATAGCTCAGAATCCCAGAATCGGGCCTGCTTTTCTCAAAATTCAGGATTTCTACTGATGACGCTCCAAAAACACTGTGTCCACCACCCTCTTCCCTCTTCGTTCTTCCCTCTTCGTTCTTCCCTCTTCCTTCTTCCCTCTTCGTTCTTCCCTCTTCGTTCTTCCCTCTTCCTTCTTCCTTCTTCCCTCTTCCCTCTTCCCTCTTCCCCCTTCCCCCTCAATCTCCCCCCACTCCCTGCCGAACCGGGATTTCAATCCGAAACATCGCGCCCTGGCCGGGTTCGGAAATGCACTCTAGCGTGCCGCCGTGACGCTCGGTGACGATCTGGTAGCTGATGGACATGCCCAGTCCCGTGCCTTTGCCGACGGGCTTGGTGGTAAAGAAGGGGTCGAATAGGCGCTTCTGAACCGATTCGGGGATGCCAGGGCCGTTGTCGATCAGGTGAATGGCAACGCGATCGGGCACGATGTATTCCGTGCGGATGGTGATGCGGGGGGAATTGGAGTGATTTCCGCAGGAATTGCTCTGCGAATTGTCCCAATCCCCTTTTTCCAGCGCCTCGTCAAGCGCGTCGATGGCGTTGCTGAGGATGTTCATAAAAACCTGATTCAGCGAGCTGGCGTAGCACTCCACTTTGGGCAGCGAGCCATACTCCCGCACCACTTCGATGGCGGGCTGACCTGGCTTGCCCTTGAGCCGGTTCTGCAAAATCATCAGCGTGTTGTCGATGCCCTCATGCAAATCGACGGCTTTGAATTCCGCCTCATCCATGCGCGAGAAGTTGCGGAGCGACACAACGATTTTCTGAATGCGCTCTGCCCCAACGCGCATCGACTTCAGCAGCTTGGGCATATCGTCTAGCAAGAAGTCCAGATCCACATCGCCCAACACGTCCTGAATTTCTGGTAGGGGTTGGGGATAGTGCTGCTGATAGAGGCGCACAATTTGCAGCAAGTTTTCGGCATATTCGTTGGCGTAGCTGAGGTTGCCGTAGATAAAGTTCACCGGATTGTTGATTTCGTGCGCTACGCCAGCCACCAGTTGCCCCAGCGACGACATCTTTTCGCTTTGGATAAGCTGCGACTGGGTGCGCTGGAGTTCCCAGAGGGCGGTTTGCAATTCGTGGGTCTGCTGACGGAGTTGGGCTTCGGACTGTTGGAGGGCTTCTTCGGCAAATTTGCGATCGCTGATGTCAAAGCGAATGGCCAGATACTTTTGCACGCGCCCGTTCTGGTCGAGCGCAGGCACGATGGTGGTAGATACCCAATAAAAATGACCCGCCTTGGCGCGATTTTTCACCTCGCCGCGCCACACCTTGCCGCTACGAATCGTCGCCCACATGTCCCGGAAAAACTCTGGTGGATGATAGCCAGAGTTAACAATCCGGTGGGTTTTGCCGATGAGTTCTGCCTCACCATAGCCTGAAAGCTCACAAAACTTATCATTGACATAGGTGATTATGCCTTGGGGATCGGTAACTGCAAGAATGGCAGCCTGATCCATTGCGAACTGGCGAAACTGAAGTTCCTTCAGCGTTTTCAGCAGGGAATGCTCGGCCCGCTCGCGAACAAACACGGCCCGTTGCAGTTCATCGACGGTTTCCTGGAGTTCGGCGGTGCGCTCCTCCACGCGAAACTCCAACTCTTCCTTGGCCTGGCGCAGGGCTTCTTCGGCGTGGCGGCGATCGCTCACCTCCATCGAGATGCCCGTCGTGCCGATGACCTGCCCTGCCTCGTCATACATCGGCGTTTTGGTCGTGTTGAACCAGCGGATTGTGCCGTCTGGCATGGGAAGCTGCTCTTCTAGCGAGAAAGCCTGACCCGTGTTCATCACAGCCTGGTCTTCATCCTGGAACATTTGGGCCTTGTCGGTCGGCCAGAGATCAAAATCGGTTTTGCCAATCAGGGCTTCCGGGGCAATCCCTACCGACTCGGCAAAGGCCTGGTTCACCACCACATGCCGTCCCTGGCGATCCTTTAGCCAGATGCGGTGGGGAATGTTGTCCAGTACCGATTTGAACAGGTGTTTTTGGCGGCGCAGTTCTTCTTCGGCCTGCCTGCGATCGGTGATATCGCGGAAGGTGCCGACGGCTTTGAGCGGGATGCCGTTTTCGTCGTGGATGGTGACCCCGATATCGCGATACCAGCGGCATTCGCCGGTGCGAGTAAACATGCGATATTCCACGTCGTAGGGCGTTTGCCCCGTCGCGTCTTGAATATGGGCCAGCAGGGCAGCGGTGACCCACTCGGCATCGTCGGGATGGATGCGATCGCTCCAACTGTCTACCCGGTTAGGAAACTCTGCGACCGTCCGAAAGCCCAACAACTCTCGAAACTTGGGCGACCACCAGACGGGGTTGTCGGGATGGTTCAAGTCGCCGTTGATCAGCCCAACTTCCCACAGCCCTTCGTTGGTGGCCTGGTTGGCCAGGTCAAACCGGGCGATCGCCGCTTCTAGCTCGGCCTCTCGCCACTTCAGCGCAGTAATGTCTTGAATCGTGCAAACCAAATAGCAGTTGCCCAGCGCGTCCTGAATTCGCGTTTTCTTGGCCAGCACGATTTTGTTTGCGCCGGAGGCATCGGTCATCGACTCTTCATGAATCTGCGCCTCCCCGCTTTGCAGTACCAGCCGATCGGCGGCTTGGAACTCCGCTGCCTCATGGGGCAAGAACAGATCCTGATCGGATTTGCCCAGCATTTGCTCTCGCGTTAGCCCCGTAAGCTGGCAAAATGCGTCGTTGAAGTATAAGTAGCGATGCCGATCGTCTTTGACAAAAATGGGGTCGGTGATGCCCTCCAGCACCGCGCTCAAAAATCCCTGGGCGCTGCCCAGGGCTGCTGCTACGGTGAGCGGATCGATCGAGTCAGCCGGGTTAGCAGGGCGATCGCCCGTGGAGGGCCGGTCAGACAACGATGGTTGAGCGGATGATTTATCTGACGATGGATCAGACAGCACTTGGGAAGAGAGAGCCTCGTCTGGAGACATGGGTTCAATGAAGGTTCAATAAACTGACTCGGTGAACGCTACAGCATTTTTGGGTGGGATGAAGTCGCGCTGCCCTGAACAGGCTGCTCTGAAAAGACAGAGACGGCGCACCCACCAGAACACTCATTAGCATCGAAAACGCTGTATAGACACGAAACAGACACATCGCCCAATCGCTGGGAGTTTCAACCATTGATTGAGTCCAGGCACGCTGAAGCATCCAAATGGAGTGACTCAGCCCCAATTTTTCGTCAGAGTTTTTGTCAGAAGTTCTGGCCAGGATTTCTAGCCAGAACAATTTCCCCATAGAGTTCCCAATCTCTTTAATAAACAAAACTCTACAAACTACATCCGGTCGGAGGATGTGGAAATTTGGCGAAGTCGTCACGATGGAAGCTCGTTTGATCTTTCTTCAGGTTTGCATTGTGCCTCCTCATCGCCGCTCTGCCCTCCGTCGAACTGTCCCAGCCTCTTCCGGCTCTGTTCCTCCGCGTCACCCGCTCCAGCGACTCTTGGACTATGCCAGGGGCTATCGCCGACAGATTTGGGCGGCGACGCTGTGTTCACTGTTGAACAAGCTTTGTGACCTGGCCCCACCCGCTCTGATTGGCATCGCGGTAGATGTAGTGGTGCAGCAGCAAGACTCGGTGTTGGCGCGGTTTGGCGTGACCAGCGTGGCCGGACAGTTGGGGCTGCTGACTGCGATTAGCGCCGTAATCTGGGCGTTTGAGTCGATTTTTGAATACGCCTATGCACGGCTCTGGCGCAACCTGGCGCAAAAGATTCAGCACGACCTGCGGCTGGATGTCTACGGTCATTTGCAATCACTAGAGATGGAATATTTTGAAAGCAACAGCACCGGGCGGCTGATGTCGATTGTGAACGACGACATCAATCAGCTAGAGCGGTTTTTGGACTATGGTGCGAACGAGGTGTTGCAAGTAGCGGCGACCGTCGTGCTGATTGGCGGGGCGTATTTTATCCTGGCTCCGGGGGTGGCGTGGCTGGCAATGCTGCCGATGCCGTTTATTCTCTGGGGGTCGATCGCGTTTCAAAAATTGCTGGCTCCGCGCTACGCCGAAGTGCGCGAAAAGGCCAGTTTGCTGAATAGCCTCTTGTCGAATAACTTCAGCGGCATTTTGACCATCAAAAGCTTTACCACCGAAGATTACGAACTGGATCGTATTTGCCAAGAAAGCGAAGCCTATCGCCAGAGCAATGAGCGGGCGATCGCCCTCAGTTCTGCCTTTGTGCCGCTGATTCGGATTTTGATCTTGATTGGGTTTAGCGCGACGCTGTTTTTTGGTGGACTGGCGGTGGCGGGGGGCACGCTGTCGGTGGGCAGCTACAGCGTGCTGGTCTACCTGATTCAGCGATTGCTGTGGCCGCTGACGCGCCTGGGCGAAACGCTGGATCAATATCAGCGGGCGATGGCTTCGACAAATCGCGTGATGGATCTGCTGGATACGCCTGTGGCCAGTCCCCCTGGCTATCGGGCCCTACCTACGAGCCGGGTGCGCGGCGAGATTGTGCTGCGGGATGTGACCTTTGCCTATCGCGATCGCCCACCCGTGGTCGAGCATCTGTCGCTGGAAATTCCCGCTGGCAAAACGATTGCGATTGTAGGTTCCACGGGTTCCGGCAAAAGCACGCTGGTCAAACTGCTGCTGCGGCTCTATGAAATTCAGGCGGGCAGCATCACCCTCGATGGCATCGACCTGCGCGAGATCCGGCTTCAAGACTTGCGGCAATCCATCGGGCTGGTGAGCCAGGACGTGTTTCTGTTTCATGGCAGCGTCTGGGATAACATCACCTACGGCACGCCCCACGCCGCGCCCGCCGAGGTAATTGCTGCCGCCAAAATTGCCGAAGCCCACGAGTTTATTGAGCAGTTGCCGCAGGGCTACGAGACGATTGTGGGTGAACGCGGACAGAAGCTCTCTGGCGGGCAGCGCCAGCGATTGGCGATCGCCCGCGCCGTGCTAAAAAATCCGCCCATTCTGATCCTGGACGAAGCCACCTCGGCGGTCGATAACGAAACCGAAGCCGCCATCCAGCGATCGCTCGAAAAGATTACCCAAAATCGAACCACTGTGGCGATCGCCCATCGCCTCTCCACCATCCGCAACGCCGACCGCATCTACGTGATGGAATACGGCAAACTTGTGGAGCAGGGAACCCACGAAGCGCTGCTGGCTCAAAACGGCATCTACGCCAGCCTGTGGCGAGTCCAGGAAGGGCTGAGCAATCCTCGGCCAGCAGCGTAAGTCTTATTAAATTTGGGCATTGCCTGACTTACTGTGCAGGTTGACTGTGACAGTTTTGCAAAGTCGTTATTTAATAGGAAGTGAGCCGCGCATGAGGATGATAAACGGTGCGATCGCCCTTGGATGAGGTAGTACAAAACCTCTCGCAAGATCCCAACCTGCTTCGCATCAAGAAGTTGCTGATATACGCCAGCCAGCAGACTTGGGAGCGAGATCCGATCAAAATTCAGCAGGCAGACCTGTATCCGCTGGTGCAAGACCTGCGGGCTCAATATCCCACGCGCCAAATTCTAGAAGCGCACCTGACTGCTCTCGTCAATACGCTCAGCAAAGTGACAGAGTATACCCTGGTGGCCAATGCAGCGCTGAGTCATCTGGAGCCGCTCTATCCAGCAAATGAGTCTTTGGCGATCGCCGCTAGTCCCCAAGACTATCAGCAGGTCGCTGCCCAGTTTCAGCAAGATACCAACAGTTCCCGCATTAAAAAGCTGCTCTTTGCCGCCTGCACTCAGACCTGGGAAAATGACCCCCAGGTGTTGAGCCAGCACTCCCTGGTCGAATTGGTGCAGCGGCTCCACCGATTGACCGCTACGCCTCAAACCCTCGATGCCATCCTCACCAGCATCGTCCGCACGCTCAATCGCCAAGCCGAATACACTCGCGTTGCCCAGACGATTATCCACGCCTTTGCGCCGCTCTATGGCGACATGCTAGAGGTCACCCAGGCCAATCTGGCAGTCCCTCCCTCCTCGACTGCCGATGAAACGCGCATTCACAACTCGGTTGCGCTGTCTTCCAGTGCTGCATATTCTATTCCTTTAGACGCTCCTGCTGAGCAGCCTCGCGAATCTCCTGCTGCAAATCTCTCGTTTCCACCGGTTGAAGTCTGCCCGTCTATAACCTCCTCTCAGCCACGACTCACACTGGACGACCCGGCCCCGTGGGTCGATCTGCGGCTAACGCTAATGAAATTCAGCAATCCCCTGCGGGCAAAGCTGCTGCTATACACGGTGCTATACGAACCCCTGCCGCCGGGTCTGCAAGCCTGGACGCACCTGAAAGGCTACGATCTGGACACGCTGCTCAAGCAGGTATGGCAACAGTATTCCTCGTTTGACGCGCTCAGCGCGGAGTTGGGAAAAGCCGCTGATTTGCTGGCCGATCTGGAGCCTAGTGGCGATCGCCCTGGCGAGTCCCGTGCCAACCCCTACCAGCCCGTTGCCAGTGCCCTCCTGCGGGCGTTTCAGCCGTTTTATCCCAGTTCAGATTTCACCCAAACCGATTTACCAGCCGCCTTGCCGGAGAATGGAGCGGGCGATCGCTCCGCCTGCCCTGCTCCCTCCAGCGACGACCCCACGGGCATTATCGGCCATCCCGAACTTGGCTAAAACAGCCTACATCCCATCACGTTTTAACCTTCATCCTCCCTTCATGACCCCCCAAGAACTGCTCCAGCGCTATGCTCAACGCGAAATCCACTTTAGCGGCGAGAACCTGGCCGGAGCCTGTCTTAGCCATGCCGATCTGATCGGGATCGACCTCAGCCGCGCCGATTTGCGCCACGCCAACCTCGCCCTCGCCTACCTCAACCGGGCAAACCTCAGCAAAGCCACGCTCGATCACGCGACCCTCAGTGGCATCAACCTCAGTCAAGCCACCCTCACGGGAGCCAGCCTCAATGATGCTGATTTGCACGGCGCAATCCTGACCGGGGCCGATCTCCGCAGCGCAGCCCTGACCTTGGCAGATCTGCTCGATGCCAACCTCAGCGATGCAGATTTGCGAAATACCGACCTGAGTGGCGCAAATCTAACGGGTGCTTGCCTGCGTGGGGCCAACCTGCGCGAAGAAAACCGCCGCTACACAGCCAACCTCCGCGGCGCAACCCTCCGCAAAGCTGACCTGCGCGGCGCAAACCTGACAGGTGCAGACCTGGCACGGGTAGACCTGCGCGAAGCCGACCTCAGCGAAGCCACCCTCCGCAGCGCCACCCTCAGCGGGGCCGACCTCAGCGGCGCGAACCTGCGCGGAGCCTTCCTCACCGAGGCGGATCTGTCCCAGGCCTACCTGCGCTCTGCCGACCTGACTAATGCCAAGCTAGAACGTGCCATCCTCACCGAAGCCGACCTCCAGAATGCGGTCTTGCGAAGCGCCATCCTGCCCGATGCCCAAATGTCTCGCGCCGAGCTACAGGACACAATTCTCGCCTTTGCCCAACTCAGCCGTGCCGACCTCAGCCGCGCCAACCTCCAAGGGGCAGACTTGCAGCATGCCCAACTCACCGATGCCTACCTGGCCAGAGCCAGCCTGGTCAACGCCAATCTCAGCAATGCAAACCTGGTGCGGGCAGAACTCAGCAGCACCGATCTGGCTGGTGCAATTCTCAAAGGCGCGACTCTGCCGGATGGATCAGACGGTTCGTAATCCAGGCTTTCCCAGACGTGACTCCCAGAGCGTTACACGTTCAGGAATCCGTACAAGACTGCAAGACTGGCAACCCAAAATCCAAAATCCCCAATCCAAAATCCACTCTAGAACCTTCGTCCCAAAAGCCGCTGTCGCACGCCGTCCGCAATTTTCTGCCCCAGATACTCTGGAATCAGGTTCTCATTGGGCCCCAGCAGATACAGGATGAGCCGCGTCCGTCCGCGCCACACCAGCAGGTTTGCGTTAACCACCAGCAGGTCTTCCTGCCAGATCGCGTACATCACCTTATAGAACAGCCCCGGCTGGTTGTCTGCCTCGATCAGCAGTGCAGGCAGGTGAAACACTGGGTCTACATAAAATTCGGTTTCCACCTGCTCTAGTCCCGCATCCAGGTTAAACTCGACCGCCAGCATCTCTTCTACTTCAAAGCGGCCGCCCAGCGCCTCTCGAATGGCCCGACAGACATTCTCTGCCGTCTTTTCGCTCAGCGCCTTGCCGCTCCGCGCCACCACCAGCTTGATAAAAACCAGCATCGGTGGATAGATCTGACCGTAGAGACTCAGACCGTGAATCGTCAGCCCGTAGGCTGCCAGCACGCCGAAAATGTCACTGAGCAAAAACGACTGGTTGCGGTAGGCAAAGTGCAAGGCGCTCTTATTGCCTTCTGGCTTGATTTCAATAACCGCCTGGCGACTTTTGTAGAGCTGATAGGCCAGGCGCAGGTTTTGAAGCTGAATCTCGCTGCTGACAAATTGCTCATAAAACTGTGGAAACGCCCGGTTAAAGCGTTTCAAGAGTTCCAGCGTCGTTGGTTTTAAGCCCGGAGCCATATCTGGGGAAAGCCCTTGTGTGCCCACATGATGGATTTTGAGTCGATTCCTGAGGCTCGATAGAACTGCTGACGGAGCATTCAGCCGCCTGAGGGTCAGGATGATCGCAATTTCGCCAGTAGGCGACGCAGTAATGCGCTTCTATCTTAGAAAACCCTAACTGTAGGTCAATCTCTCACAAATTGCACCCCTACTTTCGGTGAATTTGCGACCAGGGGCATCAAAATGTGTTGTCAAAATGCAGCAGCCTTTTTGGGAACAAGAGAGGAACGCTATACTATGCTAATACTGCTGTCCCAATCTTTGTCTAGGCTACGCACTCGCATGGGCTTCTGGAAAAGCTTATTCACTGCTTCTGATGCTGCCGCTGCGTCCAGACCGGCCCAACCTGAGGGACAGGTGGCACCCGTAATGACGACTACGAGCGGGTCTCGAATTTTTTTTAGCACCGATCGCGAGATTGACCTTTATGAGCTAGAAGAGCTGTGCGATGCAGTGGGCTGGTCGCGGCGACCGCTGCGTAAGGTCAAAAAGGCGATTCAGCACAGCTTTTTGGTGGTGTCAATGTGGGAGCAGCGAGGCGCTCAGCGACGACTGATTGGCTTTTCTCGCGCTACGTCCGACCATGCCTTTAACGCCACCATCTGGGACGTGGTGGTGCATCCTGATTTTCAGGGCAAGGGGCTGGGTAAGGCGCTAATGAAGCAGGTGATCAAAAAACTCCGCAGCGAAGACATTAGCAATATCACCCTGTTCGCCGATCCGCATGTGGTGGAGTTTTATCGGCATCTGGGCTTTATGTCTGACCCGGAAGGGATTAAGGGAATGTTCTGGTATCCTGATTAAGCCTTGAAGAATTAAGCCTTGATATGTCTTGAGAAAAGACACAGGAAGATTAGCACTGTAGGGATGGCTTTAAGGAGCAGGCGCAACTCTAGCGGCGGGTTGGGACAAGCTGACGCGCCTGTTCTACCCAGAGTGATACGTCGCCTAGAGGTGGGCAGAGATCTTGGCGCTGCATCGTGGCAATTTGCAATCGCATGAGCTGGCGGTGGAGCTTGGGGAGTGGGGTGTCTGCAAGCTGCTGGACGGAAATGATTCCTGTGTGGAGCAGCAGCCCGCAATAGGTACAGCCGACGGCGGGAATGCGGGCCAGGTCGCATAGGGCGGCCCATTTGTTGACGTGTTTGGGATGAAGCTGGAGGTGCGCTGCCAGGTTGTGCCGCTGGGCGGGGGTTTGGGTGCGTTGCCAAAAATCCAGGGTGGTTTTGAAGCCTGCCCGATGGAGCAAGTCCAGGTTTTCGGCGCTGAGGCCGGGGAGTTGGGCGATCGCCCAGTTGCAGGAGCGAATGGGCTGGGGCAGGGTTTCGCGAGATTTGGGCGGCATTTTAAGCGTTCTGGGGCAGTGGGATGGCTTGAGGCTGGGGCAGGCGACGAGCGGCAACACGATGGCTGGCAACACGATAGATAGGCTGCTCCAGTTAGGCTGCTCCAAATCCATCATGGCATGGACGCAAGGCACGGACAGCCAGGGGAATTCCTTCAGCAGTCTGGATTGTTGCAAAATCCCTAAGAATTGTTAGGAATTGGCTACAAATGACGGTTTTCCGGAGCCTCTGGGGGCACTCTAGGCAGGTTAAACTGTATCTAATAATACTTTTTACGCCACTAGGCTTGCCTTTCTTGCGTGTCTCTTGTCTAGCGGCTGACTGGATTCGTTAACTGCTGGACTGGTTCACGGTTGGCGCTTGTACCGTTTGCTCTTGACTTATTTGCTCTTGGCTTAAACAATCACACCCTATGAAACCGACCCATCGAAGCAGCATTTCTCCCAATGAGATTGGCGGGGCGATCGCCCCTCAGTCTTGCCCACCTCCGTCGTCTGCCGCAGGGATTGCTGCTGAGTCGGAGGAGCTATCGGACAGCCTGTACATCCCGCAGCCGCAGAAGCCTAAGTCAGCCCGCCGCGTCCGCAGTCTGAAACGCCAGCAGCAGGCCCGGGCGATCGCCGAAGGTCGCCTGACGCAAATTGGCGAAGACCTGCTGGGGCTAGCGGATGAGCTGCGATCGCTCAATCCAGACTTGTCGGACTCGCTCGACGATGCCTGGAGCGACGTGGAACAGGCTTTGGAGATGCTGCTGGACGAGGCGGCCTGGTAGGAGAGGGAAACGCGGCGGCAGGCTGGCATGATTGGGAGGCTGGAAGGATTAGGAACGCTGGCTTCCACGCCCCATCACGTTCGCACGCCCTTGGCTGCAATATCCAACCAGTGCGGCAAATAGCCCCATGCCAGCGACATACTTGAGCAGGTCGGGCACAGCGGGGTTGGGAGAAAAGAAGCCTTCGATAATACCCGCGATGACCAGCAGCGGAACCACGCCGTACATCAACTGGGCGGCCTGAGTGCCATAGCGCTTGAGCGCATCGACGCGGCGCAGCGGCCCCGGAAAGAGGAGGGCCCGGGCCAGCAGCAGCCCTGCGCCCCCTGCCAGAAAAATAGCGGGCAGTTCTAGCGCTCCGTGGGGAAAGACAAAGGCCCAAAAGGGGAAAGCGAGATTGTTTTGCCCCACCAGCGCGGCGATCGCCCCGATATTGATCCCGTTTAGCAGCAGAATGTAGACCGTCGCCAATCCTGCCGTGATGCCGCCCGCCGCTGCCGCAAAGGATACCTTCAGATTGTTCACCATGATATTGCTGGCGGCGTAGGGTTCCACGCCGACGATCGACCCCATCCAAAGCTCCTGGCGATCGCGCACTTGGCGAATGATGGAGCTAGGCACCATCAGTTCAATAAAGCTCGGATCGCGCCAGGAATACCACCAGGCGACCAGGGCCGCCAGCACAAACAAGGCCGTTGCCAGCACGATGTACCCCGCGCACTGCTGCACCACCGCCGGAAACCCCGATTGGTAAAACTGGCGCACCGCCTCCCACTCCTGCCGCCGCAGCCCTTGATAGACCTGGGCATAGCCGCGTGTGGTCAGCGATTGTAGCTCTTGGGTCAGGCGCGGGCTGATCTGCTGGGCGCGGGCCAGATCGCCCGACACGGCTCGATAAAGGCTGGCAAGCTGATGAATTTCCGCCGCCGTCAGCGACTTTAGCCCGCGCCGTTCCGCCTGTTGCAGCAGACGGTCGAGGTCGTTCCAGCTTGATTCTCGGCGGGCAGTCCAGCGGCGAAGGTCCATGTTGGGGTCAGCAAGTGGAGGGAGCCGGAGCGGGCAAAACGTCCGTTGGAGAACGCATCTTAGATTTCAGGAGATTGCAAAAGGGTGAAACTCTGCCGATGCGTAGACTACGATAGCATCAGTCCTTTGCGCTCTGGTGGGCTGCTTGCCAGCCTCGTTCGATTTTATGACCCTCAGCCCTAGCTCCGGCCCAAACTCTCCTGACCTAACCCAGCCGCTTACCATCGGCAACGCGGTAAACGTTGGCTTTCGGCTGTATGGAGCCAAGCTCAAGCCCTATTTATGGCTGGCCACCCGATCCACGCTGTGGATTTTGCTGCCCATCATGCTGGCGATCGCCCTGGGCTTTTTTTATGCTACGACACAGCGTTACTTCACCACGCTGGGGCTGGTGATTCCGGCGTGGGTGGTGCTGATGGTGTTTTGCTCAGCCCGATCCTACTCGCTCTCGGCGGCGATCGCCCGTCTGGGCTTTGGCGAACTGACCCAACAGCCAGAGAGCATTGAATCGGCCTGTCGCTACACCCGCGCCCGGCAGTGGGGATTTGTATGGGTCTATGTGCTGCTGTTTTTGCTGGGAGTCGCAGTAACGCTGCTGTTTTACATTGTGGCAGCCGTGGTGGTGGTCATTATGCTTGTGTTTGTCGGCGGCACAGACTTTTTGCTAAATCCCCAGTCGGCAGCGCTAGTTAACCCAGGACTGATCCTCCTGGCGTTTCTGGTCTTTTTGGGAATTGTGGGATTGCTGGTTTGGATGCTGACCTGGTTTAGCATCCGCTTCTCGGTGCCCGATTTGCCGCTGGCAGTAGAGCCAGGACTCACAGCAACACAGTCGCTAGGGCGCAGTTGGGAATTGACCCATAAAAACGTCGGGCGAATTTTCCTGATTTTGCTGGTGACGTGGATCGCCACAATCCCGCTGCAATTTGTGATTCAGATTGTGCTAGGCATTGCCCAAGAGGCGATCGTCCGCATCTATCCCGAAAATTCTCCCCTCTATGGCGTGCTCACGTTTGGCAGCAGTTTCCTGATTAGCCTGCTGCTGGGCATTTTTACCCTACCGCTCTGGCAGTCGATCAAAGCCACCATTTACTACGATTTGCGCCGTCGCCGAGAGGGGCTGGGGCTGCAACTGAGCAATCCCGAACTCGACGACGGGGACTTTGGCTCTGCCGATATTCAGGACTCCGCCCCCCCTCGATGAGGCTCTATGCGCTTTTTTAACCGGGTCAATCTGCATACGCCCGAAAGCGTGGAGCTAGAGTTTTCGCTGGCGGGCATCGGCAACCGGGCGCTGGCGCTGCTGATTGACTATCACATCGTGGCGCTGTCGCTGCTGGGATTTTCCGTTATCTGGATTTTCCTATCCACCCAGTTAATGAGCTATTTGCTCCAATGGGAGGGCGACTTTAGCGCGGTGCCGCCGTGGCTATTGGCCGTCTTTGTGCTGGGGACTTTTGTCATTTATGCGGGCTATTTCATCGGCTTCGAGGTCTATCGCCAGGGGCAGACACCGGGTAAGCGCTTCGCCAAAATTCGCGTTATCCGCGACGACGGCCGCCCGATTGGCATCACTCAAGCCGCGCTGCGATCGCTCTTGCGCCCCATCGACGACTTTTTCTTCATCGGGGCGCTGTTCATCCTGTTTAGCAAACGAGAAAAGCGCATCGGCGATTGGGTCGCTGGAACCATCGTGGTGCAGGAAACGGGCCGCCGCGCCAAGCCCAGCATGGCCCCTTCTGACCGCACCCAGCAGTTGGTTGCTACCTTACCCACGCTGGCTAACCTGCGGAACCTGCGCCCCGACGACATCGCCGTGATTCGTGAATATCTCGACCGCCGCAAGGACCTGACCCGCAAAGCCCGCCATAATCTCAGCCTGACGCTTGCCCGCCAGGTGCGATCGCGCATCCAGCTAGAAACCCTTCCCGACGGGCTAACCTCGGATGAGTTTTTGGAAGCCGTGTATCTGGCAGTGGTTCAGGCGTGAACCCTACGCCTCAATCACTACGCGCAAATTCCCGCGTTTTTTCACGACGCGGCAGCCCGTTGTGTTGCCGACGCGCTCAAACTCCAGGTCGAGCAGGGTGCTGCCCACACGCAGGTTTTGCAGGGACAGGTGGCGGATCGAGTCGGGCAGCACCGGGTCGAGAATTCGCAGGTGGTTGGCGGGGGCATTGGGCACGGGGTTGATCATCAGTTGCACGAGATGAAACACGGTGCCCGTGGCCCAGGCCTGGGGCGAACAGGCCACAGGATATTGCACGGGGGCTGCGCCAGGGGTGCGCTCATAGCCGCAGAACAGTTCCGGCGGGCGACAGTAGGGCTGTTGTAGCGTCATGTCGAGCAGTCCTTGGGCAATTTCCAGGGCAGCGTCAGTCAATCCTAGCGATCGCAGTCCCAGGGCAATCAGTCCGTTGTCGTGGGGCCAGACCGAGCCAACATGGTAACCCATCGGGTTATAGGCGGGCGATAGGCTGCTGAGGGTGCGGATGCCCCAACCGTTGAACAGGTCGGGCGCTTGCAGCCGTTCCGCCACGCTGCGGGCTTTGTCTGGTTCAAAGATCCCCAGCCCCAGGCAGTGACCAGGGTTGGACGTGATGCTGTCTACAGGCTTGCCGTCGCCGTCTAATGCCAGGGCACAAAAGTCCAAATCTTCTACCCAAAAATCGCGGTTAAACCGGGTTTTGAGATTCTGCGCTTCGGTCTGCCAGCGGTCCGCCAGGTCAAACCGTTTGTAAAGCCGAGCGATGTCGCTAAGGCGGAGCTTGGCAGCATACACATAGGCTTGCACCTCGCACAGGGCGATCGCCCCTTGTGCCATTTGGCCGTGCCGATCGACGATGCAGGTGTCGGAGTCTTTCCAGCCCTGATTGGGCAAGCCTTTGCGCGATCGCCGATTGTAGCTGAGATAGCCCGTTTCGCGGCAGGACTGGTCGATCCACTCCATTGCAGCGAGGGCATTGGGCCAGAGGCGATCCAGCGTGTCGCGGTCGTGCGTCCAGGCGTAGTAGTCGGCGTAGAGCAACAGCCATAGCGGGGTCGCGTCTACTGTGCCGTAGTAGGGCGTGTGGGGAATTTCCTGGCAGCGAGCCAGCTCGCCAAAGCGTAGCTCGTGGAGAATTTTGCCAGGGGCTTCGTCGCGCCAGCCGTCATCGGCTTTGCCCTGATAATGTGCCAACACGGTCAGGGTTTCGCGGGCGATCGCCGGGTCGAGGATGAGCGTTTGCATGGCTGCAATGATAGAATCACGCCCAAATAGCGTGGAAAACCAGGGCACGCCCGCCGACAGCGCCTTGCCTTGCTCAAAGGTCTGCCGCAGCAAGTAAATGTCTTGCTCCGCTCGCTCCAAAATCTGGTTGATGTCTTTGTTGTCGGTGCGGATGCGAGTGGTGGCGGTGTGCCATTCGGTTTCTTCCATCTGCTCAGCCGCCTTTGCCTGCACCAGCGTTGTGGGCGGGCTGACCGTAGACACCAAGCGCCCATTCATCCGCATCTCCAGGCGATAGCCCACCTTCATCGTTTGGTGAGAGGCCAGTTCCACGTACCAGACAGCAGTGTAGCCTTTGAGGAAACTGGGGCGCTGATGCAAAAACTGGATGTGCGATTCGGTCAACACGCCGTCTCGCCCCTGATAGGCTAGTGTCAGTTCCGTTGGGTCAGGAATGGAGCTCAGGGCAAAGCGGGGTTGGCCGCTGCTGTCAGCATCACCAAACCCGGTCGGCGACATCACCTGGCGTAGCAGTTGCCCCCGCTCGCCCCGCCGAAAGCCTCGAATTTCAAACAAATCCAGAAAATCGGCATCAAAGCTGAGGCTCATTTCAAAGCGCACGGGCATTGTGCTGTAGTTGGTCAGCGTCAGTTCTTCAAACAGGCCGCCATTCAGCACAATTTCACGCTCGATGCCGAGGGTGTCGGCGGGCAGGTTATCGTCGATCAGCGGGTTGGTACACAGGGCAGAAAAGGCAAATCCCTTGGTGGCATTGCTGCTTAGCAACACGGGCGATCGCCCCTCGATTTGCAGTTCCAGACGGCTGAGAAATCGTGTATCCCGGCAAAATAGACCCAAGCTGGCGACGGTGCTATCGTCTAGCCGTCCCGAAATGTTGCCCAGCGTATCGATAATCAGAAACAGGTCATCGTCTTTAAGCGTTAGCGTCGGCTGGGGGCGATCGCTCGCCACGCAGGCCCACTCGGCCACGGGGGCTTGAGTCACCGGCACAAAGGTACGTCCATTGAGTTCAATTACGTCGGGCATAGTCTCTGGAAAAGTCAGGATTCAAGGAACTGTGGGTCAAGAGGCAGGTCAAAACGCACGGCAGATCGAAGCTTGAGCAGTTCTAATTCGCCCAATTTGGGATGCGCTGGTCTCGACTGGTTAATGAGTGAGAATTGAAGTGATCTGTAAAGTGATCAATAAAGTGATCAATCTCAAAGTGATCAATCTCCAAGGCGATCCGTCTACAGCGTTTTTTAAGCTAGTGAGGCACACGGATGGTCAATAAGCCCTTGCCTCGTGAGGGCAGCATGTGCCTCACCCCGCAAGAAAATGCTGTATAAGCAGGTGATTTAAGCAGGCGATTTACGAACCATCGAACCGAAATAATTAGCGCCGGAGGGGACAGTTCCGGCAGATTCAGAGTCATAACACACTTTCCAGTAGTCGCTTTCGTGGCAGCCAGTAGCGGTTCAACGCGCTTGCAGATCACTTTGAGAAAGTCGTCAAAAAATCGATCATCTCAAATCTGATTTGAACGGTTTTCATGCCAGATTTGAATCAGATCAAGAGCGCCGCGTGGCGATGGCGAATGTCATGACATTGTCATGGCATCGAGAGTGCATTCTGCTCTCAAATTCATCACGATGCAGGAGGAGAACCTGGGTAGGATTTCACCCGAAAAGGTTCAATCTGAAATGAATCCCCGGAAATCAACCCAACGCTGCGCCATATCCAGCAGCAAGAGACCCTAGCAAGTCCTGATGAAGGGATGCTTGCCGAATCTCCTGCGTTCGGTCGCCAAAAAGTAGCACTGGACACTCATTTTAGTGTGCCACGACTTTCTTAAAGTTACGCTAAATCCTCAATAAAAGATTTTGAAGCCATCAGTTGTAGCAATATTTCAACTTAATTTAATAGCAGTTTCAAGACTTTTCAATTAGCCCTATTTGGCAGGGTTAAACACTGTAAGTGTCGATCAAGTTTTATGAAAAATTTAGCTCGTAAAAAACACAGAAGTTTTGCTTAAGCTTGGAGTTTGTTTGAGAACGCAGGCGATCGCGCTGTATTTGCGGCAGCCAGTAGTCCCCACGACAAAACTCAAAAGGAGCGCAGGCATACCCACACTCCTTTTGATTCCTTTGATTCCGTAGATGGGTCAGCCAGCCCAGCGCAGAAGACAGCCAGTTTTGTTGTGCATCCTATCTACGTTCTGGCATTCTAACCAGTCGCTAAGACACGTTCACTAGCGGCTGCTCCAGTGGCTCGGCGGGCAGTGAACTGAGGGCGGCTGCGGTGCTTGAAGCCATCGGAACCGACAGCAGATCGCCCGTGAGCGATTGTGCCAGCAGCCTGCGATAGAGGTCGCTGAGGCGAGCGGCCACTGCGCTCCAGCTAAAGTTTTGCTGGACTCGCAGAGAGGCCTGACGACGCAGACGGTGGGCCCAAAGGTCGTCGCTGAGAATGCGGGCGATCGCCCCTGCAAAGCCGTCCACATCCTGCGGAGCCACCAGCAGCCCCGTTTCCTCCGGCACGACGGCAAACTTTAACCCGCCAACATCCGACGCGACTACGGGCGTGCCGCAAGCCATCGACTCCAGCGCCACCAGCCCAAAAGGTTCAAACTGGCTGGGCACCACGCACACATCTGCGGCGGTGTAATACAGCGGCAGGCGATCGTGTCCGACCTGACCGACAAACTCCGTGACGGCGTATAGCCCCAGTTCGGTTACAAGCGACTGGATGCGATCGCGCTCGGCCAGGCTCTCAGCATCGTCGGCCGCGCCCACCAGCAGCAGCCGCAGCGGTTCTCCTGCCAGGGTATCCATTTGCTGGATTTGGGCACAGGCTCGCACCAGTGTCTCAATTCCCTTGCGCGGGTCAAACCGTCCTACATGCAGCACCACATTTTCCGAGGGCGACAGGCCCAACTGGGCGCGGGCATCGCTGCGCGACATCTGGTGGAACACGTCCAAGTCAGTGCCACCGGGAATCACCTGCACGTTGCCGGGAGTGGCCACCAATTCCCGCAGGGTTTCTTGCTCTTGGGGGCTGGTCGCCACGACGCAGTTTGCGCCGACGAGCGTATGCCGCTCTACGGCCATGCGGTGGTCGGCAACCAGCGGCTTTTGCGCCATGCCTGCGTATTTAACCGCCGCTAGGGAGTGGTAAGTATGAACCAGTTGAATATTGCTCTCTTGCTTCAGTTGCAGCCCCACCCAGCCCGCGAGCCAGTAGTGGGTATGCACCAGCGGATAGTGAAATCCGTCCTTGGTCTGAAACTTGCGAAAAGCTTCGACAAAGGCGGGCATATGCTCCAACAGGCGATCGCGCGGAATAAACTCCTGCGGGCCAGCCACCAGACGAATCGTGCGATGGTGGGGCGAATGCTGCACGATCGTTGGATCGTCGGGATTTGTCTTGCGGGTAAACACGTCTACCTGCCAACCGAGTTTGGCCAGCGCCTCGCTGATTTGGTTTACGTATACCCGGCTGCCGCTGGCTTCCTCGCGCTGAAATTCCAGCGCCGGATCATTGTGAACCAGAATGAGGGCGATCGCCTGCCGCTGGGGCCCAGCAGAAAACGTTGCCCTGGGATGACGCGATTGGGATACGGGAGGGGTCTGGGACATTGCTAACCTCGTAGACTTGGATATCGTACCGGACACCGCAGCCGAGCCAACCCTCTAGCTAGGACAGGATCTTCCTGTCCGGTTGGACTGACCTCACCAGTGAACCATCGGCGAACCGCTAACAATCCTGAAATAAGCCGTGATGTTCGTTAGGGTTCCTTTACACTGCCATATTGTGCCGTGTGGAGCGATTAAACGCTGTATCGAGCGTGCCGCTTTTTAAATTTTTCTCCAGGGGCATTGTATAGAGCAGAGCTACGCCAACGGTGTGCTAGGTCATGACATGAGCGATGTCTCGGAAGGGGTGAACGAAAAAATCAGGAACACGCGAGGGATGAACCGCCTGGAGCCGGCGTATCACCTTGCAATACATCTGCAAGGCAAAATGTCTGTAGCACGAAGGGAAACACGTCAAAGCGTCATCAGTTAGAGCGCCATTATCAGGGGAACTCAGACTACTTCAAGCGCGGGAATTGCGTTCCCGGACTAAAGTGCAAAGAAAGCACGACGCTTTACAAAACTTGCTCTGCAATTTACAAAACCAGAAGCCGATGCGGGCTACCCGCGCCTTGCACTATTGCACCACTTCAGGGTTATAACAGAGCTACAACTCTAAAGCGTCGCACGTTTGAAGGGTTGAGGCTTCGACCTTAGGGAAGAGTTCGTCCCTCAACCCTTGCTATTGGTCAAGGGTTACCCGGCCAGCTTTGGCTGGGGCAGGCTGAAAATGGCCGGACTGGTCAACGTGCGATCGCCCACCAGTTGGCGATAGACCTGCTCATAGCCATCAGTCATGCGCTGCACACTGAAGTTTGCCTGGACGTGATCTCGACAGGCCTGGCGATCGATCTGCGGCACCTGGGCGATCGCCGCCACACACTCCTCCACCGAATGGCAGAGAAAGCCCGTCTTGCCGTGGACAATCACTTCAGACGTGGACCCCAGTTCCATCGCCACGACGGGCGTACCCGCCGCCATTGACTCCACCATCACCAGCCCAAACGGTTCGCGCCAAGTAATGGGGAACAGCGTGGCGATCGCCCCGCCCATCAGCGCATTTTTCTGCTGATGATTGGCCTCGCCGAGATACTGGATCTGTTCGCCATCGATGTGGGGCTTAATCTGCTGCTCATAGTATTCCCGATCCACCGTGTCGATCTTGCCTGCCATCTTCAGTGGATAGCCCGCTTTCTTGGCAATTTCGATGGCGTGATGGGTGCCCTTTTCGGGCGAGAGCCGCCCTAAAAATGCTAGGTAAGGGGGATCGCTCGGCACGGGATGAAACTTGTGGCTTTCTACATCGATGCCGTTGTAGACCGTAGCAACATAGTTCAGCCCCAGGCGCGGCTCTCGCTGCGTGTTGGAAATGCTCACGTAGGGCTGCCGTCGGGCATAGGTGAACATCTTTTCATTGTCGGGTGTAAAGATGCCATGCAGCGTGTGAACGGTCGGCGTTTTGACCAGATTTACATAGGGCAGCGCGGCACAGCCCACATGGGAATGAATGATATCGAATTCATCAGCCCGTTCGTAAACCTGAGCCAGTTCCAACATTTCGTAAATGCCGTATTCTTTCACCGTGTTGTCGAGTCGCAGCGCACGGGGGTGAACCGATTCCAGATCCGCCAGCGTAATCGAATCTCCTGACGCAAACAGGGTGACTTCATGGCCCCGCCGGACTAATTCATCGGTTAGCAAACTCACTACCAACTCCGTACCACCGTAGGTCGTAGGAGGTACTCGTTCCCAAAGCGGGGCAATTTGTGCAATACGCATAATTTGTCTCTCCTTTCACGAACATGGCTAGCCGTTTTGATTGGGCTATTCGGTCTAGGAAATTCGCAGGAATTTAGCAAGAATTCTCAGGAATTTGTGTCTGCAGTGCGCGATAGAAGCAAGCGAGTCGGCAGCATCGGCCGCCAGCGTGATGCCAGTTAAAAAACCGCTTTCCGTAGAAGTTGATCGGCGTGAGTAGATGCAAGGAACCCTGAATCGCAAACCTTAGGCAAGATTAATCACCCACTCTTTGACGAACCGCAACAACAACGGATGGTTCTTTTTTAACGGTCAACATAATGTCTCGTCTTGTGTCGCAACTTTATCAGATGTATACGGCAGATCTACGCCCCCTAAGGAGGATTGAGAAGTTCCTGGAGGCGTAGAACAGAATTTAAGATATATTTACCTTTGAGGCAAGGCGGATATCTCTACCGCTGCGAATACGGATGTCCGAATCGGGCGATCGCCCTGCAATTTTGTTTTAATAGAAACCAAATCTCTGAAAGCCTTCTGCAAAGAGGCTTCTGAGCAGTCGCATTGAACTCAAACAGCCTCGCTGGACGCATTTTGACGGAGCTCATTACAAATACTAATAAGGCAATCAATCGTGTCAATTGCTACCGTTTTGTCCCGTTAAATGACTCGATTTTTTTGCTTTTCGATTCGGTTTATGGTGCGTTTCGCCACTCAATTTTTTGCTTTTCGATTCGGTTTATGGCGCGTTTCGCCGTTTGCCTTGAGGCGTTTGAACTTCTATGGGTTGCGCTGTCTCGAGGCAAAGCTCGGCCAACCCCAAATAGCGGATGCCAGTGGGCGAAATCTCGAATCGACAGGGCAGTACCTCTAACCCCTGGGCGATCGCCCTCCGCAGCAGTTGTCCATAGACCGGATCAGCGCGATCGCCCGGCGAAAACCGAGTGCAGTCGCCTCGATTAATGAAATACAGCATCACCGGTCGCGCCTGGGGCAGCAGCACCGTCAACTCTCGCAGATGCTTTTGCCCCCGTTCTGTCACCGTGTCAGGAAACAGCGCCAAGTCGCCCAGCGCCCAAGTTGTGTTTTTGACTTCGATATAAACGGGTCGCCCATCGGCGGCACCCGTCAGTAAAAAATCGACCCGGCTTTTCTGATCCTGTCCATAGGGCACTTCGCTCTGAATCTGCTGATAGCTGCCCAGTTGTGGAAACAGCCGTGCCTCCAGCGCCGATCGCACGATGCGGTTGGGCAGCGCTGTATTTACCCCTACCCACGTCGGCCCGTTGTCGTGTACTTCAATCAGTTCCCAGGTGTAGGCGAGCGATCGCTTTGGGTTATTGCTGCGCGACACCATCACGCGATTGCCAGGGCAATTCACCCCGGTCATCGGCCCGGTATTGGGACAGTGTGCCGTGACGACCTCGCCGCTCTCTAGCTCAATGTCCGCGAAAAACCGCTTGTAGCGCCTGACCAACACGCCAGACAAAAGAGGCGGATAGGGATAAATCCAGTCCGTTTGCACCACTACCCGCCTTCAGCGATTTGCAGTTCCATTCAAATCGAAAAATCGGGATGACAGGATTTGAACCTGCGGCATCCTGCTCCCAAAGCAGGCGCGCTACCAAGCTGCGCTACATCCCGAAGCGATTTGTCGCCTCTCCCAGTATAGCGGACTGGATCGCTGACTCAGAAGTCGGGGTCACAGATATTTCCACACACTAGATCAAAAGGCGCAAAATTTGTGACAAGGCCCATTAGCCCAATGCTATACTAGTATTCGCCTATAGAGGGCGCTATACGGCGAGCGTAGCCAAGTGGTTAAGGCAGCGGATTGTGGTTCCGCCATTCGTGGGTTCGAGTCCCATCGTTCGCCCTCGAAGCATTCCTTTTTACTGAACTTAGTCTAATCCCTGGAATAGGGTAACCGGGGGCGATCGCCCTGGTTTCGCGTTTCTATCCCACACCCAGCTGAAACTCGTCGAACTTGACCACAGGCGCATCGGGGGTGCGCGTGTCAAAGCGGTAGCTGCTGATGGTGCCCGTGCCTGTGTCGAAAATGGTGAAGGCGGTGATGTCGTTGCTGGAGAGAAATGGCAGCGGCTGCCCGTTGTCTCCGGTTACAGGCGCAAGAGTTGGCATGATGGGTTCCAATCCACCCGGATCGCCCACCGTTACGTAATTCTCCAGGTTGTAGAACTGCGGGTTCAGGTCGGGTAACTTCCGGGGTTGCTGTTCCCAATAGGCTCCGTAGGTATTGCCCACATTGGAGGTTTCCAGCAAGTGCAATCCCGCAGGCGTGCGGAAGCGGTTCCAAACGTGAGAATGCCCGTACAGCACCAGTTGCACCTGCGCCGCCTCCAGCAGCGGCATCACATCTCTCAGCAAATAGTCATCCGACTTGGGATAGTCATAGCGAATCACCGCAGGGCTGCCCTCGGCGTTGCGCTCCACGATGCGAATGGGGTCGGTATAGGGCGGCACGACGTTATCGCCCAGGGTATGGGTTGGGTGGTGCAGCATTACGATTTTGTAGCGAGCCTGCCGAAACTCTGGGCTGCTGAGTTCCTGCTTGAGCCAGTTGTATTGTGGGCTGCCCTTGCGGATTGGTTCAAAGATAATTTGCCCATACCCCCAGTCTTCACGGCTATTGAGCTTGGCTTCGGGTTCGCGGAAGCGCCCCTTGGCAGAGGGTTCCAGGCTAGGCACGCGCCACAGGTTGGTGGCAAACAGCGACACCAGCCGCACATCGCCGATGGTGGTGGCGTAGTAGGTTTCGCCGCCCTCTGGACTCTGGGGCAGGCTGAAGATTTCCTCGTAGGTGTCGGTGCTGAAGGCGGTATTGTTTAGCCCGTCAGGGCCGTAGAGCCGCAGCGCTACCTCGCGGGGAATGGCATCTTCAAATTCACCATTCAAGTTGTCGAGGCGGCCGTAGCGCCCCATGATTTCGTGGTTGCCGATCGCCACGTACATCGGCGCGTGCTGGATGATTTCCCCGCCCGTGTAAACTCGCGTGGTGCCGTTGCGCTCCAGGGCATAGCTGGCGCGACCCTGGAGGCAGGGGAAAAACGCGCCGCCGCGATTGTCGTCAAACCATTCGGAGGCGCGGTCGGGAATGTTCACTGTGTCGCCTGCCAAAAAGACTGCATCGACCTGCCCCACTGTCTCCACAACCTTTTGCAGGTTGGTGGCGGTCATGGGCATACTCTGGTGGTCGGAGGTGAGCAGGATTTTGAGCGGCGTACCGGGCGGCGGCAGAGGAGCGAGGGTGAAGGGGCGGCTGGCGATCGCCCGTGTGAATAGCCCATTGGCCCGCAGGCTGGCGACGCGATAGGGAACGCGCTGCCCCGGCGTTAGTCCCGTCACTTCGGCTTCATGCCGCCAGATGTCGCGGGGGGTGGGCTGCTGATAAACCTGGCCAGGTTCGGTCTGCTGGCCGACGCGCGATCGCTGGTCTTCGCGCACGCGGGATAGCTTTGTGGTGGTGGCGATCGCCCGCTGCTGGAAGCCGTCGCCATACTCCACCCGATGCTCGCCGCCCTCAAACTCGGTAAACCAGACAACGCGCACGCTGGTCGGTGTGGGCAGTTGCAAAAACGGGTCAGTTAGCAGCGGGGCAGCGGGGCGATTGGCGGCGACACAGCCATAGGTCAGCGTCAGGACGAGCAGGATGAGAAAGGGCGATCGCCACTGCCCAACCGAGTTCCATCCCGCATTCCAGTGAATACTTCGGGAAGTATTTCTCAAAGCGTTCCAAAAAGCGTTCCGAAAAGTGTTCTGAAAAACATCCCACGGGAAATTCCAAGGTTGCCATTTGGGGCGCATGATGGGCATAGGGAAAGAGGACACAAAACACCACTACAGAGTAAAACCAGTTCACCCTGCTGTTGCACCCCAATTTTGCCAAATTCATCGCCAAGTCATCGATTTCTTGGCCCTAGTGATTCAAAACTTTTAGCGATTCAACACATCGTTGCGGTGAGCGATAGACCCGACAATTTCTACCACCTCATCAATTAAGGCTTGAGGAACGTCTAGTTCGACCAGCGTGGCGACCAGATCTTCGGCGATCGCATCAAAATGGTGATCCGTTAGCCCCATCTCCGCAACCAGGCTGCTGTGGGCATCTCTCATCGGCCGACCGTTCCAGTGATTAGCCCCCCCAAAGGCGTAGGTCATAAACGCTTTTTGATGGCGCTTTTGCTGTGCCATGTCTGTGTGAGCAAAGAAGTGTTGGACTCGCTCATCGGCCAAAACCTTCTCGTAAAACTTCTCGACCGCTAAATCGACCGCCGCCGCGCCGCCTAGTTTTTCATACAGTGTGTTCATTAGGAATGCCTCTTCTGGCAGGTTGCTTTTAATGTCCCATAAAGTATTTTGGAGAAGCCAAAATATTCAACAATGTTGATACAGTCAATGCTGATACAGCAATTGCCGATGGCAAGCCTGTTTCATCCTCCAATAAGGTAGAGAGAATCGAGATTGCAAGGCTTGGGACGGGTATGGTGAACTCTCGTCGAACAAGGGATCTCAGCGCGCGCAGTCAGAGATCTAAAGATTTAGAATTTAGAACCGTTGTTAGGAGTCAATGACACTAGCAGTCAACTACGACAGAACGGACGCACTCGTAATGCATCTTCCTAGCGTTGAAGGATTTCTCGCGGGTTGCATTCGCAAGAAATCCTTCAATTGCGTAGATGCTAACGGGATCAGCGGCGCATGTCTGCGATGAGAGCGGTGATCGCCTGTTCTACAGCCTGACTCATCAATTCATCCTCGCGGTTTCTATCAGAGCCGCCGCCAATGCCGACAATGGAAACACTAGAAGAGCGATCGCCCGCCGAGCCTCTTCCACGCATTGTGTCAACGATAGCGCCATCTGCTGTACTGATCACACGAGCCGTCAGCGCGACATTGGCAGTGGTTTCCCGCTGCCCTACGCCGATTCCTAAAAATCCACCCCCTGATCTTTCGGTGGACAGATTGAACTCTGTGACCGAACCCATAATCACATAGTCAACGCCGAGTTCGCGGCCGATGGCAACGGCTGTAGACACGTCAGTAACAAAGCCTTGCTGTCTTCCACCGACCATGCTGTTGTCTAGAACGATGTAGTCTCCTTGGTTTACCAGGGCATCGACAATCAAATCGCTGATGCCCGATGCATTTCCCCGTCTCCAGTAAGACCAATAATAGTTAGTGTCGCTGGTCGCAGAATAGTCGAAATCTAGAACCACGACCCGCTGCCGCTCTCGTTTGGTTGCTTCGACTTGAACAGGAGCAGCAGTTGCAGGGGCCGTCAGCTTGAGTAAATCCATTCCCCCGATACACAGAGTTCCAGCAAACAGAATCGCAAGACCAGATTGTAGGTGACTCATTGCTCTTTTGGGCATAGAAACTTAGAGAGTGAATATGGATATCGTGCGTGACGATTATCAGGGCGGGCGATCGCCCTATTCGTTGCTCTGTACGAGGTCAAGCCTGACTGTTGATGACCTGACTGTTGATGATTTGATGATTCAGACCGCAACAGGTTGGGGGGTGTACCTCGACAGGTTTATCATTCCCGAACTAGACTGCCGTTTCACAGGGTTTCTTCTTTAAAGAGACAAGCCTGCTGCCTGGTTCTTTAGCCCTTGCAGTAAAAGGGTCACCGTCAGCCCAAAACGCTGCTTTTGCTAGAGGACAACCCGTGCATTTCGTACTTCAATAGGGTAGGAATCGAGTGCAGGACGGTAAGGCGTAGGGCAGGCATGGTCAACCCTTCCAGAACATCTTCTAGAGCAAAAAAACAGTCGCGGCCGCTGGTGCGCTGGCTGGATCGCGCAATGGCGCTGGTGGTGCTGCTGAACCTGCTGCTGGTCTTAGTGGATACGAGCTATATTCCGCTACGCGACTATTACCTGCGATTTTTTCCGCAGTTCACAGCCTGGTATGGCGAAACCTATAAGGGTATTGAGCCGCATCGGGTCACCGAGGGCTATTTAGAGCAGGCGGCCAAGCTATGGGACGCAGACTTGGGTTCGCCCGAGTCGGACGCGCTGCTGCGAGATTTGCGCGATCGCAGCGATGAGCTAATCGACGAAAACCCCTTCAACCTGGCGGGAAAAACGGGGCAACTGGAGCGCCTGAAGCACCGGATGCGGCGGTTTGTGGGGACGGACTCGTCGCGGCAGGCGTTTCGCACCTTTTGGAGTCGTGCCTATCTGGAGCAGATTGGCGAAGACCGGGCGATCGCCTTTTTTGACCGCGAAATCGAGCCATTGCTCAAGTCCAACTACTATCGCGGTGTTGGCGAAAACGGGCGACCCATCGACCGCTTTTGGCGCATTGACCTCTGGTTTATGGGGCTATTTGCGGTGGATCTGGGCCTCCGGCTGTGGCATCTCTACCATCGCTATCGCCGCACCAACTGGTTTGATGTTATTCTCTGGCGCTGGTATGATCTGCTGCTTTTTTTCCCGATTTGGCGGTGGCTGCGCGTGGTTCCGACGGTGGTTCGGCTAGATCAGTCGGGGCTGTTGCCGATGCGATCGCTCCAAAGTCGCGTCAGTCTGGCGATCGCCAGCTACTTTGCCGTGCAGCTTACAGAAGTCGTCGTGCTGCGGATCATCGAGCAGGCGCAAGAGTTTTTGCGGCAGGGCGGATTGACAAAGCTGCTGCTCAACCCCGACACGCGGATGCGCTACATAGACGTGACAGGTGTAAATGAAGTCGAAGAAATCGCCCGCCAAATCACCCATCTCACCGTGCATCAGGTCTTGCCTGCCCTGCGCCCAGACATCGAAGCGCTGCTGCACTACACGCTGACCAGCGTCTTGGAGCAATCGCCGGTCTATCGGGGTCTTAGCCGGATGCCAGGGGTCAATGCGCTGCCTCACCAGATGAGCGAACGCCTCGTGTCAAATGCGACCCAAACGGCCTATGGCAGCTTGGTGACGGCGCTCGACGACCCCAAAGGCGTAGAGCTAACTCGTAACCTGGTTGATCGGGCGGGTAAAACCCTGCGGCAACAGCTCCACGAAGGCGACACCTCCCGCGAGCTAGAAAACCTGCTGGCCGATCTGCTGGAAGAAATCAAGATTAGCTACGTTCGCCAGATTTCGGAACAGGATATTGAAGCGCTGCGCGACAACAATCGTCATCTGTATGAAATTGCTCAGGCTGGCTTCTTGCCGCCCGATTCGGAACATTCCGATGCATAAGTTTTTGCCGAATAATTTGCCGAATAATTTGCCGGATAAAACGTCGCAATCCGAATTCTGAGGCATGAATCCTGGGCATTAATTCTGTCTAAACATGACATGCTTCAAAGAAATCGCTAAGAATATCTACACATCTTGACAATAGCCAGTGCCCCTCACCAAGCGTACTAAAATGTTAGATCGACTTTGTGTAATGACTGAGGCCGTGAAATAGCCCCCGAAAGTAGCCGTTGAACAGCGCCAGTTAGCCCCGCAAAGCATTTAGATCCCACTTTTAGAGGTTGCTTGGGCGATCGCCCTTTCGACCGATTCCGATTTTTGCCAGGACTTTGCCACCAGTCATGGCAGACATCATCCACGCCAGCTAATTTCTATCCCCTAACCCCCAATCCTTAATCCTTAACCCCTGACCTACCATGAACTCTGCCATTCGGTTTTTAATGTGCCCGCCCGACCACTACGACGTGGATTATGTGATTAATCCTTGGATGGAGGGCAATATCCACAAATCCTCGCGCGATCGCGCTGTGGAGCAGTGGCACGGGCTGTACCACCTGATCAAAGACCGGGCAACGGTGGATCTGGTGAAGCCCCAGGTCGGGGTTCCCGACATGGTATTCACCGCCAACGCAGGGCTGGTGCTAGAAGATAAGGTCGTCCTCAGCCGCTTTTATCATAAAGAGCGCCAGGGCGAGGAGCCGTTTTTCAAGGCCTGGTTTGAAGAACAGGGCTACACGGTTTATGAACTACCCAAGGACTTGCCCTTTGAGGGGGCGGGCGATGCCCTGCTGGATCGGGAAGGACGCTGGCTGTGGGCGGGCTATGGCTTCCGCTCGGAGCTAGATTCCCACCCGTTCTTGGCGAAATGGCTGGATATCGAAGTGCTGTCGCTGCGGCTGATGGACGAGCGCTTCTATCACCTCGACACCTGCTTTTGCCCGCTGACGGACGGCTATCTGCTCTATTATCCGCCTGCGTTTGATGCCTATTCCAACCGCCTGATTGAGATGCGCGTGCCCGCCCACAAGCGGATCGCTATTGAGGAAGCCGACGCGGTGAACTTTGCCTGCAACGCGGTCAACATCGACCGGGTCGTCATTATGAACAAGGCCAGCGACGGTCTGCGCCAGCGGATGCAAGATCTGGGCTTTGTGCTGTTGGAAACGCCGCTGACGGAGTTTATGAAGGCGGGCGGTGCGGCCAAGTGTCTGACGCTGCGGGTGACGGAGCCGCTGGAGCCGCTGCACCAGGCGATCGCCGCTGTGGAGAGCCGCGTGATTCAGCTAGAAGGACACCTGCTCGATTCTGGCCTGATTAACAACGCGCTAGATCTAATCGTGGAGAGCGGCGGCAGCTTCCAGGTGCTGAACTTCCGCCTGGGTGAACAGCGCCAGAGTACGTCGGCGGCGGAGGTGAAGGTGTCGGCTCCCTCCCACGACGTGATGGAGAGCATCATGTCGGGCTTGATCGACATGGGCGCAGTGCCTCAACCCCAAGAAGTTTGCGACAACCCGCTAGAAACCGTGACGCAGGACGGCGTTGCGCCCGATGATTTCTACGTCACCACGATTTACCCCACGGAGGTGCGGGTCAATTGCGAATGGGTGCGCGTGCAAAACCAGCGCATGGACGGGGCGATTGTGGTGTCGCAAACGCCGGAGGGTCCGAGGGCAGAGTGCAAGCTGCTGCGAGATCTGCGGGTGGGCGATCGCGTCGTGGTGGGGGTCGAGGGCATCCGCACGGTTCGCAAGCCCGATGCCCGCGACAGTCGCAACGGCAGTGGCTCCAGCGACAAGGAATTCAGCTTTATGGGGTCGGGCGTGTCGAGCGAGCGCCGTGTCGAGCTGGTGGTCGAGCAAATCGCCTGGGATCTGCGCCGGATTCGCGACCAAGGCGGCAAGGTCGTGGTGGTGGCTGGCCCCGTGGTGATTCACACGGGCGGCGGCGAACACTTGGCGCGATTAATCCGCGAGGGCTATGTGCAAGCGCTGCTGGGCGGAAATGCGATCGCCGTTCACGATATTGAACAGGCAATGATGGGCACGTCCCTCGGCATGGACATGAAGCGCGGCGTGTCGGTGCGCGGCGGCCATCGCCACCACCTGAAAGCCATCAACACCATCCGTCGCTGCGGCAGCATTGCCAACGCGGTAGACCAGGGCGTGCTGACCAGCGGTATCTTCTACGAGTGCATCAAGCACCAGGTTCCTTTTTCGCTGGCGGGGTCGATTCGCGACGACGGCCCCCTGCCCGACACGCAGATGGACTTGATCAAAGCTCAGGCAGAATATGCTGAGCTAATTCGCGGCGCAGACCTGATCCTGATGCTGTCCTCCATGCTGCACTCTATCGGCGCGGGCAACATGACCCCCGCAGGGGTGAAGATGGTCTGTGTAGACATCAACCCGGCCGTGGTGACGAAGCTGAGCGATCGCGGCTCGGTGGAATCAGTCGGCGTGGTGACGGATGTGGGCCTGTTCCTCAGCTTGCTGAACCAGCAGTTGAGCAAGCTCACCAGCCCCTACCGCATCGCTCAGATGGTCTAAGAATCGGAGGGCGATTCCCGTCGGGAAAGTGCGCCACACTGCTGGCGCAAATGCTTCGCGAATCGCGCTCCCCGTTCTACCAGCCAGGAACCCTGCTGCTCCCAATGCCCATGTCTATGCCCCATCCGCTGACCATTCATGCCTCCGGCAGTGGCTACCCGGTGCTTTGTCTGCACGGACATCCCGGCGCAGGCAGCAGCATGGGCGTGTTTACCCAGCATTTGGGGCAGCGATTTTGGGCGATCGCCCCTGATCTGCGCGGCTATGGCCAGAGCAAGGTGACGCAGCCGTTTGTGATGGCGGATCATCTCACCGATTTGGAAGCGCTGCTGGATCGGCTCCAGATTCAGCGCTGTCTGGTGCTGGGCTGGTCGCTGGGGGGCATTTTGGCAATGGAACTGGCGCTGCGGCTGCCCGAACGGGTTAGCGGGCTGATCCTGGTGGCGACGGCGGCCCATCCCCGCAGCAGCCATCCGACGATTTCCTGGCAGGACAATCTGCTGACGGGGGTGGCGGCGCTGATTAATTCCTGGCAGCCGGGAAACCGCTGGAATATTGAGCTATTTGCCAAGCGATCGCTGTTTCGCCACCTGATCCAGCAGCACACGCGCACGGCCTACGAGTACATTGCCGCCGATGCCGTGTCTGCCTACCTAAACACGTCGCAGGCGGCGACTCGTGCCCTCAACCAGGCCATTCGCGCAGGTTACAACCGCGTGCCGGATTTGCCCAACATTCGAGTTCCATCGCTGATGCTGGCGGCAGAGGGCGATCGCCATATCACGGCGCTTTCCAGCGAGGAAACCGCCCGCAAACTGCCCAACTGCGACTGGCGCTGCTACGCCCAGGCGGCCCACCTGTTTCCGTGGGAAATCCCTCAGCAAATGCTGCAAGACATAGATGAATGGCTGGCGCGACATCCCGAAGTGGTTAGCCCTTCTGCGCCATTGGCAAACCCGCAAAGCTCCTGAAATCAGGAGTCATATCTATTCCTCTGAATGACACTACGAGCGAAATTTCTGCAAATTCCGCAGACGGTTGACTGACAATCCAAAATCCAAAACCCAAAATCCAAAATCCCCAACTTTGTCCTCCTGCCTGCTCAACAAAGGGAGGCTTTGATGCTGAAATAGAAGCATGGGGCTGACACGGCGCGAATTTTTGCAGCGGAGTAGTGGGGCGATCGCCATCGGTGGGGCGCTCGGTAGCGGGCTGTGGGTGTGGGGCGATCGCGCTGGGAAAGTGCTAGCCGCGCCGACCTCGCGCAAGCTGGCCCTACTGATCGGCATCAGCCAATATCCCGAAGCCGTGAGCGATATTCCCCCTGTGAAAGGCGGGCTGCTGCCAGGAGCGCTGACGGATGTGGAAATGCAGCGGCAGGTATTGCAGCATCGCTTTGGGTTCCGACCTGCGGATATTTTGACGCTGACGGATGAGCAGGCCACCTGGGCAGGCATTACGGACGCATTTCAGGCGCATTTGCTGGAGCAGGCGAAACCCGGCGATGTGGTGGTGGTTCACCTCAGCGGGCTGGGCAGCCGGGTACGCTCAGCAACCAATCCGGAGCAACTTTGGGACAGCATCGTGCCGATCGATGGCGGTCTGCCCACGAGCGATCGCCCCCTGATTGCCGACCTCACCCGCGCAACGCTGGAACAGTTGGTGCGATCGCTCCCCACATCGCAGGTGGTAACGCTGCTGGATCTGGGCTTCTCGAACCTGGGCACCTCGCTCCAGGGCAACCTCCGGATTCGTGCCCGCCCCAACGCCCCTACGGGTGACCTGCATCCCCGGGAAATTGCGCTGCAAGAAACCTTGGGCGATCGCCTCCGGGCTGCCAAGGCAAATCTCTCGGCTCCGCTGCCGGGGCTATTCCTCACTGCTGCGGCTTCTGGACAGGCGGCACTAGAAGGTCGTTGGAGCGGCTTTAGCGCAGGTCTGCTCACCTACGCCCTGACGCAATATCTCTGGGATGCCACCGCAGGCACAGCCCTCTCCACGGTGCTGGCTCAAACCAGCACCAGCATCAAGCGGCTGTCGGGCGCAAACCAGGAGCCACAGGCAGGCGGCACTTTCAGTCGCGACGGCACCAGCGCCTATCCGCTCGTGCCTGCGGCAGCCGGAGCCGATGGGGTGATCCTGGTCGCGCCGGACTCTGCCAGGACGCTACGCCTGTGGGCCGGGGGCTTGCCGCCGTCTGCCCTTAGCGCTTACAGCCCCGGTTCGCTGTGGGAAACCCTCGGCAGTGAGCCGCAACTGCTGCGGGTGCAGGGTCGAGACGGGTTGACGCTGAAGGTTTTACCCGTGATCGAGGGCGCATCCCTAGAGCCAGGGCAGCCCGTGCAGGAGCGGGTGCGCCTGCTGCCGCGTAGCGTGGGGCTGACCATTGCCCTCGACAGCAGCCTGGATCGAATCGAGCGAGTGGATGCCACCAGCGCGTTTACAGCGGCGAAGGTGTCGCTGGTCAACGCGGGCGAACAGTCGGCCGACTATCTCTTTGGCAAGCGTCGGGCGGTGGAAACGACGGTAGCAGCAGTATCGCTGTCAGCGTTGCCCAATCCAGCCGTGCAGACGGACGTGCCCCCGGCCCAGCCTGTGCTGGAGATGCCCAGTTCGCCTGCGAACCTGGATGGAAAGTATGGTCTGTTTTATCCAGGGCGCGTGCCTCTGGGCATCGAGCTATCCACAGCAGATGAGGCGGTGAAAACAGCGGTGAATCGCCTCACCCCCCAACTGCGATCGCTCTTTGCCATGAAACTGCTGCGGTTGACGGTGAATGCGTCCTCTTCGCGCCTAAGCGTGCGGGCGATTCTGGAACAGGTCGGGCCCGGTTCCACTACCGCTCGTGCCCTACCTATCGTGCAGCAAGAAACCGTCAGCATTCCCAGTCGCCTGGACAACAAGCGCGTGGGAGCGGCGGTCGAAGTGGGCGCATCTGTTCCCGCAGGCAGCACCCTCCGATATCGGCTACAAAACGCAGGCGACCAGCCGCTTTATGGCATGTTGATGGGGCTGGATAACACGGGCCAGGCGATCGCCCTGCCGCTGTCCACCAACACGGAGCAGCCGCCGCTGTTGCCCGGAGCGAACCTGACGCTGCCCGCTGAAGCGTCTCCGGGCTGGGTCGTCCCCAATGTACCCGGACTGGTGGAGATCTTTCTCATTCTCAGCGTGGCTCCCTTTCGCCGGACACTGGCCGGGCTGCCCATCGCCCCCGGAGCGACCCCTCGACAGGCGATCGCCCTCCCCAATGCCCTCGATGTAGCCCAGTCCATCCTGCAAGACCTGCACGATGCCACTTCTACGGACAGCAATTCCTTGAGCAATTTTCCAGGCGACTCCTACGCCTTGGACGTGACGCGCTGGGCAACGCTGCACCTCATGTACTGGGTTGAAGCAACCGCTTAGCGGAAAGCCAGCGGCTGAGACTGAACGAGACTGAACGAGATTGAGTTCCAGGAAAATTGCTGGCTAATAGTTGGGTGCATCCCTCTCTTGTAATCCTCACCCTAAATTTCTCTCCCGCTTTGGGAAAGGGACTTCTAATTCGGCTCCCCTTCTCCCAAAATAATTCGGCTCCCCTTCTCCCAAAATAGGGAGAAGGGGCTGGGGGATGAGGGCAAACTTGCAGAACTGGGATACGCCTTAATAATTGGGCTGCGGCCCCAGTTCACCCAAACGATCAACCGGCCAAAAGCGCACCACCGCCCGTCCAATAATATTCTGGCGAGGCACATAACCCCAGAAGTGGCTATCGTAGCTGTTGTTGCGGTTGTCGCCCAGCACCAGGAAGGAATCAGCAGGCACTTTTTCCGGGCCCCACTGATAATCGGGCGGTGACTGGATGTAGTTTTCTTCGATGGGCTGGCCGTTGATCAACACGCGCCCGCCCGTCACCTGCACTGTTTCACCCGGCAGCCCAATCACCCGCTTAATAAAGGCCTCGTTGAGGCTGGGGTTTTGCTGCTTGAGCGCCTCAGTGGGGTGAAACACGATGATGTCGCCGCGTCGGGGTGGGTTGAAGTGATAGCTGATTTTTTCCACAATCAGGCGATCATTCACCTCCAGCGTTGGCAGCATGGACTCAGAGGGGATATAGCGGGCCTCTGCAACAAAAGTGCGAATGCCCAATGCCAGCACCACGCTCAGGCCAATCGTTTTGATCCCTTCCATGAGGGGGCTGTCGGCCTTGGGCTTGGGGGCAGCAGGCTCAGCAGGAGGCGTTTGAGGGGTGGGGGAATCAGATTGACTGGACATCTGCGAGTCTATGTAGTTAGTAGTTGATGTACTTGATGAGGTAAAGGATGAGGTGAACTCAGAATCGGGTGTGCCTAGAAATCTGGAGACGGTCTAAGGCTAAGGCTGTAACCCAAGTCAGCCATAATTTCAGACGTGTAGCCGTTAAGTACAACCGTTACGGTTTATGTGGGTTCATGCACAATCATCACGATAGACCACTTTCCAGCAGACGACACCCCTTTCTTTAACTCAGTTTATCCGAGGAGCAAATGTACCTTTTAGCTCCACCAGAGTCTAACGCAGGTGTATTAAAGTCAACTTTTCAGACAGCCGCTCACAAAATTGGGACTGCACCGATAGAATCGTTTCACGGCTTGGAAGGAGACATCGAGGGATAGCAGGTAGCCTATGGCAAGTTTAACAACTGCTCCACTGGTCATCCGTCAGGCGCAGGTCTTGCTGCCGGATGGAGCAATGGCGCTGCGGGATGTGCGTGTCGAGAATGGGGCGATCGCCCAAATTTCTCCAGACATTCCCCCAACGCCGGACGACACCCTCATCGACGCAGCAGGGCTGACCTTGTTGCCAGGGGCGATCGATCCGCAGGTGCATTTTCGCGAGCCGGGGCTGGAGCATAAAGAAGACCTGTTTACCGCCAGTTGTGCCTGCGCCCAGGGCGGCATCACGTCGTTTCTGGAAATGCCCAACACGCGCCCGCTGACCATTACTCAAGACGCATTGGACGACAAACTGCGCCGCGCTTCGGAGAAGTGTCTGGTCAACTACGGCTTTTTTATCGGCGCAACGCCGGAAAATCTGCCCGACCTGCGGACGGCGAACCCGGTCTGCGGCATCAAAGTGTTTATGGGGTCGATGCATGGGCCGCTGCTGGTGAACGATGACGAGGCGCTGGAGCGAATTTTCTACCGCGACCTGAGCGACCCAAATTACGAAAATCGGCTGATCGCCGTCCATGCCGAAGACATGGCGAGAATCCTCCAGCGGCGCGAAAAGTATGCTGGGGTGAGCGATCCGGCGATTCATTCCGTGATTCAAGATAACGAGGCGGCGCTGATCGCCACAAAGCGGGCGCTGGCGCTGTCCAAAAAATATCAGCGGCGGCTGCATATTCTGCACCTGTCTACGGGGGAGGAGGCGGAACTGCTGCGGCAAGACAAGCCCGCTTGGGTGACGGCCGAAGTTACGCCCCAGCACTTGCTGCTGAATACCTACGCCTACGAAACCATCGGTACGCTGGCACAGATGAACCCGCCGCTGCGATCGCCCCAGGACAATGCCATCCTCTGGCAAGCGCTGATAGACGGCGTACTGGACTTCATCGCCACCGATCACGCGCCCCACACGCTGGAGGAAAAAGCCCAGACCTATCCCAACACCCCCTCTGGAATGCCCGGTGTGGAAACCTCGCTGCCGCTGATGCTGACCCAGGCGGCCAAAGGGCGCTGCACCGTCGCCCAGGTCGTGAACTGGATGTCTACCGCCGTCGCCAAAGCCTACAAAATCCCCAACAAAGGGGCGATCGCCCCCGGCTACGATGCCGACCTAGTGCTGGTAGACCTTAGCACCTACCGCCCGGTGCAGCGAGAAACGCTGAAAACCAAATGCGGCTGGAGTCCCTTTGAAGGCTGGGATCTGACGGGCTGGCCCGTAGTCACGATCGTCGGCGGTCAGGTGGTGTTTGACCACGGCACGCTGAATACGGCAGTGCGAGGGCAGGCGCTGCGGTTTGAGTGAGGAAGGAAAAAACGAAAAACGAAGAACGAAAAACGAAAAACGAAAAACGAAAACCCCATTCTTCCCTCTTCGTTCTTCCCTCTTCGTTCTTCCCTCTTCGTTCTTCCCTCTTCGTTCTTCGCTCTTCATTCTTCCCTCTTCGTTCTTCGCTCTTCCTTCTTCCCTCTCCCCCTTCTGCTATATCGTGAAAAAGGCAGACGAGCGGACACACCTCGCATGACACTATCAGAAATTGGCGTAGCCGTCGTGGGCACTGGGTTTGGGCAAAAGATCCACATTCCCGGTTTCCAGATTCATCATCAAACGAAATTGGTGGCGGTGCAGCACCGCGATCGCCCCAAGGCAGAGGCGATCGCCCAGGCACACGGCATTCCCCACGCTTGCCAAACGGTGGAAGAATTAGTAGCCCTACCAGAGGTGCAGGCAGTCAGCGTCACCACGCCGCCGTTCTTGCACTACGAGCAGGCGAAAATCGTGCTGAATGCAGGCAAGCATTTGCTGCTGGAAAAGCCCACGGCTCTGTCGCTGGCCGAGGCGGAGGAATTGCAGAATCTGGCCCAGTCCAAAGGACTCGTTGCGGCGCTGGATTTTGAGTTCCGTTTTGTGCCCACCTGGATGCGGCTGGCAGAACTGCTAGCGGAAGGTTTTGTAGGGCAAAAGCGGCTGGTAAAAGTGGACTGGCTGGTGAGTGGTCGCGCCGATGCCAATCGCCCCTGGAACTGGTATGCCTGCAAAGACCAGGGCGGTGGGGCGCTGGGGGCGCTCGGTTCCCATACGTTCGACTATTTGCGCTGGCTCTTTGGCCCGGCGACGCGGCTCTGCGGCTCCCTCAGCACTACCATTCCCACCCGACCCGACCCGATCACGGGCGAGCCGAAACCCGTCGATTCGGACGACACCTGCCGCGTCTGGCTGGATCTGGCGGACGGAACGCCCGTGCAAGTCACCCTCAGCACCGTCACGTTTCAGGGCCGTGGGCATTGGGTGGAGGTGTATGGCGATCGCGGCACGCTGATTCTCGGCAGCGATCATCAGACCGATTATGTCCACGGCTTCAAGCTCTGGGCTGCTCCGGCGGGGCAGTCGCTCCAGGAGGTCGAAATTCCCGATCGCCTCGCGTTTCCCCAAACCTACCCAGATGGTCGGCTTGCGCCGTTTCTGCGGGTGGTGGATAGCTGGGTGCGGGCGATCGCCCAGGAACCCTCACCCATGCCCACGCTGGCCGATGGGGTCTATTCGCAGCGGCTAATCGACCGCACCCACGAATCCCATCAAAAAGGAGGCTGGGTGAGCCTGTAGTGACCCGTCCCAGCCCCCTGGTTTGTTTGTCAAAGTCGATTAGCGACGAACCTGCCCCTACCGGCCGCTAAAGTTGCTGCGACCGTGGTCAATGCCGGAGCCAGTCACGCTGCAAAAACTGCGGCTGACCGACGTGCCGCCGCTGGTCTGGATGTTGCAAGTGCCAGACGCAGAAACCGTGCGATAGCCCATCTCAGACGAGCGGAATTGGTTAATCTGAAGTTCCACTGCACCCTCAAAGTTGCTTCGCACCGTGCCAATGTACTCGACGTTGAAGCGCCCACCCGTGAGGCTAAAGGAACCGTCGCGGTTTTGGCGACCAATCACAAGTTGAGCATCGCCAGAGCCGTTGTAGCGGGCGTTGTCGATAGTGCCCGTGCCGCGAAATACATCGTTTGTGGGCGTGGGGGAGGGGGCAGGAGAGGGGGCAGTGGTGGAGAGGTATTGACCAAAGACCCAGCCTTCGCCGCCCCGCTCGCCCACCACAAAAGCCCAACTGCCCTGGCGACGGATGATCTCGACGCGATCGCCACGACGGAGAACGAAGGTGACTGGGAAGCTGGTACCTGGGCCGCTGCGAACGTTTAGATCATTGACCGTCACTGTCGCAACTTGGGCCAGCGCAGCCGTTGCTGCAATGACCAGGGCTGAGCAGGCTGCAAGACCACCTGCAATCCAGTGTTTTACACGCATATGAATCATCAATTCCTGTTTTTGAGAACACAACAAAACGAACGCTAACGGTTCGATAAAAGCGCAGTAGAATTCACCCAAAATCAGCGCTTGTTACACAACGCTTGTTACACAACACTTTTACACCAGCACATACGCTGCGTGAACGTCCTGCGTGATGCAAGCCAACTCTTGTGTTTGATAAGCGGCTTGATAAACCTGAAGCTGATCCTAAACGCTTAAACTCTACCAGATTTGCCCAAAGTCACTTCAAAAAATAGAGAAAAATTTCCTTAAGAGCCGCAATCTTTACCAAAGACAAACTGCCATCATGGCACAATCTCTTTCGCATTCTCTGTTTCTTTTACATCTCTTTTGGTGCAGTAGCGTTTGGTGCAGTAGCGATCGTGAAATAGGTTTCTATCAATGGATTGGGCAGTGCTGAGTCTATTGACGATCGCCCAATCAAAATGTCAAAGATAGAACAGCACGATGCAGTTGCGTCTAGGCGATCGCCCCTATTTCTTTGTATTTCCCTGTTACCCTGTTTGCCCTGTTTGTCCTATCTGTCCTGTTCTCTTATCGGCACTCTCCGCATTTACACTTCGCATGTATCTGTCAAAATCTGATTTCAAGCTGGCCCGCTCTTGCCCCACAAAACTTTACTATCGAAAGCTGGGCTATCCTTCGGTGCAAGAAGGCAGCGAGTTTCTGGAACTGCTGGCAGAGGGCGGATACATCGTGGAGGCGATCGCCAAGCTGCTATTTCCCGACGGGGTGCGCGTGCAAACCGAGGCAGACCCAGAAGCCGCAAACGCAGAAACCCTGGCGCTGCTGAATAGCGCCGAAAATATTACGCTGTTTGAGGCGACGCTGCTGCACGAGCGGGCACTGGCCCGGGCAGACATTTTGCTAAAGCAGGGGCAGCGCCTCGACCTGATCGAAGTCAAAGCGCGATCGTTTGACCAGTCTGAGTATCAGCGGCGCATCAACGAAGGCAAGTCCAGCCTGTTTTCGCTGGCGGGATGGCGCGACACCATTGAAGATGTGGCGTTTCAAACCCATCTGCTGCGATCGCACTTTCCCGATTTCGAGATTCGCGCCTTTTTGATGCTGCCCGACAAAACCAAATACTCCGCCATCGACCAACTGCATCGCCAATTTCAGGTGCGCCGATTTCCAATAGACGCGGGCTTTTCGCAGATTCAGGTCGAGTTTTCGGGCGATGTAGCGGCGCTAAAGTCCGCAAACTTCCTGACCCAGATCGACATCACCGCCGAAGTTGAGGCGACGCTGCCGAAGGTTCGTGCAGGCATTCAGCAATATACAGCGCTGCTCTGGCCCAGCTTGCAACGGGCCGAACCCGCATTGTCTATAAGCTGCCGCGACTGTGAATATTGGCTCGAAGACGAGGAGCCACTCAACGGCTTTCGCCACTGCTGGGGCGACCTGGCCGACGTGTCGCCGCACCTGCTCGACCTCTATCGCGTCGGCAGCCTGGGCGATCGCGCCAACGAGCTAATTCGGCAAAGAAAAGTCAGCCTGTACGACGTAACGCCAGATCTGCTGGTCAAAAAAGACGGCTCCAGGAGCGCCTACAGCGATCGCCAACTGCGCCAGCTCCACCACACCTGCGAAGACACCGAATGGGTGTCTGAGGAACTGGCGGATATTTTGGACCGTTTTGACTATCCGCTGCATTTCATCGATATGGAAACCTGCGCGCCCGCCATTCCCTGCTATAGCGGGATGCGCTCCTACGAAACGATCGCCTTTCAGTGGAGTTGCCACACGCTGACCGCACCGGATGCCGAACCGCAGCACGAGTGCTGGATTTGCACAGAAGACGAATTTCCCAACTTTGCCTTTGCCGAATCGCTGATGCAGCGCCTCGGCACCACGGGCACCCCCTTCATGTGGAGCAACCACGAAAACACCGTGCTGCGCGAAATTTTGGAACAAACGGGGCGGCGCGGCTACGACAATCCTGCTCTGCGTGACTGGCTTGGCCACACCGTCAAGCTCAACGGGGGCGATCGCGGCCGTCTGGTCGATCTCTGCCAGCTAACCGAAAAGCACTACCTCCATCCCCAGATGCGCGGCAGCACCTCTATTAAAGTCGTGCTAGAAGCTGTCTGGCGCACTAATCCAGCCCTGCGCGATCGCTTTCCAGAATATGTCTGCTATGACGAAACCGGCCGCCTGCTCAGTCCCTACAAAGCACTACCCACTCAGTTGATTAACGGAGGGGCGATCGCCGTCACTGAAGGCACTGCCGCCGTCCGCGCCTATCGCGCGATGGTTCACCAAACAGAAGGCATCTGCGACCCCGCCACCCGCGACCAGTGGAAAGACCTGCTGCTGCAATATTGTCAGCTTGACACCGCCGCAATGGTGATGATCTGGTGGCACTGGGCGGGACTGTTGGGAGGGAGAGAAAGAGGGGGGTGAGGGAAGAGGGAAGAGGGAAGAACGAAGAGGGAAGAGGGAAGAACGAAGAGGGAAGAACGAAGAGGGAAGAATGGGGTTTTCGTTCTTCGTTTTTCGTTTTTCGTTTTTCTACAGCACCCGCAGCACACTAGGAATCTCCGCCACGCCCTCAAAGCCGCGAATCTCCGCCAGGGCTTTGCGGAAGTTGCCCTCGCGCACGTCATGGGTGACAACGACAATTTCCGCCAAATCGTCCTGAAAGCCGATTTGTACCACGGATTCCAGGCTGACCTCGTGATCGCCAAAGCAGGTGCCCAGCCGCCCAATCACACCCGGCATATCGCGGGTGAGGAAGCGGGCGTAGAAGCGGCTGACGACTTCATCCATCGGGCTAATGGTGCAGTAATGCTGGTGAATGCAGGCCAGCAGCGGGTGCAGTTCGGCGGCAGAATGGGGCGACGTTTCGCCTGAGGTTTTCAAAGAGGTTTTCAAAATCGCCACAATGTTTTGGATATCCGACACGACGGCGCTGGCGGTGGGCCCAGACCCCGCGCCGCGACCAAACAGCATCACCTGCCCCACCGGATCGCCTTCAAATAAGATGGCGTTGTAAACGTCGTTGACGCTGGCGAGGGGATGGCTCTTGGGCAACAGCGTTGGGTGGACGCGCACTTGCAGATGATCGGTCGCGTCGTCGGGGGCGCTGGGTTCCCGCAGGGCTGTGGCCAGCAGCTTGATTACAAACCCCAGGCGATCGGCATAGGCGATGTCGGCGGCGCTGATGCTGCGGATGCCTTCGCAGTAGACTTCGGGCAGCTTGATGCGGCCGCCAAAGGCGAGGGATGCGAGGATGGCGATTTTGTCGGCGGCATCAAGGCCGTCTACGTCGGCGGTGGGGTCGGCTTCGGCGTAGCCCAGGCGTTGCGCGTCCGCCAGCACCCCGTCAAAGTCTGCGCCTTCGCGGGCCATGCGCGTCAAGATGTAGTTGGTCGTGCCGTTGACGATGCCCATGACGCGGTGGATGCGGTTGACACTGAGGGATTGTTTCAAGGGCTGAATGACCGGAATGCCGCCCGCCACGGCCGCCTCGATCATCACGTACACCCCGGCAGCACTGGCTGCGTCGAAGATTTCGTCACTGTAGCGGGCGATGACGGCTTTGTTGGCGGTGACGACGTGCTTGCCGTGGGCGATCGCCTTTAGAATGAGCGATCGCGCTGGCTCCAGCCCGCCAATCACTTCCACCACGATGTCGATCTCTGGATCGGTGACGATGGCTTCCAGATCAGTGGTCAGCAGGTCGGCCGGCAGAGCCACCGGGCGCGGCTTGTCGAGCGATCGCACGCCCACTTTGCCAATCTCGATTTCCTGCACCAGCGGATGACGCAGTTCCGGATTTAGCAGAATCTCCGCCGTCCCTGCGCCGACCGTTCCCAAGCCCAACAGCCCAATCTTGAATGCCACAGCTCTCGACCCGTGAAAATCGTCTTCCCCCCAATTGTAGGAGGGAATGTCTGCACGAGTGAGGGCAGTTTCCCAGGCAGGCGCTTTCCTACAGACTCTTCTCTTGCTTTGGACTTAGGCTGCTAGATTTGCATTCTCTCGATGCTGTTTTTACGCAGCTACCCGTTGACAAATCGAAATTACATGTATATACATATTTTATGAATTAGATTTCACCTTCTTCCAGTTCGCAGACCGATTCAGGCTTAGATCATTCAAACGTGCCTTCAAACTTCAACGACTCAAACCTGGATTTCAGTGAACTCAGCCAAGTGCCGGATGTCTGCATGGGAATGCACATTCGTCGGGCATCGCGCATTTTGACGCAGATTTATGATGCTGCGCTGCGGCCAGTCGGTCTGGTACTCAATCAATTTACGCTGCTCGTTGCCATTCACCTGGCGGGGGCGAGATCGATCACTCAACTAGCAGCAGATTTGTTTGCCGACCAAACAACCCTGACTCGCAATGTCAAGCTGTTAGAAAAGCGGGGATTGGTGGCGATCGCCCCCAGCACCGATCGACGAGTCAAGCTAGTCTCTCTGACCGCAGAGGGAAGAGCCATCCTGGCGCAGGCAATGCCATTGTGGAAGCAGGCTCAAGCCGAAGTCATGCAGCAGTTTGAACCGCAAAACTGGCAAATATTGCTCTCGCTTTTGTCCGATGTTCAGCACATTGGATAAGCTCATGCTTCCCAAAACATGTATATACATACAACTGGTTTTATCGTTTCAGTTCTAGTAATTCTTGTCGTTTCAATTCCAGTCATTTAGGAGGCAAAATGCCCAGCTTCGATCAGCATCCAACTGTGGTTCGGTGGCGTGAAAAAATGAATGCCCAACTGCCAGATCAGCCTGTTTTGCTGAATGCCGATGTGTTGCGATCGCTCTGTCTAGATGCAGGAGCCGATGATGTCGGATTTGTAGAAATTGATCGCCCGGCGATCGCCGATCAGCGTGCAGAAATCCTAGCGGCTTTCCCACCGACCAAAATGCTTATTAGCTTTGTTTGTCGCATGAATCGAGAAAACATTCGCACGCCCGTTCGCTCAGCAGCCAATATGGAATTTCATGCCAATTATGACCACGCCAATGAAGTAGCGCGACGCATTGTCAAAGCGCTAGAGCCAATCGGCATACGCGGCTTGGTTCCGGGGGCGAGCTTCCCGATGGAAATGGACAAATTCCCCGGCAAAGTTTGGGTCGTGTCTCACAAGCCCGTGGCGATCGCCGCAGGTTTGGGGCATATGGGCATTCATCGACTGGTGATTCATCCCAAGTTTGGTAATTTCATTGCTTTGGGAACCATTCTGCTGGATGCCAACGTGAATGAGTATACCTATCCCATTGACTATAATCCTTGTCTGGAGTGCAAACTTTGCGTATCAGCTTGTCCAGTGGGGGCGATCGGCGCAGATGGTTATTTCAACTTTTCTGCCTGCTATACCCACAACTACCGTGAGTTTATGAGCGGCTTTACGGACTGGGTGCAGACCATTGCAGACAGCAAAAATGCCAAAGATTACCGTCAAAAGGTAAACGATTCAGAATCGGCTTCAATGTGGCAAAGTTTGTCGTTTAAGTCCAGCTATAAAGCAGCTTATTGCATGGCGGCGTGTCCGGCTGGTGAAGATGTAATTGGCCAGTTTCTCAGCAATCGAAAAGCCTATGTGCAGGAGGTGATCAAACCTCTGCAAGACAAGGTTGAAACAATCTACGTCGTGCCTGGTTCTGATGCCGAACGCTACGTGCCCAAGCGATTTCCAAACAAGAAAATTAAGCGCATTAGCAGCGGAATTCGTCCTGCATCGATTCGGGGGTTTTTGTTTGGATTGTCGCTTTTGTTTCAGCGCGATCGCGCTGAAGGGTTAAACGCAACCTACCACTTCACGTTTACTGGTGCAGAACCTAGTCAAGCCACTGTCATTATTCAAAATAAGACTGTACAGGTACAGCCAGGTCTGGTGGGCAATGCCAATCTTTCAGTCGTTGCTGATAGCAAAACCTGGCTCCGATTCATTGCAAAAGAGCAGAATCTCATTTGGGCCCTGCTGCTCCGAAAAATTCGCATCCAGGGTTCGCCCCGGCTGCTCCAGGCATTCGGTCGATGCTTTCCGGCGTAAGCGCTAGGTTTTGTGAGTCCTTGACAGGAGGCTTCAGGGCGATCGCCAAAAGTCTCGATGCACCGCTACGATTTCATCCTCCAGCGCATCGAACGGCCCCCAAACGCGAATCGGCTTTTGGCCAGCAGCAAACACCTGGCGACAGGGCAGGCTCAGCGTCGGGTTTTGCGCGTCGCTGCCCGTCAGCGCCAGCAGGCTGGTTTCGGCAATGCCATAGACCAAGCGCCCAATGTTGCCCCAATACTGGGTTCCCGCACACATGACGCAGGGTTCGGCGGTGGTGTAAAGTGTGCAGTTCCACAGATACTCTGGGCTGAAATTGGTGCTGGCAACCCGCACCAGCACCGACTCGGCGTGGTTCACCGCGTTGACGTTGCCCTGCTCTAGCAGCACGGTTTCGTGATCCGGCGCAACCAGAATTGCGCCAAAGGGATGATGCCCAAAGCCCCTGGCCCGAATGGCGATCGCATTTGCCCGCCGCAGGTGATGCAGCATTTGTGCTGGCGTAGGGTCTGGATAGTCGAAGGTGTAAGGCATTTCAAATCCAGATTCAGTAGACGTTAATTTAAGGCAAAGCGCGATCGCCCCTCTAGCATCACGAATGGCAATTGCATATCTACTGGCTCAAGGCGATTGGTCAAATCACCAGCCAGGCAGTTAGCCAGTCAGTCAGATCTTGAAGGCGATCGCACACACGTTATGGCGCTTGAATAACCTCAAAGCTATCTCGGTCAATAATTCGGTAGAATAAAAAATCAGAATCGAGAGTCAGAATTTGACGATATCCAGTTTTTTCTGCTGTTAGAACCAGCGTTGCATCTGCCAAATCCATCGGGCGATCGCGGTACTGTTCCATTAATGTCAGCAAGCGCCCATAGTCGCTTTGCTGGATTTCATAGGGAGTCAACAGACCTTCTAAAAGCAGCAATCCCAAATGGTTTTGCATTTGCCAACCACCCCGATGGAGCGCAAGATACATCGCCTCAGTGAGGCAGGGCCAGGTTGTAAGGAGAGGCTTCGCAGCTCGTGAGACGACGCTTCTGTAGGCAGCGTGCTGAGTCTGAGTGCGATCTACCAAACAAAACAGCACCCCCGCATCGCAGAGAATCACAAATTCAGCCCCTGCTGCCGATATTTGGACAGCAACAGCCGCTGATAGTCGCTAGAAGGCTCTGAAGTTGTAATTTCTAGACGATCTACAGCGGCAAACCAACGTTCCCAGCATTCCAAAGGCAATTCTCTAGATTGCGAAGTAGATTCATTGGGCTGAGGGGCAGAGTTGGGGTTTCGATGTTTTTGAATGATGAAGTCGATGAAGTCACTCACCTCTCGGAGGAGTGGCTCAGAAAGCTGCTGCAATTTGGCGATCGCCGCTTCTCGAGGAGTCATAGAGTGTGCCCAGTTCCATCTTCTTTTATAGTTTTACCGAATGCAGATGCAGTTGGGAGAGTGCGATCGCCCCTCTAGCATCACGAATGGCATTGGCGAAGCCTTGCAAAGCAATATCGCTCCTTATACAAAACTGGCATCGGTGTGTGAACTGAAAGTAATCCTCTACGAATGCTGCTTGACGAGGATTCGCAGGCAAAGTATCTGGTCAATCTTCTTCAGGCAGCCGAGCATGACGTAGTTACGGTGAATGCAGCAGATTTGACGAATCGCCCCGAATCAGTTGTGCTGGACAGGCACTCAAAAAAACTGGCGGCAAAGCTGGCGATCGCCCTGCTCTAAGTTTGGATAGGTTCTAAAGTAATCCCGAAGCCAAGTGCAGCCGTAGCGCATCAAGTCTAGATCCAGCAGAGAATCCATTTTCCAGATAATGGCCACCCGGTCTTCTCCACCCGATGTCACCGTTTTGCCATCGGGGCTAAAGGCAATTGATCGCACGCCCGAATTGTGCCCTTGCAGCTTCAGCAAGCGACCAGTCGCTCGATTCCACAGGATCACGGTGTTGTCCATGTTGCCGACCGCCACTTGCTGACCGTCTGGACTAACGGCCACTCGCGATAGTCCTAGCCCATCTATCTCAACCGTTTCTAGTAAATCTCCAGCACGACTCCATCGCCTAATCTTGCGATCGCGCCCCGTAGACACCAGCCAATTTCCATCCGGGCTAAAGGCCACCCCCCATACGGCTCCCTTGTGGTCTTCCAGAGTTAACTGTGGTTCAGGGGTTAGTTGCCCATCCGGCTCCAAACCCCAAACTTTAACCGTGCGGTCTATAGCCGCCGTCGCCACCTGCTGACCGTCGGGGCTAAAGGCGACGCTCCAAATCCGCGATGCTGGATGCGCCAGGATCGACTGGTATGACTGAAACGAACCACTTGTCTGGCGCGTCCAGATCCGCAGGGTGCCGTCGTCTCCGACGGAGGCAATAAACTGACCATCCGGGCTATATTGCACGCTCATAATCGCAGCCGTATGGCCTGAGAGTTGGGTCGTGGTGCGGCTTTGTAGGTCAAGTAAGTAAAGATTGGTATCTGCACTGCCCAGAGCCAGGGTTTTGCCATCCGGGGCAAATGCGCCAGCATTCAGCCGCTCTGGCAATCTAAATTGATTGACTAATGCCCCATCCGATCGCCAGAAGCGAACCTGCGTTCCAGAGATAGTCGCAAACAAAAGTGGCTCTCCAGGTGCTTGAGGCTGATAGGCAACTTGACTCACCACTTCTGGTAGCCCACTCAGGGGGATTGAAAGAGACGACGGTTTCCATAGCTTGACTTGTCCATCTTCTGATGCGGAAGCAATGGTTTGGTTGTCAGCCGCGATCGCCACACTCCGAACAACTGCCTGATGGCCTTGAAACGTTCTCAACGGGGTTCCGTTGCTCCGCCAGAGCTTGACTGTCCGGTCGGCGCTGGCAGAGGCGAGGGTTCTGCCGTCGGCGCTAAAGCGGACTTGCAACACTTCGGCTTCGTGACCGTCTAACGTTTTGGAGAGGCGACCGGTCCGACTCCAAAGCCGGATTTGACTATCCCCGCTGCCCGTGGCAATCACTTGCCCATTCGGGCTGTAGGCAACGCTCCAGACAGGCGCATCGTTGACCTGGATGGTACGAATCAAGGTGCCATCCACCGTCCAGAAAGTCAGTTTTCCGTCGGTGCTGCCCGACACAATTTGCTGCCCATCGGGGCTAAACACGGCCTGCCAGGTGGCCGCATCGTAGCCCGTCAGGGTGCGAACCAGGCTACCGTCGGCAACGCGCCAGAGCTTGAGCGTGCGATCGCCACTCGCAGACACCAAAAGGCGACTATCCGGGCTAAACGAAATGTTCCACACCGGGGCAGTGTGCCCTTTCAGCGTTAAGCCAACGGAGCCATCCAGCGTCCACAGTTGAACTGTGCCGTCCACATTGGCCGCCGCCACCAACTGGCTGTTGGGGCTAATGCTAACGCCGTGGGGCGTGGCGCTGGTAGACAGGGTGTGAACCAGGGTTCCGTCGGGCTTCCAGAGCTTGACCGTGCGATCGGTGCCCCCCGATGCAATCCACTTGCCATCGGCACTCTGATCGACTGCCAGGACTCCCCCCTGATGACCAACCAGGCGATTCGTTTCATCCGCACCTTGAACCGCTTGCGCCAAAACCTTGTCAGTTTTCTCATCCAGGCCTTGGCGCAGGGTCGGGTCGAGAAATAGCAGCGAGTGAAATTTGTGACGCGCCTGAATCGCCTGGAGCAGCGCATCGAGCCGCTGGTGTGAGGCGTAGTTGCCCTGAGACGCCGAGGCGATCGCCCGCACCTCGCTCACTGCCGACCGCTGATAGGCACTCAGCGCCGCCAAACTAGACATCACCGCAGCGCATAGCGCCATACTCATGCCCACCAACAATTGCCGCTGGCTGCGAGAACTCTGGCGCTCTAGCGCTAGCCGCGCTTCCACTTCTTGCAGCCGCTCGGCTTCGAGCTGCTGTTGCATAATGCGCCGATCTAGCCCCTGACTCGCTGCCAAAAATTGATAATCTAAATCGCTTAGACGTTTACCCTGAGCCCAATCTACGGCCGCCTGGAGCGCCTGCCCCCGCAGCAGCCGCGATTCGTCCTGAAAGCCAGACTCTACCCAGGCATTGAGGGATTGGGCGTAGGGGCGCAACCGATCAAGCTGCGTATTCACCCAGGTTTCGTCAAACACGGCTCTGTAAATGCGGTTTTTGACGCGCAGGATGCCGTTGTGCTTTTCCACCAGTCCAGACAGAAGGAGATAGGTTTGTTCGGGAGAGTCGGGTAGAGTTTGGATTTTAGGTTTTGGATTTTGGGGGATGGCCGGTTCGCGGGGCGTTTCTGCAACAGGCGAGAGCAATGGAATAGTCGTATCGGCAGTTTCTTGCTGCAAAAGCTGCTGGTAGAGGCCGAGGAGACGGCTGGCGCAATGCTCGTTAATCAGGAGGCGATCGCGGATCGTCTTCAGATGTTCTGGCTCGTCTTGCGATTCCCAGTGTTGGAGGATGCGCGATCGCACCAGTTGATCAATCCACAGCGCTTCAGTGCCCGGTGGCAGCACGAGCTTGCCCGATGGAGCCTCCAGCGCAGTCTGCACCACCAGATGGCACAGCTTTTGGGTCAAAAACGGCTGCCCATTCGTCCAACCCAAAATCGCCCGCACCACAGCAGACGGCTGGCTGACAATCCCCACCAGCCCTTCGATTAGCGGGTCAACTTCATCTGGCTGAAACCCAAATAGCTCGATCGCCGTGCCAATGTTGAACGGGGTGCGGCGCTTGTCGTCGATCAGGTCAGAGGGCGTGGCCACGCCAAACAGCGCGAAGCTCAACTGCTGAAACAGCGGATTGTGCGATCGCTGATTATAGCAATGCCGAATCCAGGCAAAGAAATCGCTCACGCCAAAGGGCAGGCTCAGCAGGCTGTCGATTTCGTCAATCAAAACTACGATGGGCTGCTGCCCCGACCGAGCTGCTAGAACATCTTCTACAAACTGGTGCAACTGCTGCACGGGCGAGAGGTCGGCGTGGTCATCCCGCCACTGCTTCAAGCTAAGCTGGCCATCCAGACCTAAGCCGTGGTGCAGGATCGTGATAATGCCGCGATACCACTGGAGCGGTGTCAGGTTTTCGCTGCCCAGTTGCGTAATGTCGAGATAGATGCAGAGATAGCCCGCTTTTTGAAGACGGGCGCTGGTGCGCTGGAGCAGCGACGACTTGCCCATCTGCCGCGAATTCAGCACATAGCAAAACTCGCCCCGACACAGCGCCTGATAAAGGTGTTCGTCGGCCTGGCGCACCACATAGGTCGGGTCGCTGGCGCGGAGACTGCCGCCGACCTGATATCTCATAGCAAGGGCGACTCAGACATAAACTGCTGCCGGAAGTATTGATGGTACAGCCGACAGCGGGACAGCACGCGATTCCCGCAGGGATCGTTTCGCGAATCGCCCTCGTAGCGCAGCAAGCCCCGGCTCTCCAGCCGATAGGCCTGGAGTGGGTCTAGCAACACGCTCTGCCCACACTCGGCCAGTGCAACGGTTCGCAGCGCCGCCAGCAGGTCTGGATGCTGCTGTATTGTTACCCAGTGTCGCCAGAGGTGGGGACGAAAAATGCCGCCTGTGGCGATCGCCCCCTGCACCAGTTGCGACAGCGACAGTCCATAGATACAGACGTGATATAGCGCCATCCGCACCAGCGCCGGATGGCCCCCAATGAGATCAATCAGTTGCTCCACTTCACTCATGCTCCAGGGCAGCCCGTGCCGCTGCGCCAGATCCAGCACTTGCTCAGCAGTAAACTCCGGCAACCGCAGCGGCAAGCCGATATTAAAGGGTGATTGGTTGATATCCAGCGCCACATACTCTTCGGTAGAATAGACCACCACCAAGCGCAGCTTTTGCAGGGCTAGATCTCGCCGCGACTCCTCATACCACGAGCGCAACAGCGGAAAAAAGTCCTGGGCAAAGGTCGTATGCTCAAAAAATCGATCGATCTCATTCAGCACCAGCACAACGGGCGCGTCGATCTGCTTGAGCAGATAGGTTTTCAGATAAAAGCTACAGCTTAGCTTGCTGCCAATTTCCTCATCCCAATAGTCTTCTAGGTTGGGCGGAATATGGAGCGCCTGCGCCAGCCGCAGACAAAAGCTCCGCAAGAACTTATTCAGGTCGTCCAGCAGCACCGAGTCAAACTCATTGCAATCTAGCGTCACCGTTCGATAGCCCTGCGCTTCGGCCACCGTCAGCAGGCGCAGCGTCAGCGAGGTCTTGCCCATGCCGCGTGGCGCACGAATCCGAACCACGCAACCGGGTTGAGAAATTTCCTGGTAGGCCAGCGCCTCAATGGGCGGGCGATCGATATAGAACGGTGAGTCGAGCGGTACGGGCCCGTCGGGGTAGGGCAGCGCTCCTGATGGCAGTGGGGCGGGGGCTACAGCAGAACTAGGCGAACTGGGAGCTGGCTGAGGAACTTGTCTAGTTTCGGTGCTGGGCAACGGAGAAGCGCTAAGGCGATTTGGCTCGTTGACAGCGTTGACAGCGTTGACAGGGGTCTCAGGTTCCGCCAAATCGTCGACGACAACATAATCCCCAGGCTGCAAATCTAAGTTAAAGCTAGTAAAGCAGAGGTGCAGCGTTCTTCGATCGAGTCCGGAGTTTAGAGACCAAAGGCGGCTCAGGGTTTTGGTAGACACCCGAATCCGATCGCCCAATTCTTCTAAGGTAAAGCGTTCACCATTATTTTCTGCAATTTCTACAGCAGCGATCGCCGCCTGCAATCGCTTCAGCCCTGCATGGGTCAGTACCACTCCTCGCCGTCGTTTCATTTTCGACTGCTTCGCTGCATCTATTACTTGAGCCGCTGCTGCATCTATGCTCATTACTCTGGCCTACCCTACTTCGCCCTCTCACGCAACGCTAGCAGTACATAAGGTTGTTGGTCTACGTTTTTCAAGTATGACCCTCAAGCATCTTTAGGCGACACCCGGAAGGTAGGTGAGCGATTGCTTACCCTATCCGCATCTCCACTTACACCCCTATGAACATTGGCACAAGCTTACGCGCATACACACATACGCCTACATACAAGGGGTTGCAAGCTCCCCGCGTCGTTTCCCCATACTGATGATACCTGCAAGTTCTTTGGGAAAGGCTCATATAAAAAGCTCAGAACCGTCCTGGTAAGTTTCCTGACTACATAACCTGACTGCATAAGTTTCCTAACTGCCCTACCTTAATTGTCTTAAATGATAGGGTAAGTTTTTTTGTCCAAATAGGCAAACTCACTTTGCCCTTTGCAATTGCTCTAACAATTAACATCGCTAGAGGGCAAGCGCCAAAAAAAACGCTTGCAATAGAGTTCATCTCTAAAGACGATTCATTCTGAAGACTGTTTAGATACCTGTCAGATACCTGTGCAGCGCTTCTGCATAGTGGCTCATGTCTCTAGTTCATCCTTCCAAAGCTTTACTTCTTTCTTCTGTAAAAGCCCCCCTTGATCCAAGCTGGTGCTAGAAGTTGTATGTACCCTGGTTTTTGGGAATAATCCCTAAAAGATAGCCTTTTTAGTAACTTAAATCACGTTTTAGCAACCTTTCACCAAATTCATCCTCCGTAAGGCTGAATTTTCTAGGATTTTTTGCTGGTTTGTTAGGTATTCACTCCGTTCGTTTACCGTTCTGTGCGACTTCGATTGCCTGGGCTACTTGCCTTAATCGTGAGTTAGGATGTCCACTCTCCTGCCACCCTTGAGGCTCTGCAGTTGATGCATCTCCAATTCGCTTAGTTTCATATTGACAGTATGCTTAGTCAGTTAACGACTTTTTTATCACCCCGGCAATATATACCCCACGGGCATTGCTATCTCTGGCAAACGCCGCTGGTTGGCCTGCATGTGGTCAGTGATGCCTTGGTGGCGATCGCCTATTTCTCCATTCCAGCGATTCTGATTTACTTCGTCCGCAAGCGCGAAGACTTGCCCTTTTCCAGGGTGTTTTTCCTGTTCAGCGCGTTTATCGTGCTGTGTGGCATTGGGCACCTGTTCGACATCTGGACGTTGTGGCATCCGGACTACTGGCTTTCGGGGTTGGAACGGGCGCTAACTGCACTGGTGTCTTGCTATACGGCGCTGCAACTGGTGGAACTGGTGCCGCAATTTTTGGCCCTCAAAAGCCCTGAGCAGCTAGAGCGGCTAAACCATCAGCTTGCTGCCGAAGTGGAGCAGCGCAAGCAGGCAGAGTCCCTGCTGGAGGAGCGCGTGCAGGAGCGCACCCGCGAACTGCTGAAAACCAACGAGGCCATGCGCCAAGAGATCGAAGAGCGCACCATTGCCGAACGCAAGCTACAGCAGTCAATTAATCGGGAACAGGCGATCGCCCGTATTGTGCAGCGGATGCGCCAGAGCCTCAGCCTCAGCCACATTTTTGAAACGACCACCCACGAACTGCGGCAAACGCTGGCGTGCGATCGCACCCTCATCTATCGATTCAATCCAGACTGGAGCGGCGTGGTGGTCGCCGAATCGGTCGCCGACGGCTGGAGCAAGATTGTCGTGCCATCAGAAGTGACCGACTACGCTTCGTCGCTTTCTTCCAGCCCGACAAACACGAATTCACCCCACTCTCACAACGCCTCTCGCAACTCTTTAGATCTATCCAGCCCAGGGGGTATAAATCAGCCTCCGGAGGCCAGCACGCTAGTCAACCAGGCAAGCTGCACCGTCAAGCAATTTGATGGCACCGAAACCCTGATCCAGGATACGTACCTGCAAAATACCGAAGGCGGCATCTATCGGCACAAGACCGGCGCTTACTGCTGCGTTCCGGATATCTACACGGCTGGCTTTTCTCCCTGCTACCTCAATGTTTTAGAAACCTTGCAGGCTCGTGCGTATACGATCGTCCCCATCTTTTGTCGCAATCAGCTTTGGGGGCTACTTGCCGCCTATCAAAACAGCGCTCCGCGCCAGTGGCAAAAGAACGAAGTGCAGATGATTCTGCAAGTTGGTAGCCAGCTAGGGGTTGCGGTGCAGCAGGCAGAACTGCTGGCCCAAACGCAGACCCAGGCAGATGACTTGCAGCGGGCCAAAGATCAGGCCGATGCTGCAAACCGCGCAAAGAGCGAGTTTTTGGCCAACATGAGCCACGAACTGCGGACTCCGCTGAATGCCATCCTGGGTCTTAGCCAATTGCTCAGCCTGGATCACAGTCTTCATCAGGACTATCGAAATGACTTGGATACCATTCAAGCCAGCGGGGAACACCTGCTTCACTTGATCAACGACGTGCTAGAGATGTCGAAGATTGAGGCAGGACGACTCACCATTCAGGAGAGCGTGGTGAACCTCCAGGATTTGCTCAACAGTTTGCAAAGTATGCTGCAAGTCCGGGCAAATGCGAAAGGGCTACGGCTCGTGTTTGAGCTAGATGCGGATCTGCCAGTGGCGATCGCCACCGATGAAGGCAAGCTGCGCCAGGTTCTCATCAACCTGCTGGGCAACGCGATCAAATTTACAGAAGAAGGCAGCGTAACGCTACGAGTTCGTGCAGTCCTGCATTCCAGCGATTTGACAGCCTCGGATTTGCTGGCGTTCTACCGTTCACCTACCGACTTGTATCTAGATTCCCTTGATGCAGCGGCTCATTCTACAGCCCATACTGAAGCCCATTCCGAAGGAGCGGCGAAGCTGGCAACGCAATCCGGACTCAGCCCAACAGCATCCCACTTGCCGTCCGATCTCGAATCAGGCAACGCTGTTGCTCAGAAGTACACGCCTATGTATCTGGTGTTTGAAGTAGAAGACACAGGCTATGGCATCGCTGAAGACGAGTTAGACCAGCTCTTCAAGCCCTTCAAGCAGACTCGCAGCGGCATGAGCGCCTCAGAAGGAACCGGTCTGGGGCTGACTATCAGCCGCAAGTATGTGCAAATGCTGGGGGGCGACATCACGGCTCACAGCAAGCTAGGGCGAGGCAGCGTGTTTACCTTCTGCATCCAGGCAGACGCGGTGGATGAATCCCTCTGCGCCCCAGAAACGATGGAGCCGAAAGGACGGGTTTTGGGGTTGGCGACGGATCAGCCCACCTGCCGCCTGCTGGTGGTAGAAGATCATCCGGTGAATCGAGATTTGTTGATCCGCTTGCTTAGTATTTATGGATTTGAGGTGCAGCAGGCGACCAATGGGCAAGAGGCGATCGCCCTCTGGAAAGCCTGGCGGCCCCACCTCATCCTGATGGATATGCGAATGCCCGTGATGAACGGCTACGAGGCAACGCGGCAGATTCGCCAGGAAGAAGAGAAACTGTTAGACACTGACCCCACCGCCGGGCGCACCTGCATTATCGCCCTCACGGCCAGCGCCTTTCGAGAGCAGCGCCAGGAAATCCTGAATATAGGCTGTGACGACTTTATCAGCAAGCCCTTTAGGCGAGAGCAAATTTTTGAGGCGATCGCCCGCCATCTCTCTGTGCGCTATGTCTACGACGATGTTCCGTCAGAATATGCAGCGGGTAGTGCCAGCACCACCCTCCCCATGCAGCTAGAGCCAGAGCAGTTTCAGTCGATTCCAGTCTCCTGGATTGTCAGTCTCCACCAGGCCGCTCTTCAGGGGAACGATCTGCGGATTTTAGACCTGCTGGGCGAACTTTCTTCCGATCAAGCCGAACTGCATCAAACCTTGTCTCACCTGGCCCAAGAATTCCAATTCGACAAAATTTTGGCGGCGACTCAGCCGCTTCTTCCCAATGCCGAATCCTAATCCCCTGATGGCTGAGACGGCTCAGCACACCAGTATGCCAGACTCTATGCCCGATTCCACTGTAGACCCGTCGTTCATCTCAGCGTCGGAGCAACCACTGGACTCGCCCCAGCCCGATCTGCTGATCGTGGACGACATCCCTGACAACATCCGCTTTTTGTCAAAATTTCTGATGGCGCAGGGCTACGAAGTCCGCAAAGCCACCAGTGGGGCAATGGCACTGCGGGCGATCGCCGCCTTGCTGCCAGATCTGATCTTGCTCGATGTCAACATGGGCGAAATGAGCGGCTATGAACTTTGCACCCGGCTCAAGACCGATCCGGCAACCCAGCACATCCCGATTATTTTTCTCAGTGCAGGCAGCGATGCCCTCGATAAGGTTCGGGCTTTCCAGGCTGGTGGTTCGGACTACATTACCAAGCCCTTCCAGCTGGAAGAAGTGCTGGTGCGGATTCAGACCCAACTCATGTTGCGATCGCTCCAGGAATCCCAAAAAATTCAAAACCAAAAGCTGCGGCAAACCCTGGAAGACCTCAAACGGGCGCAGGCAACCCTGATCCAACAGGAAAAAATGTCCACCCTGAAAAAGGTCGTGGCCGGCGTTGCCCATGAAGTCAACAATCCGCTGAACTTTATTTCTGGCAACGTCGAGCCGGCCCGCCAGTACGTGCAAACCCTCCTGGAGTTGGCCCAGCTTTACCAGCAACACTACCCAGACCCACCCGCCGCTATCCGCGACTTCCAGACCGAGGTTGATCTAGATTTTGTTGTTGATGACCTGAACAATATTTTGCAGTCGATGAAAACAGGCGCAGCCCGCATCAAAACCGTCGTGTCGGCGCTGCGTAGCTTCACGCATCTGGACGAAGCCGGCCTCAAGCGCATCAGCCTGCAAGATACGGTCGAAACGGTCTTAACCCTCCTCCGCTATCGTCTGGAAAACCGCTCCACAGACACGACCATTCAGATTCGCAAAAACTATCAGCCGATTCCCTTGGTAAACTGCTATGCCGAGCAAATCAGTCAGGCAGTTTTTAATCTATTGGTCAATGCGGTCGATGCTGTCGAAGCAAAACTAGACCTTCTGGAGAAACATCCCTCAGAGGTTCCCTACACGCCAGAGGTCGTGATCACGATTCAACAAGAGTCGGAGCGGCGCGTCCTGCTTCAGATTCAAGACAATGGCATCGGTCTTCCCCAGGAAAAGCAGAGCCGTTTGTTTGAGCCATTTTTTAGCACCAAGCCTGCGGGGAAAGGGCTGGGGCTGGGGCTAGTGACGACTCGCCGCATCATCGAGGAGCAACACTATGGGCGACTTATCTATGCCTTTGGGGATGATTGCACTACATTTTCAATTTCCATGCCCATCAGCGACCTGGCGCTCTCTCCTGTCTCTAGCCTTTAGAACAGGCACACCGTCTCAGAGAGAGCAACTTCAGAGTGCCTTCAGTTTGCAGGTTTTGCTTTGCGACGCTGGTTTTATGCCAGTGTAATGACTAATCGAACTCTTCAGCAAATGTCTTAAATGTCTTAAATATTCAGGTATTTGTGGAAGCCAGGACAGGTATCCGGCCTCAGGAGCAAGATAGAAGACAACTATACTTGACAACCTTTATCAATCTTTATTAAGTTCAATCGGAGCTTTCTGACTTCTTGCGGATCGTGGTTCATCTCTACCTAATCATCTATCGTAACATAGAGATTTTTCTATGTAGGTGACATTGCATCTTTCGGCAATGCTCAAGCTGGACAACTTAACTTTCCAAACTGCTCTGGTTTTTTTTGCCTAAAGATGAGATTTTAAGGAGGTGATTTGATCTGGAGCCGCCTTGCAAATGGGGCAGGTAGGTTCTTACGGATTTCAAGGTTCGTGTTTAGGTGTGGCTGTTTTCAGAATTGGTTCTTCTGAGCAGGTTTGACTTCTCTGTGTAGTGGTCTTTTGACGCTCTTGTAAGCAGTTTCTCAACTCTATGTCGGTTAGTTAGAAAGCAGCACGGTTCTGCCTGCGTTTGTTTGTCGTTTTGGAATTCTGAATTCAAATCAGGCATAGGTCATTTGTGCGCTGCTTAGTGCGTTTCTAGACCCTTTTCACCAGGCGAGATACATAAGCGAGATACACGAGTAAAACACGTAGTTGCTTTGGGCAAGTGTCAACGCCAGTCTGCGATCGCCCGTCGGGTTTTTCCCTTTCAAGCACTGTGGCGCAGGTCTATAGGCTCGAGAGAGTGCTGTTCCTACACAGGTTTTTGCATCAGCCCAACGGGGTCATCGTACAGGCTTAGTGCTGAGCGTCGGCAATTGAAGCGAGTGCTGGCTTGCTCTGCTGATGGAGCGCCGTGTTGCTGTACTGAAAACATGGGCTAGCCCAGCTCGGGTGCTAGCTCAGGCTTATGTAGTTGATTAATTGCGCTATGAAATGTCCCCAGTGTGGTTCAAACCAGATTCGGAAGAATGGTCATCGCCAAGGCAAGCAGAATTATCTCTGCAAGTGCTGTGGTCGCCAGTTTGTAGAGTTCTATTCCCAGCGGGGTTACTCTGAAGATGTCCGCCAGATTTGCCTGCGGATGCATCGCTCTGGTATCAACTTCCACGAGATTGAGCGGTTGACGGGCATTAATCACAACACAGTGATTAACTGGGTCAAACAGCAAGAAATGTCTTCACTGCTGAGGATGGACGACGATGCCCTGCTGAGCAGCTAGACGGCTGTCTAGGTGGCTGGCCAGCCAGATTAGCCCTGGCAGGCTCAGATTAATGACCAACAGGCGTACCAGATGAGCAGCGGTGACTAGCTCCACATCGTGCTGGAGCGAGAGGGCAATCCAGATCATTTCTGGGGAGCCACCCGGAGCCGCAATCAGCAAGCAAGTGAGCCAGTCCCAGGGGGTCAGCGCTTTGGCGATCGCCGCCGTGAGCAGCCCCGCACTAAAGGTCAGTGTGACCGGGATGATGGCCCGCGCTAGCGTGCCAAGCGTGATGCGTGGGCTGTTTGCCCAATATTCGCCAATCGTCGTGCCCAGCAAAATCTGACCCAACACCTTGAGCAGTGGCGGCAGGCTAAAGCTGGCATCAGCGCCGCTGGGCAGTCCGGCAAACCAGTCGGCAAACCAGTCGGCAAAGCCCAACGACTCGAACCCCAGCCCTACTAGGATGGGGCAAAAGAAGGTGGCGACCGGAATGTTCAGCCGCGTGCCCAATTGGGCTGCGAGGGCTGCGGCCGCCAGCACAGCGGCAAGCTCTAGACCATTGCCTAGCGTCAGCCAGTGGGCATCGGGCAATAGCGCTGACAGGGTGCTGCGTAAATCGGTTGTGTGGGGCACCTGCGCCACCAGCGGAATCACTGCAATGATCGTGGTGAAGCGCAAAAGCTGCACCAGCGAGACGAATGCGGTGTTTTTGCTATAGTCGGCAGCGATGCTGGCCATCACGCCGATATTGCCAGGGGTCGTCGCCAGTACGCCCGTGAGCAGGTCTAATTTCTCTAAGCGGGAATAGAAATAGCCAATCACCCCGCCGCTGGCCAGGAGCGCCAGCCCCAGCAGCACCAACACAGGAATTTGCGCCGACAGGCTGGATAGCGTAGATTGCCGGATGGAAAAGCCAATCGCCAGGCCAATGAGCACCTGACCAATTTTTCGCAGGGTTTTGTTGGGCAGGGCAGGCCGGTGAAACCAGGTGCGATCGCCATAAAACACCAGCGCCCCGGCTGCCACACCACCCAAAATCCACGCGCCGCCACTCAGCCCTAACCTGATGAGCGCGATTCCAATCACACCCGCCAGCATCACTTCGGCGATCGCCCGCAACACCTGAACCCCAAGGCTACTTTCTAAATCGGCGGCGATCGCCTCAATCGTGTCTTCAGGTGGATCAATCCGTGGTGCAGTCGGATCTGTCATGCAGCAAAGGCAGGAGGTGAGAGAACTCGTCCCTGGCATTGAGTGTATAGCATTCACGATCCGCCAACCCCTGGCGATTGACCGACATTTCTGAAGCCGTCTGAAGCCGTCCGAAGCCGTCTGAAGCCATCTTGAGGTTGAGAGTCAGGATGGCGACAGCAATGGGGCTATGGGCGGAGCGTCTCGCTCAGTTTGTCAGCAATTCCGGCGATCCAGATTTCGTCTTGGCGGGTATAGCTGCGGGGGGCGTTGGCGGCCAGAATCATCACGCTGCGATCGCCCATCGGCTGGCAAATCACGCCCTGGGTATTGTCGGGTAGATAGTCAAACTCAATCTTGCCGGGATAGAGTTGCAGGTTCACCAGATAAATTGGCTTTTGCGTATCTAACGCTCGCTGCACAATGGGGCCAGGTTTTTCCATGAGTTTGGGGCCCAACACGCCCCGCCGCAGCAGCACGCGCCCATCTTGCCAGACGACGAGCGATCGCGTCACCGTATTGGTTAGCAGCAGATGCGAAGCCCAGGCTAGCTCCAGCTTGGCAGCATCGGGCAAATCCTCTGCCAGGTCAAACCCTTCTTCGCCGTTGAGGATGACCGCATCGGGCGATCGCGGCTGGATGCGCTGCCACAGCAGCCCCGTGAGAATGAGCACCGCGCTCAAAATCACCCCCACCACGTCCGACCGAGCCTGAAAATCCGTCAGATTTGACGTAGCCAGTCGGTTAATCAGCAGCAGCGTGCCGCCTAGCCCGCCCACCGCCAGCGGCATCAGGCGCAACACCCGGTTTGGATCAGCCTTGCTCACAAGATTTGCTCAACGCGCAATACCTAGCCTAAAACTGCGTAAAACTGCATAAAACTGCTCTAAACTTCGCCGTCGCTCTTTTCCTGGAAGCCCCGCACAATCCGCGATAGCTCATTCTTCTCGTCTACCGAGATGCGTGTCGGCGAGCCGCTGATGATCCGCTCAAAGTTGCGGAACGAGTCCTTAATCTCTGGCCCATTCTCGCTGATGATATATTCGCGGATGCCCTTGTCATGCCAGGAGCCACGCATCTTGAACACGTTAATGGCGCGAGACATTTCGCCGCGAATCTCCACATATTGCAGCATCAAAATCGTGTCTGTAATCGTGGAAATGTGGGAATCGGTGATCGAGTGCGACCCCATGAACTGATCTGTGGTGTTGGTAAAGAAGCCCGTAATCTCCTCCTGCTTGGCATAGCCCGTCACGCCGATCACAAACTGCCGGAAGGCGTTATTGCTCACGCCCCGCGCCAGAGCGGAGAGCGAGTCGATGGCAATGCGCGACGGCTTGAACTCGGCAATTTCTGACTTAATGATTTGCAGGTGGTCTTCCAAACCTGCCGATTCGGGATAGGCGCAGATGATTTTCAGCAGGCCGCGCTGCTCCAGGTCTTCAAAGTCAATGCCCCAGGAATAGGCGTTGCGCGAAAGCTGTGCCCGCGACTCTTCATAGGCAAACAGGATGGCGCGTTCGCCGTTCTGACAGGCGTTTTGCAAAAACATGCTGACCAGCAGCGTCTTGCCCGTCCCCGTTGCGCCCGTTGCCAGGATGATCGAGTCTTTGAAAAAGCCGCCGCCACACATCGAATCCAGCGTTGCCACGCCAGACGACACGCGGGCATTGGAGGAGCGCTGAGTCAGACGCATGGCTCCCAGCGGGAAGATATTGATGCCCTGATTAGTAATTGTGAAGGGATACTCGCCCTTCATGTGGGTGGTGCCGCGCAGTTTCAGGATTTCCATTGTGCGGCGACGGCGTTCACCCTCCAGCACATTCCGCACAATGACCACGTTGTCGGACACAAACTCTTCGACCCCAAAGCGGGCAACGGGGCCGTATTCATCGACGCGCTCTGTCGTCATGATGGTGGTTGCGCCGACCTGCTTGAGGCGAGCCACCAGGCGAAAGATTTCGCGCCGCACGACCGAGACAGCGGCATATTGCTGAAACACAGCCGTTACCGAGTCGATTGAGACGCGCTTGGCTTTGTATTTGCGGATGGCGTATTGAATCCGTTCGATCAGCGCTGACAGGTCAAAGTTGCCGACGACTTCTTGCCCTTCGGGATCGGGCGAGGCATCGAGGATGAACAGCTTGCCGTCGTCGATCAGCTTTTGCAGATCCCAGCCAAAGCTGTAGGCGTTTTTAATGATGTCGGCAGGGGCTTCTTCAAAGGTGACGAAGATGCCTGCTTCGTCGAAGTGAGTAATGCCGTTGTAGAGGAACTGCACTGCAAAGAGGGTTTTGCCAGTCCCAGAGGTGCCGCTAACGAGCGTGGCGCGTCCGACCGGCAGCCCACCGTTGCTGATGTCGTCAAAGCCCTCAATCATGGTGCGAATCTTCTGGACACCCATGAGAGCCGCGCCGTTCTGCTGCTGTCCAGTCTGACTCGAATCGTTCATACCCAGATATCTACCAAAAATTAGAAAATTAGAAACTTTTAGAAACCTTGAAGACTCGAAACGAAGATTCAATGAGGTTTGCTGCTGGAATCGATGGGGACTGAGGAGGCAGCTTTAGAAGACACGGGTAGCCGTGTAGACGGGCGATGCCCCATCCCACACGCGGTCTAAAAACGCAGCCAGTCTGGTAAAAACGCAGCCAGCACCCTACAGAAATCCCAGACACTCTAGATTTCTGCTTCCTCTTCACCCAATTCATCATACAGAAGGTCAAGGCCGATCAAGACTTTTTCTCGGTCAGACAGATCGCCAATGATCTTGCGGACGGGGGGCGGCAGAATCTTAGCCAGAGTCGGCGTTGCCAGAATTTTGTCTTCTTCGGCAAGCTGGGGGTTCTTCAGCACATCAATCACTTTGAGCGCGTAGACCCCCTGAAACTCATTCTCCAGGATGTGGTTCAGGGTTTTCAGCGCCCGCACGGAGTTCGGAGTATTCCCGGCAACGTAGAGCTTGAGGATGTAGGTTTTTCTTAGGGGACTCATGGGTTGATGGGAAAGGCAATCGAATAAAGAATATTGATATAAACCTGGGCGGATAGATAGCGAGATTTGCAACGAGCCAGCAAGGTTCAGCGGGTTCAGGCTTCGCGAGGAATCGAGCGGCGATACATCTCACACAAATGGGCAATCACATCAATCAAAGTCAGCCGATAGTCAAGCAGAATTTCGTCGTTGCGTCCCTCCAGTTTGAGCTGTTTGGCAAACTCATCCATTAACTCCATATGAATCTCAACGACCTGCGCCACTGGCACGTCGGCAAAAAACGCCAGGTTCACGAAGTTATCGATTTTTTCGTTGAGCTGTGAGTCTTCTATAAAGTAGCGGAGAATGATCTCTCGGTATTCGGCCTTCAGTTGTTCCAGAAATTCCTGCCGCTCTGGGGGGGGCATGTGTCGAAGGAAGTTTGCGGAATTACGCTTGTAGTAGACCCCCAGGTATCCCAGGCGTTCGCTCAACTTCTCAGAGAGACGACGCTGCTGCTGAATCAGAGAGGAATGGGTCGCAAGCGTGCTGACCCGACTGGTGGTGGACAGAGATGGACTGGAGGGGGTCGCAGATAGCTTGAGAAATTGGTTGATCGCCTTTTCGGTTAGATGTTCTAGCTCGGAAAACTGAGTCACCGGGACGTGCAGGATCGCCGAGTGATAGGTGATGGCATCTGATTCTTGCAGCAACTCGTCGAAAATCGCATCGGCAGAAGGCACGGGCTGGAGGGGTTCTGGCTCTAGCACGATGGCAGGTAGAAAGATACTCCTCTGGCGAAGCTGAGAGAGGGCTGTTTTGAGGTCGGGGTTGTTCTCAAACAGCAGACAGTCGATCTGACGCTTTTCGCGCTGAACGTGGTCTAAAAATAGGTCGAGTTGGTGGAAAGACGTGACCTGACATCGAGAGCGATCGCCCCCGACCATCATATCGCTTTGCCAGGCCTGCAAGAGTGAAGGGAGCAGGCTCTGGGGGTAGATTAACGCGCAGAGAGAGAGCAAGGGCTTGAGTCAGGGATCGCAATGAGCAGGTCAGTGAGGATGTCAAAAGTTTTGAGAGAACTCTGTAAAAAAGGTAATGATTCTTAGGACAAGATCTTCGAGAAACGCAACATTTAGACCAATGTTAGAAGTTTAACACTAGTTATCGAAGCAAACGTTTTCAATCCCTGGATGACACCACGATAATGAGTCTATGGGGTTGAGTGGGTTCAGTTTACAGCGCTCACCGACCCGGCGTTCTGGCTTGGTGCTATGCCCATTCCTCGATTGCGCGATTTTTTGGAACCAGCGGTGCAAGTCTCTATAAAAGAGACGCTCATTGGGCTGATGGCGCACTGTCAGCAGCAAGAGACCGGCGAGGCGATCGCCATCGATGAGCAGGGGTTGCCATTGGGTCGGCTGCAAATCAGCCGTATCCTGTCGCTCCTGCATCTAGACTTGCCCGCAGAGTTGGCTCCACCGCCAGACATGAGCCTGGAAGACCTGCTGATCGAACATCCTGCGCTGCTACAACCCGTGACGGTGCTGCCAGCCGATTGGGCGGTGACCGAGGGATGGCATTGGCTCCATGCCAGCGATCCGCCCTGGGTGCTGGTGGATGAGGCGGGCAAGGTGCTAGGCACAGTGGATGCGATCGCCTTTTGGCGACATTTTGCCGTGTTGCCCGCGCAGGTCGATGAGCAGTCTGCGTCTGCCTTTCCCGACTCTCTGACCGCTCCAGCATCGCAGTCCGACAAACCGCCGCCTCTGGATGCTTCCAGACTGCCCGCAGTTGGAACCGGCAAGGGCGCGGGCCATCGCCCCTGGCGAATTGCGGTTGGAACGGCCGTCTCGCCACCCTCAGGGCGACCCCGACACCCGGCTCCGCTTGCTCAGGGTGAAACATCGCTGGGGACGGGGCTGAGGGGGCTGGTCGAGGGGCTGCCTGTACCCATGCTCTTGTGGCAAGCGGATCGTGGAACAGTCGCCTGTAGCCAGGGCTGGCAGCAGGACATTGGTGAAGAACCGAGAGTGCTGGAGGCGATCGCCGCAATGGAGGCGGCCGGGGTTGCCCAGGTGGAGGTGCGGCTGCCGCCGTTTTGCCATCTTGGAGCAGGCCCATCTACGGGGCGATCGCCAAAACCCTCGGCAGCGTGGCAGACCCACAGCCCCGCCCATAGTCCCACCCATAGCCCTACTCAAAAAGCCCATACGCTGCACCAGCGAATCCCCAAAGAGCCAGCATCAACCCCTCCTAACCGCGTTTCTACCCTGCCACCCTCGCCTCGGCCGCGCCATCTTCATCCCCAGGATGTCCTTTCTGATAGCCCCGACGAGGAATATTTTCCTGATTGCGTCTGGCAACTCACCCGGTTCTCGTTGGGCAAAAGCAGCACGCCAGACCTCCACCCCCTCTGGCTGGTGATGGCTCAAGACGTAACCGAGCAGCACCAGATGGCGCGAGAGTTGGCCGCAAAAACCGCTGATCTGGCCCAGCTTAACCGCCTCAAGGACGAGTTCTTATCCTGCATTAGCCACGAGCTAAAAACCCCGCTGACCGCAGTGCTGGGTCTATCGAGCCTGCTTAAGGAGCAGCTAGTTGGGCCTCTGAACGATCGCCAGGCCCGCTATGCCCAACTGATTTATCAGAGCGGTCGCCACCTGACGCTGATTGTGAACGACATTCTAGATCTGACCCGGATCGAAACCGGGCAGCTTGAGCTAAATCTGGAGTCGGTCGAGATCGCTTCCCTCTGTCATCGGGCCTATGAGCAGGCCCGCCAGCTTCATCAGGAAGTCTCTGTGTCTGAAGCTGGAAAAGCCGCCGAGACGCTCGAAGAACCAGAATTTAGTCTGAGCATTCAGCCAGGGCTGAGCGAAATGACAGCGGATGACCTGCGGTTGCGGCAAATGCTGACCAACCTGCTCTCCAACGCGCTCAAGTTTACGCCGACGACGGGCAAAGTCGGGCTAGAGGTTGCCACCTGGGATGACTGGGTGGCTTTTACTGTCTGGGATACGGGCATTGGCATCGCGGCGGACAAGCAGCACCTCATCTTCCAAAAATTTCAGCAGCTTGAAAATCCCTTAACGCGGCGGTTTGAAGGCACAGGGCTGGGATTGGTGCTGACGCAGCGTATTGCCCGACTGCACGGTGGCGACATCACCTTTCTCTCTGAGGAAGGAAAGGGCAGTCGCTTTACGGTGCTGCTGCCCAAAGATTTGCAGCCCTGTCCGACCAAGCTGCCGCTTCACGCATCCCGAAAACTTCAGCAGCGGCTTGTGCTGGTGGCCGAGTCGGGCACGGCCCGAATTGAGGTTTTGGATGCTGGTTTGCGCCAGTTGGGCTATCGGGTGGCGATCGCCCGCAGCGGCACCGAAGCCCTGGAAAAAGTGCGGCGGCTCCAGCCTGCGCTGGTGATTTTGAACCCGAATCTGCCGCTGCTGTCGGGCTGGGACGTGCTAACGCTGCTCAAGGCCGGCATCGACACTCGCGCCACGCCCGTCATCTGGAGCGGCAGCACGGAGGAAAAACCGAGGGCGATCGCCTACGGGGCCAGCGCTTGCCTGAGTTACCCCATCCACCCTGAGTCTCTTCGCAAGAGCATTCTGGAAGCCACCCAGACACCGGATGAGTGGTCGCCGATTCCTGCCAATCGCCTGACTGTGCTGCATCTGCGTCTGTCACCCCAGGCGCTCGCTGCCGATGGCCCCAGCGTGTCGGAGCTACTGCACAGCTACCCCTACCGGGTGGTGGAGGTGAGTGATCTCGACCAGGCAGATTTGCTGGCGCGGGTCTGGAAGCCCCATGTGGTTGTGCTAGAAGGCAGCCTGCCCGATCCCACGGACTATTTCAACCATCTCTATGAACATACGGTGCTGAGTACCGTGCCGATGATTACCCTCACCCCGGAAACGACCCAATCTGCCAACCGCGTGCCAGGGCTGACGGTGTTTCCCTGTCTGGCACCGCTGACCCCCGTCGATGCGTTTGGCGCGGTCGAAGAATCGGCGCTGTTTCAGGTCATTCAGGTGGCAAGCGGGCGTGGGTGAGTCTTGGAGTTCGGTTCTCGAAGGCATCTCACTCGTCCATCCTGTGGTTTTCTGTCACGTTTTCTAGTGCCTGCCTATGCTCCTGTTCCACATTACGACTCAACCCCAATGGCAGCGGGCCCAGGCGTTGGGCGAATATCGGGCCCCCAGTTTGGACGCAGAGGGCTTTATGCACTGCTCCACCGCAGCGCAAATTAACTGGGTGGCGAATACTTTCTTTGTGGGGCAGACGGAGTTGGTGCTGCTGTGGATTGAGGGCGATCGCCTCCAGTCTCCGCTTCAGTATGACGAGGTAGCGGGCGTGCCCGTTGACCGCCACTTTCCCCACGTCTACGGCCCGCTAAATTTGGATGCCGTGGTGCGTGTGGAGCCGCTGCAACCCAGCGCAGACGGATCATTTGCGATCGCCCTTGCGCTTCAATAGTACGTTTCGTGCTGGATTCTGTTTAGTGCCTATTAGTGCCTATTAGTGCCTATTAGTGCTTAATCTATAAATTTGGGATCTGGCAGCAAATCGGCAGAAACAGATCGCAACTGCTCGATGGGCGCGGGCGCTTTGATCAACTGCTGGGCGATCGCCTCTAACGCAAGACTGAGCGGATGGTCGGGATAGGTCGAGTAAAACAGCCCACTGCTGCCCAGCGCTAGCATTTCATTTACCATCGGCAACACGCCAATCAGGGCCTTGCCATAGCTATGCTCCAACTTGCGCCAGACTTCCCCCAGCCCATAGGCAGGCGGCACCTGGTTAGCCAATAGCCAGACTTGAGGGACTTCCAGCGTGTGGGCAATGTCCATCCGCACGGCCAGGTTTTGAAACTCGGTCGCATCCAGCCCCAGCACCAAAACGACTGCATCGGACATTGCCATCCAGAGCATTGTGCCTTCGTCCAGTTCGGGGTAGGTGTCGATGAGCAGGAACTCTAGCTCCAGTCGCTCTGCCACGGTGCGGAGGCCCTGCCCCAGAGGGTCGGGATCATAGCCCTGCTGAAGACACCGCTGCACATCTCGCACCCGCAGGTCGGGCGGCACTAGGCACAGATCGCCCCCCAGCAGCAGCACGGTGCCTCGGCCTATGGGAATCGCAGTATCTGAAAAGGGTAGCGGGCGATCGCCCGATGCAGAATCGCTCGTCCAGTTGCTCCACACGTCCTGATTAATTGCAACATCGTCCAACGCAGCCGTTCGACCAAACAGGGCATGAATTCCCGGCGCAGCGCCATCAGCATCCAGAACGCCCACACGGTAGCCCTGGGTGGCAATGCAAGCTGCCAAATTTGCCGTCAGATTGGTTCTGCCGACCCCGTGGCGACAGGACTGGAGTGAAATCAACGTGGGCATGGAGGCAAAACCCCGTTTTTTCATCAGTATGACGAAGATTGATAGGAATAGAACTCATTCCTGCCGGATCGACCGAGTTTCTGCTTCAGGTGCTAAGCACTGCCTCCGCCTGATTTTGTAGCAGCAGACCATATTCCAGCCCCTCCACCACCGCCTGATAAGACGCTTCGATGATGTTGGTAGACACGCCCACGGTCGTCCAGCGCTGGTGGCCATTGCTCGACTCTACCAGCACACGGGTTTTGGCCGAAGTTCCCGCGCCGCCATCGAGAATTCGCACTTTGTAATCCGTCAGGTGGAATTGGGCGATCGCCGGATAAACATTTACCAGCGCCTTCCGCAGGGCTGCATCCAGCGCCGACACAGGGCCATTGCCCTCAGCCGCCTCCAGATAGTCTTTACCGTGAATGCGAACCTTAATCGTCGCCAGCGCGTAGGAGCTACCATTGTTCATCTCCGGAGCCATATCGCATCGCACCTGAAAACCCTGTAGCTCAAAGAATTGCTGCCGCTGCCCCAGCGCCTCCCGCATTAGTAGCTCAAAGCTGGCCTCCGCCGCCTCAAACTGATACCCTTCGTTTTCCAGCGTTTTCAAGTGCTGCAAAATATGGCGACAGGTGGGGTCGTCTTTTTCTAGCTCAATCCCGAAGCTGCGGGCCTTGGCCAGCACATTGCTCAGTCCTGCTTGGTCAGAAATCACAATGCGGCGGCGGTTGCCTACCTGCTCTGGGCGGATGTGTTCGTAGGTCAGCGGGTTGCGCTCTACGGCGCTGACGTGGATGCCGCCCTTGTGGGCAAAGGCAGAGAGTCCCACAAACGGCGCGTGATCATCTGGGGCCAGGTTCACAATTTCGCTAATCAGACGGCTGGTATCAGTCAGCTTAGCGAGTTGCTCCTCGTGGACGCAGGTATAGCCCAGCTTTAGCTGAAGATTGGGGATTAGCGTACATAAGTTGGCATTGCCGCAGCGCTCGCCGTAGCCGTTGATCGTGCCCTGCACCATGCGTGCGCCCTCGCCCACAGCCGCCAGAGCGTTGGCCACTGCCGTGCCAGAGTCATTGTGGGTATGGATGCCGATTTGCGGGGCAGGGCGATCGGGGTCGAGCGGGTGGCTAGCCCGGTGATTGACAATATATTTTGAAACAGCGCGGGTAATCGTGGCCACATCTTGGGGCAGCGTGCCGCCGTTGGTGTCACAGAGGACGAGCCATTCTGCCCCTCCGGCGATCGCCGCGCCCAGTGTTTCCAGCGCATAGTCAGGATTTTGCCGATACCCGTCAAACCAATGCTCTGCATCATAGATCACGCGCCGCCCCTGGCTGCGGAAATAGCTCAGCGTATCGCGGATCATCTCCAGGTTTTCGTCCAGTGTCGTCTTCAGTCCCTCGACGACGTGCAGATCCCACGACTTGCCAAACACCGTCACCCAGCGCGTCCCCGCCGACAAAATCGGTTGCAGCATCGGGTCTTCGGCCGCGGTGCGCCCCGGTCGGCGAGTAGAACAGAAGGCCACAATTTCCGCCTGAGACAGCGGTTCTTCCTTGATTTGCCAGAAAAACTGCACGTCTTTGGGATTGGCTCCCGGCCAGCCGCCTTCGATAAAGGGAATGCCCATCTGGTCAAGCTGGTGGGCGATTCGCAGCTTGTCTTCTAGGGAAAGCGACAGCCCTTCTCGCTGGGCGCCGTCGCGCAGGGTGGTGTCGTAGATCCAGATGGGTTCGGCAGTGGTCATCGAGAAGTTCGGGGTTAGAGGTCAGGAATTAGGCGTTGGGAGAGATAAACCTTACATTTCCCAAAGGCTTGAAAAGATTTTTCAAAAGACTCTCTTGGGGAGGTGAATGCAAGTTAAAAAGGAATGTTAGAGTTCAGATGGACAGATGTATTCCAGTATTCGTGTATTCGGCTGATTTTGCAGATTTTCAGTTCCTTAGACCTCAATCGTTGAGGTGCCATCGCATCGCTCCAACCAGAGTTCTCTCTGATTTCTGTCTGTCATTTTTCTGTCTATCATTGCCTCCCAGTGCCCAGCCTATGCTACCCGTCCAGGCTCCCGGAAAAACGCTGTTTAAGTGCGGAGAGAGAACCCATCTCTGTCAAATCCTATTACAGCAGGGGATTGACCTGCTTAACAATTGGTTCAACTTGATCACGAGTTTAATCAACCGTTGCGAGCCAGGCTGTTGCGGCACTTGTGCTGGGCAGACAGACGGAACAGGGCAAATCTGCAACTGTCCGGGGCAGATGAGTCTGTCGCTGTTTTCCCATTCTCCCACGAAGGATTTGCAGTTAGCGTACCAGATTCGAGAGTTGGGCGGTTTGCGAGTCGGGGATGACAGATTTTGGATGGCGATCGCCCCTTTGGATATCGCCCCTTTGGATACCGCCCCTTTGCATATTAGAGGGCGCGTCCGAGGGGATAGTTCTGGGAGCAGGTTATGGTACTAACCGCTGAGTTTCTCGGATTCATCATTGCCTTCCTCATCCTGGGTGCCCTGGTCAACATCTTGGCCAAAGACTGGTATCGCTATCTGGGGTTTGGGCTGCTGGTGTTTTTTGCGCTGACGATTTTCCAGACCCGCTGGCCCATCTCGTTTACGCCACCATCCCTGCGTCCAACGCGAGACCAGCCTCCTGCGGCTCAGGCTCCTGCTAACCTGCCCTCAACCCGGACTCGGGTCAATCCCCAAACCGTTCCTCAGGCTACCAATCAGCCTCCCAGCCGCAGCACCCAGGATACGGGCGGTCCGATCTACGGCGATGGTCCGATCTACGGCGATGGCCCCATCTACGACGGCGTGGGGGGGCCATCTGGGGGCTATTACTACGACGGAACCTACTATTACGACGACGGCCGCGGCCCGGTTCGAGCGCTGTGGTGATTCGACAAAATTGAGGCTGACGTAATGCCGCAAGCTATCGAAAGCCAGTCGTCCGGCATAGACTTGAGAAAGCGAGATAGGAACGCAGCACAATTATGTCGAGTATGTCGAGTGAAATCTAGAGGGGGCTAACTGCATGAATACAATCTCTATCGTGGGTTTCATTCTCATCATCTTGGTGTTGGGTGCCCTGATCAACACGCTGGCAACTGGAGCGGTGCGGCTGATTGCGTTTGCAGTGCTGGGGGTGATTGCCACATTATTATTGTCCAATGCGGTTAGGAATCCCTCTGCTACGCTGTCTTTGCCCAGGCTTCCCAATATCTTTCGCACCAGTCAGCAGACTCAGCCCGCTCCCAGCCCTGCTGCGGTTGGGGGTGAAGCCACAACCCCTGCTGGAGAAACCCCCGTCCAGCAGGCTCCTGCCTCAGTCGGCGGTGAGGCCAGCTTCTCGCCTGATCCTGGCAGCTTTCCACAACCAGACTCGACCTTTCAGCCCCAACCTGCCCCAGCCGCGCCAGCGCAGACACCTGTAAGGGGTCTATGGTAGGGTAGTGGACTGTTTTATCCCTTCCCTCTGCTGTGGATATGAACTCGGCCTCTGATGTGCTGATTATTGGCGGCGGTGCCATTGGGCTGGCGATCGCCGTAGAGTTAAGACTGCGTGGTATGTCGGTGGTGCTGCTGAGCCGCGACTTTAAGCAAGCCGCTAGCCATGCCGCCGCCGGGATGCTAGCTCCCTACGCCGAGCATCTCGACGGGCCGATGCTCGATCTGTGTTTGCAAAGCCGCGCCCTCTATCCCGACTGGACGCAAAAACTCGAAGACTTGACCGGACAATCCACAGGCTACTGGCCCTGTGGCATTTTGTCCCTAGAACTCGCCATTGAGGGTTCGTCCCCACGCCAACGCGCCCATCTGCCCTCTCCTCATTCCTCCCCTTATCTCGACACTGCGGCCATCCACCTGGCTCAGCCGGGGCTGGGCGATCGCGTCGTGGGCGGCTGGTGGTATGCGGAAGATGGGCAGGTAGACAATCGGGCGCTAACGCTGACGCTGCGGCTGGCGGCGGAGTCGCTGGGGGTAGAGTTGCACGAAGGCGTGGAGGTGCTGGGGCTAGAGCAGCGCGGGGAGCAGGTGGTCGGCGTGCAAACGAGTGCGGGACTGTGGCGATCGCCCCACTATGTCCTGGCGACGGGAGCCTGGAGCCGGGCCCTGCTACCCGTGCCCGTGCAGCCGCGCAAAGGGCAGATGTTTTCGGTTGCGGTTCCCCCCAGTGCAATGGCCAGCGCAACGGCCGAACTGCCACTCCAGCAGGTGCTATATGCGCCCGGAGCCTATATTGTGCCCCGGCGGGATGGGCGGATTGTGGTGGGGGCAACCAGCGAACCCGTCGGCTTTATGCCTGGAAACACGCCTGCGGGGTTGAGGGATCTGCTGGCAGGGGCGATCGCCGTCTATCCTGCCCTCCAGCACTTCCCGATTCAAGAAACCTGGTGGGGCTTTCGGCCCGCAACGCCAGACGAGATGCCTATCCTCGGCCCTGGCCCCTGCGATAACCTCACCCTCGCCGTTGGGCACTACCGCAACGGCATTTTGCTCACGCCGATGACTGCCCGCCTGATTGCCGACTGGGTGTGTCATCAGCAGGCTGACCCGCTGCTGGCTGCCTTCTCTTGGCGGCGATTTCAAGCGGTCGCTGGCTCGCTGTCTGCTCCAGTTCCCCAGCCATCTGCCTCCCAAGCCTCTCCCCCATCCTCAAATTCCGCTGCCATGATCCAAGCTGCCATGCCTGCTGACCCGATTTCCGCCGAAGCTCCCCTTTCGCCTGCGGCAACGCCTGACCCAAAGCCGCTGATCATTGCCGGACGAGAGTTTCGGTCGCGGTTAATGACGGGTACAGGCAAATACGCCAATTTCGACCTGATGCGCCGCAGCATTGCCGCCAGCGGCAGCGAAATCGTGACAGTGGCGGTGCGCCGCGTGCAGACCAACGCGCCAGGGCATGAAGGCTTGGGCGAGGCGCTGGACTGGAAAACGCTGTGGATGTTGCCCAATACCGCAGGCTGCAAGACGGCAGAAGAGGCAATCCGCGTCGCCCGCTTGGGGCGCGAAATGGCTAAGCTGCTGGGGCAGGAGGACAATCATTTTGTGAAGCTGGAAGTGATTCCCGATGCCAAATATCTGCTGCCTGACCCGATTGGCACGCTCCAGGCGGCGGAGCAGTTGGTGAAGGAAGGCTTTGCTGTGTTGCCCTATATCAACGCTGACCCGCTGCTGGCCAAGCGCCTAGAAGAGGTGGGCTGCGCGACGGTGATGCCGCTGGGTTCCCCGATTGGCTCTGGTCAGGGTATTCGCAACGCTGCGAACATTCAAATCATCATCGAAAATGCCAGCGTGCCTGTTGTCGTGGACGCAGGAATTGGTGCGCCCAGCGAGGCCGCTCAGGCGATGGAAATGGGGGCCGATGCGCTGTTGATCAATACGGCGATCGCCCAGGCGCAAGATCCCGTCCTCATGGGTCATGCAATGGGCTTGGCGACCCAAGCCGGCCGTCTAGCCTATCTCTCGGGCCGCATCCCGGTGAAAAGCTACGCCAGCGCAAGCTCGCCGCTGACGGGCACAGTGACCGGGTGACGAGGTGATCGGGTAACGAGGAACAGAGTCGGGCAACGCTCTTGATTCCTAACCCCCAAGCCCCCCAGTCTGCTCTCGCCCAATTAGCTCTGGCAAGCGGCCGGTTCCGGGAAGCGACTTGGCATCCGTCGTGGCCATGTGTCCGGTGTAGAATGCGCCACCTTCGATGTCAATCGCGCCAGCCGTCACGTCGCCTTCCAGGCGGGCGGTTTTGCTAACCGATAGCTTGCCATCCACCATGAGACGCGCCTTGACCACACCGTGAATAATCAGGTTGCGGGCGCGAATTTCCAGCCCTTCGACCAAGCCGGTGTGCGACACTTCCATATCACCCAGAACTTCCACATTGCCGTGGACAATGCCATCAACCCGCAGGTTGCCTTCCAGGTGAATATCGCCATTGACCTCGCACTTTTCACCCAGATAGGTCAACGAGCCTGATGAAACCGCTGGCTTGCGTGCAAAAAACATCTTTCAATACCCCCCAAACTGAGTTGCGTTGGCCCTCTACTTCTGCACGAAATAAATTGACTCCTCTAGGCAGAATTCTACAGCAGACCCAGCTTTGCACTATCAAAGCAGATACGTTTGGCTGATTGAGAAAGTCAACATGACATCCAGAGATACCCGAAGAACCCCTGACGCGGTGGTTTAAGACGTAGATGCGCTGCTTCCAGCTAAATCCTACTCCAGATAGTCTTTGGGGTCGATGGGCTGATTGTTGTAATACACCCCGTAGTGCAGGTGGGGGCCACTGGAGCGTCCGGTGCTGCCTAGATACCCCACGAGGCGATCGCGCTTGATTTTCTCCCCCGCCTCGACCTCAACCTTGGTCATATGGGCATAGAGCGTACGATAACCATAGCCATGATCGACAATGACGTGGTAGCCGTAGCCGCCCTGCGACCAGCCCGCTGTTACCACGCGCCCCGGAGCCGTTGCATGAATCGGCGTGCCGTAGGCTGCGGTAAAGTCCATCCCCTGGTGTAGCTCGTAGCCGCCGCCAAAGGGGTTGCGTCGTAGCCCAAACTCAGAAGAAATCTCTACGCCCCGCCCTTTTAGCGGAACTCCCTTGGGGCGTGCGTCTTCGCGGATTAGCGTTTTTTCCAGCGCAGGCTGCACCCGCTGCTGTAATTTTTGGAGCAACCCAGGAATTTGTGCCTGGGCCGCTTGCAGCATCAATTCTGGCGGCACGGCTTGCGAGAGTCCACCCTGGAAGTTGCTGCTCTCAGACTGCCGAACGGGGGGACGGAGGGGGCGATCGCCTGCCGACTCAGCCTCAGCAGTCCCAGAATCGTCTTCCATGCCGGCCCGCTGCTGCAAGTCGCCAATCTGCGCCTCCAGCACCTCGACTTGCTCTAGGATTTCCTTTGCCTGCTCTGCCAGGGCCGAGTTTTCCTCCGTAAGAGAGTGATTTCGCTGGGTGTAGTTGTAAAAAACTTTGCCAACTCCGACGATGGGGATCGCTGCAACCACGGCCAGAGTCGTCAGCACAGCGGCAGGACGAAAGGTGATTGTGAGGGGCGATCGCCCGGTGCAGGCGATCATCAGCGTGTAGCGTTTGGGGATACGTGGGTTCATGGAAGCTCGAACAAACAACTCCGCTTTAAATTCTTAAAACAGAATTAAGAAGCACTGAAACAAGACCTGAGAATACCAACAAAAAGACAATCCCGCAACGGGGATCGCCAAATTACAAGCTTTTCAGCCCCAAAATGGTAACGTTTGAAATCTACAAAAACGCCATAAAAATTGGGATGGAAGAGCAAACTCCTCCATCCCAATCTGATGAATTCAAACTCAGCAATGCTGAACTAGCAGAGCTGAATTGAAACAAACCCTAGCTGTTGATTGCCGGAGCCGTCAGTGCCACAGGCACCGCCTCACCGGAAGCCAAATCGAGCGGGAAGTTGTGAGCGTTGCGCTCGTGCATCACTTCCATACCCAGGTTGGCGCGATTCAGGATGTCTGCCCAGGTGTTCACCACACGACCCTGAGAGTCAATGATCGACTGGTTGAAGTTGAACCCGTTCAGGTTGAACGCCATCGTGCTGATGCCCAGCGCCGTGAACCAGATGCCGATCACAGGCCATGCACCCAGGAAGAAGTGCAGCGAACGGCTGTTGTTGAAGCTGGCGTATTGGAAGATCAACCGACCAAAGTAGCCGTGGGCGGCGACGATGTTGTAGGTTTCTTCCTCTTGTCCGAACTTGTAGCCGTAGTTCTGCGATTCAACCTCGGTGGTCTCACGCACCAAGCTGGAGGTCACCAAGGAACCGTGCATGGCGGAGAACAGGGAGCCGCCGAATACGCCTGCTACGCCCAGCATGTGGAAGGGGTGCATCAGGATGTTGTGCTCTGCTTGGAACACGAACATGAAGTTGAAGGTGCCGCTGATGCCCAAGGGCATACCGTCGGAGAAGGAGCCTTGTCCGATGGGGTAGATCAGGAACACCGAGGTGGCAGCAGCCAGAGGTGCGCTATAGGCCACGCAGATCCAGGGGCGCATCCCCAGGCGGTAGCTCAGCTCCCACTGACGACCCATATAGGCAAAGATGCCGATCAGGAAGTGGAAGACGACGAGCTGGTAAGGGCCGCCGTTGTACAGCCACTCATCCAAAGAAGCAGCTTCCCAGATGGGATACAGGTGCAGACCGATGGCGTTGCTGGAGGGCACCACAGCACCGGTGATGATGTTGTTGCCGTACAGCAGGGAGCCAGAAACAGGCTCACGGATGCCGTCGATGTCCACGGGGGGAGCAGCGATGAAGGCGATGATGAAGCAGGTGGTTGCGGTGAGCAGCGTGGGAATCATCAGCACGCCGAACCAGCCCACGTACAGGCGGTTGTTGGTGCTGGTGACCCAAGCGCAAAACCGCTCCCAAGCCGAGGCGCTATCGCGCCGCTGAATGGTTGTAGTCATAATAAATGCGATCGAATTGCGAATGGATAAATGAGACGGGTTAGTATAAAACCTTCCCGTTCTTTGCATAATAGTTACATTGAGTCAATCTAGCCAAGGTTCTTTACATTTATTTGTATGTTGAAAGGCTCCGATTTTCTTTAGAATTGCCTCAATTTGGGGGGCGGAATTTGAAATAAGGGTGGAGACAAAGATTCCAGCTTTTTCTAAACAGCAATGGGCGACTTTGTATCAGAATGTAAAGCGAGCGATCGCCCCTTGATTTATTTCAATTTGTAAACAGGCCGAATTGTAAACCAGCAGGTATCCACACGCTGGGTTGAGCAATCCCTAAACCCATTGCAACCGATGCTGCATATAGCCAAAGCCCACTGGCAGGCGATTCGCGCCCATGCCGAACAAACCTACCCGCAAGAATGCTGTGGGCTGCTGCTAGGACAGACGGCATCGACAGGCGATGAAACGATTCGGACGGTGGTGGAACTGTGGGCGGCGGAAAACGCCTGGAATGCTGAAGCCACCGCGCTCATTTCAGAACTGCTGAATCGCCCTCAAATAAATCACAGCAAGGGCGATCGCTACTGGATTGATCCCCAAGAAATGCTCGCCGCGATGAAATATGGGCGCGATCGCCAGCTCGACATTATCGGCGTGTATCACTCCCATCCCGACCATCCCGCTGTGCCCTCAGAATGCGACCGGGCGATCGCCTGGCCACACTATTCCTATATCATCGTGTCTGTTTCCCAAGGCAGTGCCCAAGATTTACTATCCTGGAACTTGGATCAAGACCATACCTTTCAGGCAGAACCCCTCATCTGTTCTGAATAATTGTGATGCCAAGATGAAGTGTGGCGGGATGTTGGAAGGTTGGGAGTATTGGAGTCGTAATCTGGTGGAAAGATTCTAACGAATCGATGGAATCAGTTTTAAGCAGAAATGGATATGAGGAAGGCAAACTCAAACGCTCCCTCATCCCGTCTGATTCATCACTCCGTTACCCCAAAACCTTAATATCCTGTTCTAACTCCTAACCCCTAAAACCTGATACCTAAACCCCTATGCTCAATCCCAATCTGGACGAGATCCAGTTAACCAAAGACGACTACGAACGATATTCCAGACACCTGATCCTGCCGGAGGTCGGTGTAGAGGGGCAAAAGCGGCTGAAGGCGGCCAGCGTCCTCTGTATTGGCACGGGCGGGCTGGGTTCCCCGTTGCTGCTGTACCTGGCGGCGGCGGGTATTGGCCGCATCGGCATTGTCGATTTTGACGTAGTGGATCATTCCAACCTGCAACGACAGGTGATTCACGGCACCTCCTGGGTCGGCAAGCCCAAGATCCAGTCCGCCAAGAACCGGATTTTGGAAATCAACCCCTACTGCCAGGTGGATCTTTACGAAACCCGCCTCAGTTCCGAGAATGCGCTGAGCATTATGGAACCCTACGACATTGTGGTAGACGGCACCGACAACTTCCCGACCCGCTATCTGGTGAATGATGCCTGCGTGCTGTCGGGCAAGCCCAATGTCTACGGCTCTATCTTCCGGTTTGAAGGGCAAGCCACCGTGTTTAACTACGAAGATGGGCCCAACTACCGTGACCTCTATCCCGAACCGCCGCCACCAGGACTGGTTCCCTCCTGCGCCGAGGGTGGCGTGCTGGGCATTCTCCCTGGCATTATTGGCGTGATCCAGGCGACGGAAACAGTGAAGATTATTCTGGGGCAGGGGCAAACCCTGAACGGGCGGCTGCTGCTGTTCAACGCGCTTAACATGACCTTCCGAGAGCTAAAGCTGCGCCCCAATCCAGAGCGTCCGGTGATTGAGAAACTGATCGACTACGAAGAGTTTTGTGGAATTCCCCAGGCCAAAGCAATGGAAGCACAGCAACAGTCTGAAATGCAGGAAATGACCGTGACTGAGCTAAAGCAACTGCTCGACAGCGGTGCGGATGGCTACGTGGTGATTGATGTTCGCAATCCCAATGAATACGAAATTGCCAGAATTCCCGGTACGACGCTGATTCCGCTGCCGGAAATCGAAAACGGCGACGGCGTGGCCAAGGTGCAAGAGTTGCTGAACGGGCACAAGCTGATTGCCCACTGCAAGATGGGCGGGCGCTCGGCCAAGGCGCTGGCGATTTTAAAAGAGCGGGCCGGGATCGACGGCATCAATGTGAAGGGCGGCATTACGGCCTGGAGCCGCGAGGTTGATCCCTCCGTGCCGGAGTATTAGAGTCCGAATTTGAGGCAGTGTTGCTGTCTGGACTGCTGGCAAACACTGCCTCTCTGAGCGAGTTTCACTTCCTAAATTCGATCTCGAGGGCTTTTGATCTCTGTTGATCTCTTTGGTCTCCCTGTCTCTTTGGTCTCCCTGTAGATGTTTCAGCATCCTGTGGCTAGCAATGCCCAGCTTGATTCAGAAGATCCCCTACAGGCAAGCGCCCTCCTCCTGCTGGATGACTTCCTGTCGCCCAGTTGTATCGTCCAAGCTAGGTAGACCACTTTACTCAATCTAGGTGAGGTGTCTGCCCTGTTCCAGCGATTATTCTAAGAAGCATAGAGGTTAACTCTCAGTTGCCTGATGACAGGCACCTCTTGTTTGAGAAACGGGGCTAAGGGGGCTTGCCCCGTTTTTCCTTTTTAAACCTGTCTACAGCATTTTTGAAGCTAGTGAGGCACACGGATGGTCAATAAGCCCTCGCCTCGTGAGGGCAGCTTGTGCCTCACCCTGCAAGAAAATGCTGTATAAACTTAAACCTGGATATATTTAGCGATAAGAAGTTACCAACACTTCGGTAATCTTGCCCCGGCGGCGGGCGTTCGAGTTGATCGAGCGGGCAGCGGTGATGGTGTGCGTTGGAAAGTCGGCGTAGAGGTCGCGGATAAACTCGCAGTCTGAGTTAGATAGCATCGCCTTGACCCCGCGCCGCGCCAGTTCGGCAAACACATCCCGCAGGCGAATCTGGTCATCTCGGTTGAAGGCATAGCGGTTATAGGATGTAAAACGGCTGGTGGCGCTGATGGGGTAGTAGGGCGGGTCAAGATAGACAAAATCCTGTGGCGTGCGGGCGTGTTCTAGCACCATCTCAAATGGATGGGCAAATAGCTCGGTGTGGCGGAGGGCGATCGCCGCTGCTTGCAGCAAATCCACATGGCAAATCTTGGGGTTTTTGTAGCGCCCCATCGGCACATTGAACTGACCCCGCGAGTTTTCTCGGTACAGCCCGTTAAAGCACGTCCGGTTTAGGTAAATCAGCCGTGCCGCCCGCTCCACATCCGTCTTCCCTGGATTGCTCCGCACCCAATAGTAATAGTCCTGACCGTGATGAAGCTGGTGTTCTTCCAGCAGCACTATCACATCCATCACGCGATCGCGCACACAGCGATAGACATTCACCAACTCATCGTTGATATCCATCAACACCGACCGCGCCGGTTGCAGCCGAAAAAAAATCGCGCCGCCCCCCAAAAACGGCTCGTGATAGGTTTCAAACGAATTGGGAAAGTAGGGGAGATATTGCGAGATCAGTTGTCCCTTGCCCCCGGCCCACTTGAGAAAGGGACGCGGCAAGAGAGTGGGCGGAACGCTAGTAACCAAGGAACTATCCGGGGAGACGGTGCGGGTACAGATGAAATTACCCATTAGAATAGATGACGAGAAAAATTTCGGCGCATTTTCTTATTTGCAAATCCAATGCAGGACTTTTTTACAAACGTTTCTCGTTACCCCCGCTATTTAATTAGCTTTTCGCTGGGCGTGCTGTACACGTTCGTCAAGCCGCTGCTGCCGCTGTTTCAAAGGCCCACGACGGCGATCGCCACTTCTCTCCTCCTCCTCTCTGGCTTTGCCTTCATCGCCTTCACCCTCCGCGCTATGCTGGAGCTTTAGGGATTCAGCCGTTCGGTGTCGGGCGCTAGGTCGCAATCACCGGATACCTCCTGATTCCTGCTCCCTGAACTCTGATTCCTTGGCAACCCTATGGCAACCGATCGGCGGGTTTCCCGCGTCGCAGAATTAATTAAGCGCGAAGTGAGCCAACTCCTGATCTCTGGCATCAAGGACGATCGCGTTGGCGTAGGCATGGTCAGCGTCACTGAGGTTGATGTGTCGGGCGATTTGCAGCACGCCAAGATCTTCGTCAGCATCTACGGATCGGACGAGGCCCGCGCAGAGACGATGGCGGGGCTAAAGTCGGCCACGGGCTATGTCCGCAGCACGCTGGGTCAGCGGATTCGCCTGCGCCGCACGCCGGAAGTTGTGTTTGTGGAAGATCGCTCTATCGAGCGGGGCACTCAAGTTCTGTCGTTGCTCAACCGCCTCAGCGCCGAGCGCAAGCCAGAGTCTTTGGAAGCCCTCCAGTCGTCTGAGAGCCGGGCTGACTCAGACTCTTCCGACGAACCGGAAGATGAATTTGACGATGAACTCGATGACGAACTAGAGGATGAACTCGATAACGAGTTCGACGACGAACTGGACGATGAATTGGATGACGAGTTCGACGATGAATTGGACGACGAACTCGACGATGAACTCGATGACGAACTGGACGAGGATGAGGACGATTCCCTCATTCGCGCTGAGGATTAGCCCAATTTTTAGCCCGGTTTCATGACGACTCGCGCCCAGCTTCGTCCCCAGTGGGAAGACCTGTCGCTGCCGCAGCAGGTGGCGCAGATGGTGGTCGTGCGGGCCTCCGGCTACTGGTTTGACCATCAGATTCAGTATCCCGCCTGGGAGCCGCCTCTGGAAACACTGCGCTACTGGGTGGAGGATTTGGGCGTGGGTGGTGTGATCTTGCTGGGCGGCAGTGCGGCGGAGGTGGCCGGGCGATCGCACTGGCTCCAGTCCTTAGCAGAGTTGCCACTGCTGATTGCCGCCGATGTGGAAGAGGGTGTGGGGCAGCGATTTGCGGGAGCGACCTGGTTTCCGCCACCAATGGCGCTGGGTGAACTTGCCCAACGAGACTTGCCTGCGGCCCTGCGCGATGCCGAGGCGATGGGCGCGGCCCTAGCGCAGGAAGCCCTTGCCGTGGGCATCAACTGGGTGCTGGCTCCAGTGGTGGATGTGAACAACAACCCGGCGAATCCGGTGATCAACGTGCGGGCCTTTGGCGATACGCCAGAGATCGTCAGCAAGCTGGCCACCGCCTTCATTCGGGGCGCACAGCGGTTTCCCGTGCTGACCTGCGCCAAGCACTTTCCTGGCCACGGCGACACCGCCACCGACTCGCACCTGGATTTGCCCCTGATTCCCCACGGGCTGGCCCGGCTGGAGCAGATCGAATTTCCGCCGTTCCAGGCGGCGATCGCCCAGGGCGTGGATTCCGTCATGAGTGCCCACCTGCTGATTCCGGCGCTGGATGAGCAGTGGCCCGCCACGCTGTCGCGCCGCATTTTGACCGGGCACCTGCGCGATCGCCTAGGCTTTGATGGGCTGGTGTCTACCGATGCGCTGGTGATGGGGGCGATCGCCCACCACTACGGCCCCAACGAAGCTGCCGTGCTGGCGGTCGAAGCCGGAGCCGACATTTTGCTGATGCCTGCTGACCCCGAAGGCACAATTCGGGCCGTGTGCGATGCGGTTGCGTCGGGCCGCATTGCTCCAGAGCGAATTCAGGACTCCCTCGCCCGCATTCAGCAGGCCAAGAGCAAACTGCGTCCTAAGATGCCCACGGGCGGCACGTCCCACGCCTGGGAAAATCTGGCTCCGGCCGGGCTGGAGATCGAGCCGCTGCTGGCGCATCTGACCCAGCCGCAGACCCAGCGCCTCGCAGCCGACCTGCTGCAAGCGTCGATGCGGGTTCATTTGCCTGCCCTCTCTCGGTTGCAGGATCTGACCCTTGCCGAGCCGCGCCGCACGCTGATTGTGCTGGATGACGTGCTAGAGCGTGAGTTTCTGAACCGCACCGCTCCGGCGATCGCCCTCCCCAAACAGCGCGGCTTTCGAGTGGAAATCATCGATGAACACACGCCCAGCAGTTTGGTGGTTTCAGAGCCGTCGCCAATACCCACGCTGTTGCAACTGTTTGTGCGGGGCAATCCGTTTCGCGGCAGCGCCGGCCTGAGCCAGCTTGCAGCAGTGTGGTTTCGGCATTTGCGAGACACGGAGCAGTTGGCGGGGCTGGTGTTCTACGGCAGTCCGTATATCCTGGAGCAGTTTTTGCCACAGTTGCCCGCCGAGGTGCCCTATGTCTTCACCTATGGGCAGATGGCGCAGGCCCAGGCGATCGCCCTGCAAACCTTGCTGCCAGCGGATTGAACTCGTTACGCCCGCGTCCCGTAGCACAGCACCCGCCGTCTTACCCGATTGCGTTCCTGAGGATTTTGAATCAGCCCGGCCACCCGCAGCGCCTCTGCCTGACGAGCCAGTTGGGCATAGTGGATGGCGATCGCCTCGTAGGCACTGGCGCGATCGCGGTCGTCGTCTACAACTGTGCCGCCCTCGTTGCCAAAGGTGAAGGTGCGAATTTCGGGGTCGGGAATCGTGCGGGCGAGTTCTAGGGCGCGGGCCAGATGGGCGATCGCCTGCTGCGGCTGGCCGTCCTGGCGGGCCCGCTCCACCAAAGACAGCAGCAACCCAACGCGGATTTCGGGCGTGCGGCTGTGGTCGATAATCTTTAGCACCAGATCGGTGTGCCCGTCCCGCAGAGCAGCCTCGGCCACCGTTCCCAGCGACATCTCTCGACGGTCAGGGTCGGGCGTGGCCAGGGCAAGCTGCAAGGCCAGATCGAAATGGCGCAGGGCCACGGTTTGCTCCACTAGCGACCACAGGTAATAGCTGCTGGTCGAAAAGTCGTTGATTTCAACCGCGCTGCGCCGAACCAGGTCGATCATGGCGGTATCCACGGGCTGGCGGGCATTGGCGACTTCCAGCGCCACTGCCGCGGCCGCTTGCAGGCGATCGATCGGGGTCGTCAGCGCGGCGGCAGTGGTTCGCGCCTCGTCAAACAAGTCCGTGGCCGGGTCAATATTGCCCGTGAGCAGCAGTTGACGGGCGATCGCCGCCGTCAGCCGCACCTGTGTTAGCCCATCGGTTGGGTGAACCGCCTGTCGCAATTCCAGCGCCCGGTCTGCCTGGTTCGCGTTGACATAGGCCGTTGCCAGCGCCATCATAGCCTGGCTGCGAATCTCCAGATTTTCCGGCGCAATCTTCATCCATGCTTGGTCTGCGGCGGCTAGGGCTTGTTGCTCGGCAGCCCGCTGCACAATCAGCAAGAGAACAATATCGCGATCGCCCGCTAAAAATGGATCGGTCGGCGCAGTGGCGATGCGGATAGCGGGGTCATAGGCTGCAATGGCGATCGCCCAATCCACCAGGTAGCGAACCTGAAAGGCTTGCCAATCAGACGGAACCTGTCGCAGCGCGGCCTCCACCTGCTGCATTACGGCTTCTGCCTGGTCTGTCTGGCGTTTTGCCCAGAGTCGCAGCGCCAGGTTGGTCAGCACGCTCGATCGCTCCTCAGCACTCGTCATTTCCTGCGCTACCGCCAGTGCCGAGTCGATGCGAACGCCCGCGTAGATTTTGGCCACTATTCCTAGCGTAAATTCGCTACCATTGAGCGATTTTGCGACAGCCACGGCTTCCTGAAACAGCGCCTCGCCCTCGGCCCGGTTGCGAGCAGTGTAGGCACTGGCGACCTCTGCCAGGGCGATCGCCCTCGCGCTGGGGTCGGCAATGCCCCGCGCGGTGACCGCTGCGGACTCCCACTGGCTTTGCGTCAGTTGCATCCGCACAATCTCCAGCTTGGCCTGCCCCTGGGCATAGGGCACGTCGATAAGGCGCTGGGCGATTTGCTGTGCTAGGGTAATTTGCCCAGCCCTGGCATAGCTGGCCGCGACTTTGGCCAGGGCGCTGCTGCGGCGGGTGGGGTCTGGGTGAACGATTGCGCTGGCGTGACGGTTTGCCTGATTCAGCAGCGCGATCGCCCGGTCTACCTGACCGGCAGACACCGCTGTATCGGCAATCGGCACCAGCGCGTTGACCTTAAACTCGTCGCCTTGCACCGTCTGCACCGCCTGAGCCGCCAGTTCTAGGGTTGCGCTGGCCGCCTCCAACTGGTCGAGAGTCAGATAATCACGGGCGATCGCCAGCAGGATTTGCGATTTCAAAAAGCTGTAGCCTGCGCCCAGTGTCCGCGTTTCCCGCACGGCTTCTGCTAGCATGGGCAACACCAAACCAGGCTGGTCGCGCTCGTCAGCCTTTTGGATCAGGGTTCGCCAGGGATTGGAACCGTAGCCCTGCTCTTCGGTAATCAAACCCGCTAGCCGCAGCGCTTTTTGGGTTGCGGGCGGGCTGCCAGTCAACTTTAGTAGGGCAATCATCTGGTCGCTGGCGGCCTCTAGCCGTTCGGCTGCCAAATCTGCTTCCAGGCGGCGCATCCGGCTAAAAAGTTGGCGCTCGCTCTCCGCTTCTTGTTCTTGCTGGCAAAGCGGGACGGCAGTGTGGGCAGCCTGCGGCTGGGCCTGCGCTGGGGAGATAGCTATTCCGTGCCAATTTCCAAACACTAAAATCAACAAAAATCCGCTGGCTTTGAGCCTTCTAAAGGATTGAAAAAAGGGCAATTGCAGAGGGGTTGAATGATGACTTAGAATCGAAAGCTTACTCATAAAATTTCAAAGACATTCCCAAAACGTTTCCAAAGATATTGTCAGGCAAACGCTCAAGACATCCTGCTCCGAATCATTTTTTGAAACGTATTGGAATTTGTTTCCAATAGCGAATGACAGCGCTAAGTGGAGCCTTTTGCGCTGCTCCCTTTGCGCTGCTTTAGTGCAGGCTAGAAAACGCAACCTGGCAGAATTTAGAGATTCAGCAGCAAAGCCTGGGCTGTTTTCAGCAGTGCAGACTGGTTGTGATTTCCTAGTCTGCCCAGGGCTGGCTCAAACCTGCCAAGAGGTGCATCCCACTTTTGTAACCCTCACCCTAAATCCCTCTCCCAAAGCGGGAGAGGGACTTCCAATCCGGCTCCCCTTCTCCCTATTTTGGGAGAAGGGGCTGGGGGATGAGGGCAAACTTGCAGAACTGGGATGTGCCCTGCCAAGACAATAAAACACGCCTCATTTCTGGTATTCCAGAAAATGCTCACTTTTCCAGACGGGTCATAAAAAGGTCTGGAATTGTGGAATGAAATGCCACTCTTTAACAGGACTTAGAATTCATAAAATAGATTCTTTCTATGTGCCAGATTGTCAATTGTCTGGGTATGTCCTGGTCATTTTTCTACGCCTTTCTCAAGGTTTTTCGGAAGGTTTCTTACGCCCGAATTTGACCATCTTCGAGGTGGGCGATCGCATCTCCAAATTCCATCACGCGGGGGTCGTGCGTGGCGATCAGCACGGTGCTGCCTTGCTCTCGCGCCAGCCGACAGAGCAACTCCATGACCTTGCGCCCGTTGGCCGAATCCAGCGCCGAAGTCGGCTCATCGGCAATAATCAGGTCGGGGCGGCCCACCAGCGCCCGCGCCACGGCGACCCGCTGCTGCTGCCCGCCCGAAAGCTGCCGGGGCAGGACGTTTGCGCGGTTCTCTAGGCCGACGGCATTGAGGAGCGATCGCGCTTCGGTGCGGGCTTCTGGGCCGAAAATTCCCTTGAGATTTAGCGCCAGTTCTACATTTTCCAGCGCCGTCAGGCTACGAAGCAGGTTGTAATCCTGAAACACAATGCCGAGATGCCGATTGCGGAAGTGGGCCTGGGCGGCGCGGGGCAACTGGGTCAGATTGGTGCCCAGCAGTTCGACCTGCCCTGCGGTGGGCGAGAGCAGGCCGGCTACAACTTGCAGCAGTGTGGTTTTGCCTGCGCCCGCCGGGCCCATAATCAACTGCACAGAGCCACAGGGAACCTCCAAATTGATCTGCCGAAGCGCCTGGAACGGCTCGCCTTCGCTGTGAAACACCAGATCGATGTCGCGCAGGGCGATCGCCACTGGAGAGGTCGCCACCTGAGGCGTGGTCAGCGAAGGGGCGATCGCGGCACTGTCAGCCCTGAAGGATAGCGCTGACCCGGCAGCGGATTTGGCAAGTCGAAGCAGCATAACCCAGCTTTCCTCGTCGCAACTGAATCTGTCGTGAATAAACTGCCTAAATGCTCCTCACGCCCATATTCTCGCGAATTTACAAATTTCCAGATCTGGCTCGTAATGAATCGTTGGGAGCTTGCAAGCAGATTGTATGACCTGTTTTGTATTTTGTAGCTCGCGTTTGCGATTTGCGTTTGCGATTTGCGTTTGCAAGGAGTGGCTGCAATCATCGCCCCTATGTAGCTGCCCTAAAAAGTACCCGATGGGGGAAGTGTGCCTGTTGGGGGGAATCGATAGGCTGAGAAGGTACGGACTGTAGTTCCTTTGTGGTGAATTGTATTACATCTGGTTGCATTGAGAGCCGATCTTTTTGGCGCATTTTTTTGGCGCATTTTTTTGGTGCATTTATTTTTGAGAGGAATCCGACCCATGAAACGTGACTCTGGTGTGCGGTTCGGTGTGCAGCTCGGTGTGCGGTTTGGTGTCCGGCTCACCTACGCTGCTGCGGTTTTCATCAGTTTGCAAGGAGCGGCGATCGCCCGTCCGGTTCAGCTTGCTGCTCGGCTGGATTCAGCGCAAACGGTGCAGCGGTCTGACCTGATTCGTCCCATTATGCCCATCGACCGGATTGACCTGCCAAGAGATACCTCGCGGCGCTAAGAGATGGCGGGGGGTGGGGGTCGCTCACTCCAGCCCTCCAAATACTCCAGCAACCTTGATCAGACCTGTATCAGAATAGAAGCACTGGCTATACGGGCGATCGCACCTTGGCTTGGTCAGGATGCGTTCCCGCTTGCCATCTGTCTTCTACCTGCTGCTTTTCCCATGCCTTCTCTCAAGCCGCCCCGCTATCAGCCTGCCAACTCGCTCGAATCGCCGCGTTTTTCGGGGGTTCGCACCTTTGCCCGACTGCCCTACGTGCAAGATCCAGCGGATGTGGATGTGGCCATTGTCGGGCTGCCGTTCGATACGGGGGCGACGTTCAAGGTGGGGGCGCGGTTTGGGCCGGAGGCAGTGCGCGGCGCGTCGGCGCTGCTGCGGCCCTACAACCCTGAGCTAGACGTGATGGTGTTTGAAACACTGTCCTGTGTGGACTACGGTGATGCGCCCGTGGTGCCAGGGTTTATTGAAGATAGCCTGGGGGCGATCGCCCGCACGATCCAACCCCTCGCCCAAGCGGGCGTGGTGACGCTCAGCATTGGCGGCGATCACAGCGTGGCGCTGGGAGAACTGCGGGCGCTGGCTGCGGTTCATGGGCCGCTGGCGCTGGTGCATTTCGACGCGCATGGCGACTATTGGGACAGCTACTTTGGACACAAGTACACCCACGGCACGCCGTTTCGCCGCGCCGTCGAGGAAGGGCTAATCGTTCCCGAAGCGTCGGTACAACTGGGAATGCGCGGCCCGCTCTACGATTCCGACGACCTGGATGCGCCGCGCCGCGCTGGATTCACCGTGCTGACCACCACGCAGCTAATGCGCCACACGCCGGAGGAAATTGGGGCGCTGGTGCGGGAAAAGGTGGGCGATCGCAAGGCGTTTCTCTCCTTCGATGTGGATTTTTTTGACCCCGCCTTTGCGCCTGGTACAGGCACACCCGAAGTTGGGGGCCCCACCAGCTTTCAGGGACTTGGCTATCTGCGAGCCTGCACGGGACTCACCTGGGTCGGCGGCGACGTGGTAGAAGTGCTGCCGGCGATGGATCATTCCCAGGTGACGGCCCACCTCGGCGCACAAATCGGCTACGAGTTCCTGTCGCTGGTGGCGCTGTCGAAGCGCTAGTTTGCAGGATTGGGGGCTGGTGTTCAGCCCTTCGATGCTGACTTTAGGACTGCTGCTCTACCCTCACGGAGTCAATCTCGCACTCCGCCTGAGCCGCCAGATTGACGCTCGTTTCTACAAACCGTAGGCTACAAAGGGTAGCAGTATTGCTGCTGCTCTTTTGCAGTCTTTGAATTTAGCGCAGAATTTGGCGCAAGGGGAATTCATGGCAGACGCAAGAAATGTGCTGGGCACCAAGCTGGAGGTTTGCTCGATTTCGCCAATGACGGGTTTTTATCGGGATGGCTGTTGCAGCACGGGGGCGGGCGATTTTGGGGCGCATGTCGTGTGTGCTGAGGTGACGCAGGAATTTCTCGACTACACCAAAGCCAGGGGCAATGACCTGTGTACGCCTGTGCCCGCTTACGATTTTCCTGGTCTGAAACCGGGCGATCGCTGGTGTCTGTGTGCTTCTCGCTGGAAGGAAGCGCTGGATGCTGGCGTTGCGCCGCCCGTTGTGCTAGCTGCGACTCATGCTTCGGCGCTGGAGTATGTGTCGATGGCAGAGCTAGAACAACATGCGCTGGATTTGGCGGGGTGATAGGGCGTTTGGCCGATATCGATTTGCGATTTTGGATTTGCGATTTTAGATGGCCAGGCGAACCTCGTTGGCGCTTCTGGCAGTTTTACTCGTCGCGCCATTGGGGAGTTAGGATTAGGGGCGATCGCCCGCGCTCAAACCTGAAGCTTCTACAATGAAGTTTCACGAATCAGGTCAGAATGGTTAATCATTAAATACGTTAGAAAATGCGTTAGATCCGGGGTTGAAAGGGGTTGGAATATTAGAGTTAACCCTGCTCCATCCTGGCATTTCCTGACCTCCAGCATTCTGCTTCCCCTGCTCTCCCTTCCTCACCCCATGCCCAAAACCGCCGACTTCCTCGCCCACCTCAATCCGTCCCAGCGCCGTGCCGTCGAGCATTACTGTGGGCCGCTGCTGGTGGTGGCGGGCGCTGGCTCTGGCAAAACGCGGGCGCTGACCTACCGCATCGCCAACCTGGTGCTGACCCATCGGGTAGACCCGGAAAATATTCTGGCGGTGACGTTTACCAACAAAGCCGCCCGCGAAATGAAGGAGCGGATTGAAAAGCTGTTTGCTGAGCGCGAGGCTCAGAGCAAGCACGGTAAGCCGCTGGAGGCACTGCCCGAACATGAGCAAACGCGGCTGAAATCTTTTGTTTATAAAACGATTACTAAAGACCTGTGGATCGGCACGTTTCATGCACTCTGTGCCCGCATTTTGCGATTTGACATTGAAAAGTTTCAGCATCCCGGCGGCTATTCCTGGAACCGCAATTTTTCCATCTTTGACGAATCCGACGCGCAGGCATTGGTGAAGGATATTGTCATCAATCAGCTCAATCTGGATGACAAGAAATTTGACCCGCGCTCTGTCCGTTACGCCATTAGCAATGCCAAAAACCAGGGCTGGTCGCCCGCTGACCTAGAACGGGAACAGCCCAACTTTCGCGGCCGCACGATCGCCAATGTGTATGCAGAATATCAAAAAGCACTCGCGGCAAACAACGCGCTTGACTTCGACGATTTGATCCTGATTCCCGTGCAGTTATTCCGCCAAAATGAACAGGTTTTGGCATACTGGCACAAACGCTTCCGACACATCCTGGTGGATGAGTATCAGGATACGAACCGCACGCAGTATGACCTGATTCGGTTATTGGTGACGAACGGCGAAGAGACGGAAAATTTCAAAGACTGGGAATACCGTTCTGTATTTGTTGTCGGTGATGCAGACCAATGCTTGCCGCCAGGAACCCGAGTGTTAACCCCAGATGGCTTGGTTGCGGTTGAACACTTGAAACTAGGAGACACCGTCCTAGCAACTGGGGGACAGACAGATCTCTGTCCTGGAGTCATCACTCACATTCATAAAAGCCAGTTTCAGGGCAGCTTGTGGTGTATCGAGGCGGGCGGTCAGGTGCTAAAGGGAACACCCCATCACATTTTGTTGGGGCGGGCAGTGCCGCTTGACGATCGGTACTACGTGTACCTGATGTATCGGGCAGACCGGGGATACCGGATCGGCATTACGACTGGACGACGACAGAATGATTATGGTCGGGAGGAAATTGGTTTTAAGGTGCGCGTGGCGCAAGAAGGTGCTGATAAGCTCTGGGTTCTGAAGGCAACCGATAGCTATGAAGAAGCAGTGTACTATGAGGCGTATTTTGCGGCTCAGTACGGCTTGCCAACGATGGTATTTCACAGTGTTGGCCGCAAGCTCAGAATTTCAGATGACCTAATTTTCAAGCTGTTTCAGGAAATCGACACGATTGGCAATGCTCATCGGTTGATGCAAGACCTTTGGCTGCATCCCGAGTTTCCGCACTATCGCCCGCAAAACGGGTTGCGGCGACAAACCCTGAACCTGACGATGTTTGGGAATGTAAGAAATGAGCGATCGCCCATCAAATCTGACCATCGTCTCCAGTGGTCGTCTAATCGGCTGGACATTGCCGAACATTTAACCGCAGCAGGAGTACCAATTCGGGCAGGAAAGTTGCCCGGAACCTATCGATTTGAGACGGCGCGGGCCTCTTATCGAGAAGCAGTAGCTCTAGCGAAGTCGGTGGCAGCGGCAGGACAACTTGAGGTTCGTCGCCGGGCCCAAATTTCAGGGCAAATCTATGACTTCATGCCGCTGTCGCATTTACACGTCGGCATGAGGGTGCTGCTGGAAGTAGACGGGAAACTAGAGGATGTGCCCGTGAGCCGAGTTTGGCAGGAGGACTATAGCGGTGTGGTGTATGACCTGGAGATTGATCAGCGTCATAACTATGTTGCGAATGGGGTTCTGGTTCACAACTCGATTTACTCGTTCCGGGCGGCGGATTTTCGGATTTTGCTGGAGTTTCAGGACGACTTTGGCGACGGACTGCCGGATGACGACACGCGGACGATGGTAAAGCTAGAGGAAAACTATCGCTCGACGGCGAACATTCTGGAAGCAGCTAATGAGCTAATTGAAAACAACACCGAGCGGATTGACAAGGTGCTGCGGGCGACGCGGGGTGCGGGCGAGTCGATTTTTCTGTTTCGGGCGGAAGATGAAACCGACGAGGCGCGATTCGTGATCGACCAGATTCGCCAGTTGGAGCAAAATAACCCGGAGTTGCACTGGGGCAGCTTTGCAATTCTCTACCGCACGAACGCGCAGTCGCGGGCGTTTGAGGAATTTTTGGGGCGCTACGGCATTCCCTACAACATCGTCGGCGGGCTGCGGTTCTATGACCGCAAGGAAATCAAGGACGTGCTGGGGTACTTGAGGGCGATCGCCAATCCGCAAGACACCGTGAGCCTCAAGCGCGTCATCAACACGCCCCGGCGCGGCATCGGCAAGACCACGATCGATCGGCTGGAAGCGGCCGCCCGCGACCTCGATCGCACGCTCTGGGAAGTGCTGACGGATGAAACCCTGGTCAGCACGCTGGCGGGGCGCTCTGCCAAGGCGGTCAGCAGTTTTGCCAACATCATCCAGACCTGGCAAGCGAAGCTAGAAGACACGCCGCCTGCGGAAATTGTGCAGGGCGTGCTGGAGGATTCGGGCTATGTGGCAGACCTGAAGGCGCAGGGCACGGACGAAGCGGACGATCGCCTGCAAAACGTGCAGGAACTCTATAACGCGGTGCTGCAATTTGAGGAAGAGAACGAAGGGGCGACGCTGCTGATGTTTTTGGCCAATGCCTCCCTCGCCTCTGACCTAGACAACACCAAGGAAGACCAGCGCCAGGTGTCGCTGATGACGCTGCATTCGTCCAAGGGTCTGGAGTTTCCCGTGGTGTTTCTCGTTGGCGTAGAGCAAGGTCTGTTCCCCAACTTCCGCTCGATGGAAGACCCCGCCTCGCTGGAGGAAGAGCGCCGCCTCTGCTATGTCGGCATTACTCGCGCCAAGGAGCGTTTGTTCATCAGCTATGCCCGCGAGCGGCGACTGTATGGCACGCGGGAACCCGCCGCACCGTCGCTGTTTTTGGCAGAACTGCCCAAAGAACTGCTGCTGACCAGCGCGGTGGGCGCATTGCCCAAAAAAATGGCGACTCCCATCCGCGAGGTGAAGGCAAAGCGGGCCCAAGAAAGCTTGCCCAACACCCATGCAGACGATTGGAAAGTGGGCGATCGCGTCGTTCACAAGGCCTACGGCGCGGGCCAAGTGACTCACATCTTCGGCGCAGGCAACAAGATTTGCCTTGCCATCAAGTTCCCCGGTCAGGGGCAGAAGATCATTGACCCGAAGATCACAACCTTGCAGCGAGTTATTTAATCCCTTTATCTGATTACCGAATCCCTCGACCTGCTAAACCCTAAACCTGCACCATATCGGCATAGCCCATCAGCAGTTCCTCGCGGCTGAGGCTGTCGGTGGGGTCTTGGGGAGTCCACAGCAGTTCGTAGATGGCGAGATATTCGGGCGGAATGGCCCCCAGGCGGCGCAGGGCAAGCTTCAGTTCCTCGACCGTGTGGATGGGGCCGAACAGGGGGCGATCGTCCTCTGTGCCGACGATTAGCGTGACCACGATGTAGGCGGCGGGGTCGTCGTTGGGGTTAAGGTCAAGCGGCTGTCGGCGAATTTTGCCGCCCACGTTCACCAGGGTTTCGGAGGTGAATTTGCCCCGTTCTTCGATGGACCACTGCTCAAACAGGCGGGCGGCTTCCTCACGGCTGGAAACGGTCTTGGATAGGGCGCGGGCGTGGGTCCAGTTTTCGGGCGATCGCAACAGCACCAGCACCGTTTCTCGCAGCGCCTCCGACAGCCCTGCCTTCGTGTCTGTGTTGATGCCCGCCACCAACTGATTCAACCGCTCCTGGATGTATCGCGCCTGTGACAACAGCGCCACCTGGAGCAGCGTCACCGTCACGATGTCGTTCTCCAGTTCGCCACGCCCCGGACGAGCCGCCGGAATGCGCGATCGCCCCGTGCGCTGCATGGCCGACATCACTGTCGAAAAAATCATCAGCCCCGCAGGCAGCAGGAAAAACAGCAAAAACAGCCCGCCCCCGCCCCCGCCGCCAACGGGCGTGACATAGCCGCCGCCGGGGGCAACGATCACGGGTGGCCGATTGGACGGAATGTAGATGGGGCCGGGCGGCGGATAGTAGCGTCCTGGCACCGGGAAATAGTCGGGCGAGGTGTAGCCGCCGCCGTAGCCCCCAGAATAGCCACCACCGGAATAGCCGCCGCCGGAATACCCCCCACCAGAATAGCCGCCGCCAGACGAGCCGCCGCCCGATGGACGGTTGAATGTGCCGCCGCGATAGCGACCGCCCGAAGCCGCCTCCGCGCGTCGAGCAAAGCCCTGCCGCAGGGGATTGCCCGTTAGAAATTCTCGCCCGCTTAGCCCGCCTGTCCTGTCTATGCTTAGGCCATTGACCAGCGCCAGCGCCAGCAGCGTCGTTGCGCCAAGTTGAACCGTCTGGCGAATCTTGCGAAACCGGGCCATGTGTTTAGCCATGATGTTTGTCTTCAGCGAATTCTTGGCCGCGTCTAGCCGAGGGGAGTCAGTGAAGCGCGGAGCCTGGGATGTCTCGCATAATCCTATGAGCCAGAGAGAACGTCAAGTAATCTCAACTAATGTCAATTCTGGATTTTAGATTGGCGATTTTAGATTACCAGCCAAAGCGTCTGGAAGGCTTGCAGCGATTTTATCCGCAGCGCTTTTGGGAAGAATGAAGGCAAGTGACGACGGGCGGTGTTGAGCAAAATTCTCTACTCATGCCGCCTGCTTCTGTAGAACCGGCAGAATCGGCCGCCAATTCGTCATAGGTCTCGTAATCTGATAAGTATGAACTGATAAGAGGATAGATTTTACGCGGTTATGCAGCATTTTCTTGCGGGGTGAGGCACATGCTGCCCTCACGAGGCAAGGGCTTATTGACCATCCGTGTGCCTCACTAGCTTCAAAAACGCTGTATTGCGGCTGAGTGCCCTACCCAAACGCCTATGTCTCAAAAAAATGAAACGCTTCCGCTGATTTTGTCGCTGCTGGTGACTGCACTGCTGCTGGGTGCTGGAATCTGGTGGTTTGGCAGAAATCTGGGTTCTGGTGGCGTGGGTGTCGGGCAGGGTGGTTCTCCTTCCGTCAGCAGCCCTAGTCAGGGGAGTGGGGTTGGGCGCGTGGGCGATCGCCTCAGCACCGGGGCACAACTTCTGTTTCCCGAAGGTGCCTCCCCTCAGAAGCAGGCGGCCGTGCAAGCCCTGGCCAATCGAGACTATCAGGGGGCGATCGCCAACCTGGAAGCCTCCCTCCAGGCAAACCGAAACGACCCAGAAGCGCTGATTTATCTAAACAACGCCCGCATCGGGGAGCAAAATTCCTACACCATTGCCGTCGCTGTGCCCACCGCTGCCTCTGCAAATTCGGCATTGGAAATCTTGCGGGGCGTGGCCCAGGCTCAGGATGAGGTGAATCGGGCAGGCGGCATCGACGGTGTGCCTGTGAAAGTGATGATTGTCAACGACGACAACAGTCCCGACGTGACTCCGCAGGTGGCGGATGCGCTGGTCAAAGATCGCTCGGTGCTGGGCGTGATCGGGCACTTTGGCAGTGATGCCACGCTGGCGGCCGCCCCGGTTTATGAAGCTGGCCGACTGGTGATGATCTCGCCCACTAGCACGTCGGTTCAGCTTTCGGGCGCTGGGCAGTATATCTTTCGCACCGTGCCGAGCGATCGCTTTACGGCGGCTGCTTTGTCTCGATATATGCTGGAGCGGCTGCGCGTTCAGCAGGCTGCGGTTTTCTACAATTCCCAAAGCGCCTACAGCACGTCCCTCAAAAACGAATTCACCACGGCGGTCTTTAGTGATGGCGGGCAGGTGATCGGCGAATTTGACCTGTCGGCGGCGGGGTTCGATTCGGTGGCTTCGTTTGACCAGGCTGCCCAGCAGGGTGCAGAAGTGCTGGTGCTGGCGGCCAACACGGCGACGCTTGACCCAGCGCTGCAAGTCGTGGCCATCAATCGACGGCGGCTGCCGATTTTGGGGGGTGATAGCCTTTACAATCCCCGCGTATTGCAGGTCGGCGGCGAGTCGGCGGTGGGCATGGTGGTCGCCGTGCCGTGGATCTTGCTGGCAGACCCCAATGCGCCCTTTGTGCGCTCCTCCCGGCAATATTGGGGGGGCGACGTGAACTGGCGCACCGCCATGGCCTACGATGCGGCGATCGCCCTGCTAAATGCCATCTCCATTGCCGGAAGCAACCGTGCCGCCATTGCCGAAGCCCTACGCTCCAACAACGAAACCATTGAAGGGGCGACGGGTGTGGTGCGATTCCTGCCATCGGGCGATCGCAACCAAGCCATGCAACTGGTAGAAATCGTCCCCAGTCAGTCCCAGTTTGGATATAGCTTCTATCCTATCTCTCAGCCATGAGAGGGTTTGTTTCGTTCTTCGTTCTTCCCTCTTCGTTCTTCGTTCTTCCCTCTCCTCTCCCCTTTGCCCCCTCCATCACTCCTCTACCACCGTCGTATCTGGAGCCTTGCTGGGCGAAATTAGATCAATGCGAATCAGGGCTTCCATGACATCGCGGGCAATCGGCGCGGCAACGGTAGAGCCGTAGGCATTGTCCCCTTGGGGTTCGTCGATGACCACCAGCACCGCATAGCGGGGAGCCTCAACCGGAAACAGGCTGACGAAGCTGGTAATGCGGGCAACGTTGTCGTAGCCGCCCGTGGCGCTGGCTTTTTGAGCTGTCCCCGTTTTGCCAGCAATGCGATAGCCAGGAATCTGCGCGGGCGTGCCTGTGCCTTCTTCGACAGCCTTTTCCATCATGTCCAGCACCGCTTGCGCCGTTTCACGCGAGAAAACCTGCTTGGGCGGCGCGTATTGGGGCTGCCAGTGGGGTTTGCCGCTGCTGTCAAACAGCCCTTCGACGACGTGGGGGGTGACCAGGAAACCGCCGTTGGCGATCGCCCCTTGCAGCCGCAGTAGTTGCACCGGAGTTAGGCTAAAGCCTTGCCCAAAAGCAGTCACCGCCACCTCCACCGGATCGCCCAGGAACTGATCCCGTTTTTTCAACTGGCCGGCTGTTTCAAACGGCAGATCGATCCCTGTGGGCTTGGCCAGTTCGATCTTTGCCAGCCAGTCGTAATAAACCTCCGGCTTCAGCGTTTGCATGATTCGCACCATGCCGACGTTGCTGGAGTGGGCGACGATTTCCCCGACGGTTTGGGAACCCCGCGCCGCGCCGTCGCTGTTCTGAATTGGCCAGGGGCCGATGTAGATCCGCCCTTCATCATAAAAGCTGTCGTTGGGGCGGACGGTGCCGGCTTCTAGGGCGATCGCCACGTTAATCGGCTTAAAGGTCGATCCCGGTTCGTAGGGGTCAGTCAGCAGCCAGTTGCGGAGCTGATCCATCTGGTAGGTGTAATACTGATTGGGGTCGAAGGATGGCTCCGTCGCCATCACCCGCAGCGCCCCCGTTTGCACCTCCATCACCAGCACTGCGCCCCGCTTTGCGCCAAATTCGGTCATTTTTTGCTTGAGGGCTGTGCGGGCTGCCTGCTGAAGCCGCCGATCCACCGTCAGTTGCAGCCGCAGATCGTCTTGCTTTAGCACATAGCTGGGAATTTCGCCGGGTTTTACGAGATCCTTTCCGCCGCGCAAAAAGCGGGCCACCTGGTTTGACCGCTCTAGGGCTGCCCGCTGGGTATACTCCACGCCTGCCTGCGCTTCTCGATCCAGGTTGACGTAGCCCACCACTTCCGCCAGCAGGTCTTGCTGTGGGTAGAAGCGCTGCTGGCGGGGAAGCAGTTCCAGCCCGTCCAGCCGCAGGGCCCGAATTCGGTCGGCGGCATCTTCCGATAGACCAAAACTAATTTCAATGCCACTTTCCTGCTGATCAAACAGATTGGCAAGTTCCACAGAGGGTTGGTTGAGGATGGGGGCGATCGCCTCGGCCACCTCATCCTTGGACTTTTTGAACAGCTTGGGATGGGCGTAGAGCATATAAACCAGCCGATCCACCGCCAGCGACGTGCCCTGGCGATCAACAATTGGACGGCGCGGCAGAATCGGCTGTAGCCTCACCGTCTGCTGAGCCTGGGCGCGGCTGGATAGCACCTCTGCCTGGAGCACCTGCAAGCGAAACAGGTTTGCCGTCAGCCCCACTGCGCCAAGGGTCAACACGCCCCACACCACCAGCATCCGCGCTGCCGAGGGGTGGCTGGCAGGATCGACCCGACGCAGACGCACAGGCTTCAAGGCTGGTTGGGCCGCCGACCGAGGGGATGTCCGTCGCTGCTCAACTTGGGGGGGCGATCCCGACCGATCTAACGGGGGTTGGGGAAACCGAGCAGACCGTCTGGGCGGGTTCGCTGGATTAGGGTTTCTCTGCCAGAGCGATCGCCCTTGGGACGTGCCCCTTTGTGACACGCCCCTTAAGGATGCACCCCCCAGTGACGCACGCTGCAACGGTTGCCGAGGCGATACGACCGAACGTGCCGTCCGCCGGGCCGCAGACCGAGTTGCCCCTTGTCCGGGCGATTCGCGAAGCGATCCCTGCGGGAATCGCCCCTCGCCCAGATCATGGAGAACCTGCCAGGCTGCGTTCAGCGATCGCCCCCACTGTCGCAGCAGGCGGCGGACAGAGACGGCAGGAGAACGACGGGGCAGGTTGGTAGCTGGTCGTCCCGTCGTCTTTGCAGGTTTATTTGCAGGACTAAAAGAACGCTTGCCAGCCGCACGCTGGGATCGTCGAAGACCAGAGGGTGGGGGAACCGATTGGGTCATGACAATGCCAAAAAATACTGAGCCAAAAAATACTGAGCCAAAAATACTGACAAAACACTGAAAATAAAAATGCCTTGTTGGGATGAGAAGCCAGATTGCGTCAGCCTGAGTCTGTCCAGCGATCCCGCGCTAGCCCAAGTCGCTTTAGCTAATAGGCAGCTAATAGGCCATTGGCACTTGTGCGGGCGGGGGCGCAGCAGGCTCCAAGGCGGGGCTTTGGATTAGACTTTGGATTGGGCTTTGGGCAGGAGCGGGCGACGGTGCAGGCAGAAAAATCGCGCTTTCGGGCGTAGGTAAGACTAACCCAGAGTCGGGGCGCTCGGCCTGGTTTGCGAGATGCTGCCGCAGGGTTTCGCTAGCTGCCGTTAGCTGGCGTTCTTGTCGCTCTAGCGCTTGCATCCGGTCAAATTCGCCGCGCCAGAGATGCTGGATATAGACCGTCCAGCCGTACATTGCGAAACTCAGCGTCACCAGCCCTGTGGTAATCACTGTCGAGGTCCGCTGCGTCCGCAACAACTGATTGAGCCAGCGCGGTTTTCGAGCCACCGGAATGGACTGAACCACTGGGCGATCGCCCTGTTGCCGAGTAGACCGAGCCAGCCGCCGCCCAGTTTGTTTCATCTTCGGCGGCGGACTGAAGGAAGCTGGTTGGAGTGTCGCCCCAGATCTTGGTGACGCAATCAACTCCACCGACGGCGATTTTCGGACAGGACGCGAAGACAGCGGAGCCAGTTCTCCCCGCTGAGGAAATGGGGCAAGTTTGCCACCACCATTCGCCGACGCTGCGTCAAACCGCCTGGGAATGGGACGATGGGCCGTTCGAGTAGACACGGGAGGGCGGCGGCTTCTGGCAGTAGGACGGGGTGCAGCGGTCATAATTCAAGTACAGGCGATCCAAGCGCGGCGTTGTTCCAATCATAGTGGAATAATTCGGGAGCGGAACAAGCCCCACTCAAGAAAATCTCCCTGCATCTCTCTAAAAATTCCGTTCCAAAAATCGCGATTTTGAGCTAGGGCTCCAAGTTTTGCCTTTGAGTTGTTACAAAGTTCGACGCGACATTCATCAATCTTGCTAAGAGTTGCTATACCTAAGACATGGTGTGTGGAACTGCTTAGCAGCACACTCGGAGACAGTCGTCTTTTTCCCGTTACCTTTGCTCCGTTGCCTCTAATCTTCAGATCTTGAAAGCCTACGGATTGTAAGGTTGCTTGTCTCTGTCGTCTGTCTCCTCGCTGCACTCATCAGTCAGAGTCTGACAAAGGTTTTTGACAAGAATCTAACAAAAAGGACTCACGCACTTGCAATCGGCTTTGAGGGTCGTTTGAAGGGTTGCTTACTGATTGCTCACGGGCTGTGCCTGCCAGAAATCCTTCGGCGTCAGGTCTACCAAACCTAAAATCTGAATAGACCTGAGCTTTTGCTCCAAGTTGTTTGGAACCTGTATAGGTTTGGAATTCAGCCTTTTTGTATTTTTTCTTAACCCCATTTGGCTCACCCCAACTGAACAAATCATTGATGTTTGGACTGGATTTGGATCGGGTTCAAGCAGTGGTTTGCTTGCTGTCTTGACCTGCTCAAGTGCTTGCAGCGTTGGGCTAGAACAGGCAACCAGCCGGACTTCTCTAGTGAATTTTGATTCAGCAGTTTGCTCCTCTTTAGAAATTGCCTTTTTGAAAACACCGTTTTTTTATTTGCTTGCTCACCATGAACCAGCCGCCTGTCCAGCTTGACCCAATCGACAGCCCCTTTCCCGTTCCCTGGAACTGGGTGCTGACGACCCAAACTGAAGCGCCAGCCGCTAGCCTGCACACCTATCGCACATCGGCGCTGCTGTCGCCGGATGGTCATTACATTGCCTATAGCCGATTGCAAATGCAGGTCGGCACTGACATCAGCCGCAGCCGGGTCAGCAGTGCGCTGTTTGTGGAAAATTTGCAGACCCGCGAGCTGCGAACCGTGTCGCCGACTTCGCCTCTGTCGAATAATCCCTTTGCTGCACAGGGTGAGTCGGATCTGGCGGGCAGTATTGCGATCGCCATTCCAATTGCCTGGTCAGAAACGGGCGATCGCCTTCTGTGTCGAGAGTTTGAATCGCGCTTTGCCGCCAGCCATGCATCGGACTATGCCGTGGTGTGGGAGCAGTTTTCGGGCAATGTCTACACGCTTGCGCCCAGCTTTGTGAACTATACCAATGCGGTGCTGCTGGGCTGGAGTCAGCAGTATCCTGATCGGGCGCTGTTTCGCTGCTGCAATCTTGGCGATCCCGAAGTTCACTATTGCACGGTCGATCTGCGGGGACAAACGCACACTGCGACCGAAGACCAACCCTTAACCTTCGGGCTGATCAAGACGCATCTCTGGTCGGGGCCTCAGGCTAGCTCACGGGCCAGCTAGCACACGACCACGTTTGATTCAAGAAGCCTCGCGATCGCCCTGAGCGACAGCATCTCTGACAGGAACGCTGAGCGTAGGTGGAGACAGCGCAGGCAAAATGGGCGAAGCAGCGGTGATCCACTGATAGGCATGGTTGAGGTGATAGAGCGTGCCGCAGAGCAAAAGGCGATCGCCTGCCTGAATTTCGATGGAGCCGTCGGGAAAGCGGATGAACTGTCCCTCTCGGCGCACCGCCTGCACCTGCACGGCGTAGGTCTGCGTCAAGTCCAAGTCGCCCAGGGTTTGCCCCGCCAGCGGACTGGCATCAGGTACAGCAACCCACTGGCAGGAGAGGTCTTTGGCGGGCACGGGCACTTCCCCAGTGGCCAGATCCTTGAAGGTGGCAATTTCTGACGCGTCGCCCACCAGCAGCAGGCGATCGCCTGAGTGCAGCACCGTCTGCGTGTCGGGATAGTCGATGCGATCGCCCTCTCGCCGCTGAATCGCCATCAGGCTCACGCCCGCAATCCGCCGCAGGTCTGCCTCTTCGAGCGTCATACCCGTCAGCGGCGACTGGTCGGGCAGGGCATACCATTTGCTGTTCATATCCTGTGTAGCAGCCTGGAGATCGCGAGATACGTCTTTGGAATCTTGCTGAGGACGCAGTTCCCGATAGTGGCTATTGCGAATTTCGGCGACTTCTTGCAGTACCTCGGTCATCGATCGCCCGGTGCCGATGAGCAAATGAGCCGACAACTCTAGGCTGGCCTCAAACTCTGGCTGCACCACCTCTCGTGCTCCAAGTTGATACAGCAGTTCGATGTCTTTGTCTTGGGCGGCGCGAACCACCACGTCCAAATCGGGCGCTAGTTCGAGCGATCGCTTCAAGCACAGGCGCGTACTCATGGCATCCGGCAGGGCGATCGCCATCCCCCGCGCCTGCTCTACGCCCGCTGCCGTCATCACATGCACACTGGCCGCGTTGCCGTAAACATAGGGAATCTGCTCCTCCCGCAATTTCTGAATCTGCTGCTCCGACTGGTCAATCACCACCACAGGATAGTTGTTCTCCCGCAGCAGGCGGACGATGGTGCGACCCACCCGCCCATAGCCACAGACCACGACGTGATCTTTTTGCGGCAGCGCCTCTGAAACCTCTTGCGGGCCTTCGCCGCCCTCCAGCCAGTTGCGAAGCGCCGGAACCGACTCTGCCCAGGCAAACACTTTGGGCACCAGCCGCAGCACAAACGGCGTAAACACCAGCGTGACCGCGGTCGTGCCCAAAATCAGCAGATATACCCGGCGCGACACCAGCCCCAGCACTTGCCCTTTACTGGCCAGCACGAAGGAAAATTCGCCAATTTGCGCCAGTCCCAGTCCTGTGATCAGCGCCGTCTTCAATGGATAGCGAAAAGCGCGAACCAGCGGCGCAATGATTAAAAACTTGCCCACAAAGACCAGCGCCACTAGCCCCAAAATTAGCTCCAGGTTCTCCCAAATGAAGCGGGGATCGATCAACATGCCCACGGCTGCAAAAAACAGCGTGGCGAAAATATCTCGAATTGGCTCTACGTAGGTGAGGGTCTGGTCGGCGTATTCCACTTCGGAGATCATCAGACCCGCGATAAACGCGCCCATCTCAATCGACAGACCCAGATACTCCGTCAGCAGGGCAATGCCCAAGCACAGCGCCACCACGCCCAGCAGAAACAGTTCGCGGCTCTCGGTGCGGGCTAGCAGGCGCAGCAGCGGTGGAATCAGCCAGATTCCAGCGGCGATCGCCCCGCCCGCAATCATCGCGGTCTTCAGCAGTGCCACGCCCACCGCCGCGCCAATTTCGCCCGACGGAGCCTCCAGCGCAGGCAGCACCGCCAGCATCAGCCCCAGAGCCAAATCCTGCACCACCAAAATGCCCAGCATGACGCGCCCATGCAGGGTTTCGGTTTCGTTGCGCTCCATCAGGCACTTTAGGACTACTGCCGTAGAAGACAGCGACAGAATTGAGCCAAGGAAAACGCCCTGCGTCGGCGACGTGACCCAGCCAATGCCAACCGACACCAGCGCCGTAATGCCAATCGTAGACAGGATTTGCAGCGCCCCGCCGCCTAGGCTAATGGCCTGCACCTTTCGCAGTTCGTTCAGTGAAAACTCGACCCCCAGCGCAAACAGCAAAAACGCCGCGCCAAACTGGGCCAGCGTTTCTACCTGAACTAGCTCTTTGACCAAGCCCAGCCCCGCCGGCCCGACGATTGCCCCACCCAGCAGGTATCCCAGCAGCACGGGCTGTCGCAGCAGCGCCGCCAGCAGACCGCCCCCGGCCGCCGCCGCCAGCACCACAACCAAATCTACGATAAGACGAAAATCCTCTTGCACAGGTTGAAGGGTTCCTCGCGTGTTCGCGTGTTTCTGAGTCCTTACCCAATACTCAGAAAAATAAAAAAACTTAATCTTCTTTCACTTTAAGGCAATCTCCGATTTCGCGGAACGGCGATCGCCCAATGCCCGCAGATTCCTAACGCAGATTTCTAACAGCGCTTTAGATACAGCCTTTTGGCGTGGCTTCTAACGCTCTGGGATCAGCCGGACGCAATCCTTTTTGGACCTTTTTGGACTCAGACTTAGACTTGGACGGGCAATCGATGGTAACCTTCTGGGCAACCACTGTCGAGTTTTAGCGCCTTGCCATGACTCCTCTTTTCAAAGTCCGGTCGCTTTCGGTAACCGCAGCTTTTCGCAAGCTCCATCAGGGTCATCAAATGCTCCTGGGGGCTGGGCTAGGGGCGATCGCCCTGCTAACCATCCTGATCATGCCTGCCCAGGCAACCGATTTGCAAATCTCGCCGACCAATCCCCGCCTGGGAGACACAATCGCCGTCTTGCTGCGGCCCACGGCTTCTAGCGAAGCCACACCCACCGTCACAATGGACGGCACGGCCTATCCCGTGTTTCCGCTCAGTGGCAACCGCTATCGGGCGCTGCTGCCCACCACGCCGCTCGATCGGCCAGGGCGCAAGATGATCCAGGTGTCAGGCATGGGAGAACCGCGAAATGTGGCGGTAACGTTACGCGATCGCTCGTTTCCCGTGCAGCGGATTCGGGTGCGGGGCGGTGGCTCTGGTGGCACCGAGTACGAGTTTTCTCGCGTCGATGCGCTGAAGCAAATCGTATCGCCGGAAAAGTACTGGCGTGGTGCATTTGCGCGTCCCGCTAGTGGACGGGTGAGTTCAGAATATGGCGTGCGGCGCTACTATAACGGCGTGTTTGCCGAGAACTACTATCATCGCGGCGTAGACTATGCAGGTGGACAGGGTTCACCCGTCGTGGCTCCGGCAGCGGGGCGTGTGGTGCTAGTGGGGCGCGTAGAGGATGGCTTTGTGCTGCACGGCAACTCCGTTGGCATTGACCACGGCCAGGGCGTTAGCAGCATCTTCATCCACCTCAGCCGCATCGACGTGCGGGAGGGCGATTTTGTGCAGCCGGGCCAGCGAATTGGGGCGATCGGCGCAACGGGTTCTGCAACCGGGCCCAACTTGCACTGGGGGCTGTTTGTCAATGGCAAGTCCGTCGATCCGGTGCCCTGGCGCAATCAGGGGTTTGAATAGTCCTGCCGTGCAGCCTGATTTTTCACAAAATTGACCAGAAAATTGGCGAGATTGCCCTCGTTTTCTCCGGACAGGCTGCCCTAAACCCTGAAGCTATAGGTAGATGCACCCTGATTGAACCCTCCGGCTTCGGCCGGGGGTTTCTTTCTTTTTGTGGGCTTTTGGTGGACGTTTAGCTGCCAACTTGCGTATTCAACTGGCAGATTTCAAAGCAGATTCTAAGACATGAAAAAAGGCTGACCCAATGAGCCAGCCCCTACCATGTTTGATGACGTTGTCTTTTTAGCTTGGAGAAAACCCGAACTGCGCGTTCCCAATTCGTGCAGAAGGGCGTGAGAAGACAGCCAGAAACACTCCGAGCAGCCTGCCCTGAAATAAGCGATTCCAAACAGGCTATCTCAAAACAGGCACGGAATATTTTGCTTTCCTCCCTACGGGAGATTGTAACAAGAGACACAGCAATTTTGTTATAAAACTTTACGCCAATCCCTGCCTTTAGACATAACCCTACTTAATCAATGGACGAGTGAATCGGTGAGAAGCTGGTTTTAAGGGCGATCGCCCTCCCCCAAGGCGCTTCTCCAGGCTTAAACCCTGTGAGCAAAGTTTGGAGCCTTGTCCCAAACCGGGGCTGATTCAGGCACTTTTTCTGAGGCGACCCGTCCAGGGTTTGTATAGAACTGGGCCTAACAGGTGACTGAATCGATGGAATCGGTCTGGCAACGGATTGCTGGGTGATGGGCGATCGCCCCTGTTCCAGTCCCACTTCTTCTATTACCACTTCTATTACCACTTCATTCGCAGGCACATCAGGAAAGGGAGAGCCTCACATGCGTCAACAATTTAACCTCTGGCAACGATTGGCAAGCACAGCAGGTGTCGCGGTGGTGGTCGGCATGGGGGCCATGACGATGCCCAAACCCGCCGACGCGCAGACCGTGCCCAGCGGCACCCGCTTTAGCTGCCAGCTTGAAAATGGCGAGTACCAGGTGATGTATTCGCCCGCCAGCCAGCCGGGGCAACTTTATCCCTGGGCACGGCCGACGACGCTGGGCGGCGGCTGGACGGCCGATCGCCGCTGTGCCGAGATTGCGCGGAGGCTGGAATCTTATCGACCGGATGGACTGACGGAACTGAAAACTGGGACGCTGAACGGTTATAACGTCGTCTGCGCCACGACCCAGCAAGTCCCCGACTGCCGCCTGGTGCTGACGGTGCCGCCCGGACAAGACCCGATCATCGTGCGCGATCGCGTGTTTGAGAACCTGACTGTGGCCGACAGCGGTCAGCGCACCGAGGGCGTGACAACCTTCCAGGGGCGCGACGGTCGCCTGATTGAACAAATTGGCGATGTGCTGAATCTCCGCCTGCCCCGCAGCCGCAGTTCCTCTCCTGCACCCGCTAGCGGCATCAACCTGCGGCCGTTCCTCGACCCGGCAGACGGAGGCACGGGCGATCGCCTACGTTCTGCGGTTCCCGCCCGCTCAAACTCTGGCAGCTATCGGCTGAATCCAGATCTCTTTCGCTAGACCTGGATTAGGGAGCAGGGGTTGGGTTTGAACCAATAGAGCAGCGAAAGCCTGCATAATAGGCTGAAGCCTGTGTGACTCGTTGCCAGCAGGCGAACCCGTCACCCCTCTATTTCAGACCTTCCTCATGCCCGCCAAGACCCGTGGCGCGATCGCCGCCGGACATCCCAAAACCGCCGAAGCTGGAGCCGAGATGCTGCGGCTGGGGGGCAATGCGTTTGACGCAGCGGCGGCGGCGATGCTGGCATCCTGTGTCACAGAGCCAACCCTCACGTCGCTGGGCGGCGGGGGGTTTTTGCTGGCACACACGGCGGAGCGGCAAAATATTCTGTTCGATTTTTTTACCCAGACTCCGCGCCAGCGGCGACCCGTCGAGGCGGTCGAGTTTTATCCAGTGCTGGTGGATTTTGGAACGGCGGTGCAGGAGTTTCATATTGGCCTGGGGGCGATCGCCGTTCCGGGCACCGTGGCGGGTCTGTTTCAGATGCACCGTCGGCTGGGGCGACTGCCTATGTCGGTTGTGGCAGAACCCGCGCTGCACTACGCCACGGCGGGTGTGGAAATCGGCGACTTCCAGACCTACTGTTTTCGCATCTTGCGACCCATTCTGCTGGCCTGTCCAGAGATGGGGCAACTCTGCACGCGAGAGGGAGAACTGCTGCAACCGGGCGATCGCTTCTATAATCCCGACCTGGCAGAAACGATCCGGCTGCTGGTGCAGGAGGGTCCGCAGGCGTTTTATGAAGGTGACATTGCCCATGCGCTAGTAAAAGATTCCCAAACGCGGGGCGGCTATTTGTCGCTGGAGGATTTGCGCCAGTATCGCGTTATCGAGCGATCGCCCCTGATGACCCGCTATCGGGGTACCACGCTTGTCACCAATCCACCCCCCAGTTCTGGCGGCTGCCTGATTGCCTTTGCGCTGGCGCTGCTGTCTCAAGTCGAGGTTGCAGGGTACGAATTTGGCTCAGAGGCGCACCTGACGCTTTTGGCAGACGCGATGCGGCTCACCAACTTGGCCCGTGCCGATGGATACGACTCCCGGATTAACCAGCCCGATGTGGCAGAGCGCTTTCTAGCAGAGGCACACCTGCATCGCTATGCCCAGCAGCTTTTGCAGACGGCCGGGGTAAACAAATGGGGCAGCACAACCCACTTTAGCGTGATTGACAGCGAGGGCAATGCAGCCAGCGTTACTGCCTCTAACGGCGAAGGGTCGGGCTATACGATTCCGGGAACAGGCATCATGCTGAACAATATGCTGGGCGAGGCAGATCTGCATCCTGGCGGGTTCCATCAGTGGCCGCTTGATGCGCGAATTTCTTCCATGATGGCTCCGACGATGGTGCTGGCGGCGGGAATGCCAGAACTGGTGCTGGGGTCTGGAGGCTCCAACCGGATTCGCACCGCGATTTTGCAGGTGATTTCCAACGTCATCGACTTTCAGATGCCAATTGAGCAGGCTGTAAACTCACCTCGCATCCACTGGGAAGCAGACGTGATGAACCTAGAGCCGGGGTTTGAGATTCCCAAAGTCCACACTCAATTTCCCTGGAACGGCGAGATCGTGCCGTGGGAACAGCAGAATATGTTTTTTGGTGGGGTTCATGCGGTGCTGGCGACCCCGGATGGGAGGCTGACGGGTGCGGGCGATCGCCGTCGCAGCGGCTTTGTCGCGCGGGTCGAATAGAAACCTTCAGATTCCTTCAGCTTCTCAAACTTCAGCCCTTCAGAACTTAGCTTTTCAAAATCAAAAACGCCCCAGGCAGGACTCGAACCTGCGACCGACTGCTTAGAAGGCAGTTGCTCTATCCGGCTGAGCTACTGGAGCCAACGAAACCCAAAACATCACTAACAGGCTTCAGCCAGATTCAATCTTATCAGTTCCCGATCTTGCTTGGAGCCTGATCCGTTGCGGGTCGTAAATTTAGATGAATTTAGATGCAATTCAGAATCTCCAGCATCTAAACACCTGAAATATTCTCACCCTATTCGCTATCTGAATGTTTATCTGAAAGTCGAATCCTGAAAGTTTGAATCCTGAACCTCTGAAGCCCAACCCTGACTCACCCACATTTTTCGCGAGACCGTCAGGCAGCGTTAGGAAACACAGACAAGATGGGAAAACTAAACCAGCCCAACTCGAAGTCTCCGCGTTTCATCCTATCAAAATTACTATAGGCTTACTATACGATCCAACGCTTGCCGGGCCTTCCCCTGTAAGCGATCTACCGTAAACGGTCTATCTACCGTCTAAGCGTTTTGTCCAAAACCAGGTTCGTCTCAGTGCCCAGCGCTAAACGAATCCGGTATCAGGTGTACACTTAGACCAATCCAGTGTGTATCGCCCATCGAACGGCGGTTTTCCAACACCCCCGCCCTGACAGGAGTCAACCGGCCAAATCATGTTTATCTTAAAGCGGCAGGATGTTGAAATTACGAGCGTTCAACACCCCAAAAAAGATCAACAGATTCCTGTTCTGCATTACCAGGGACAGTCCTTTCGGCTGATCAGTGTGTTTAACGCGGCTCAGGAGGAAGACGCAAAGGCGTTTTGGCGGGATTTGACGGATAACCGAGGCAAAGCCTGCGTGTTGCTGGAGGAGCCGGAGCGCTACAGCGTGTGGGGCAAGGTGCGACTGGATCAGCTTGCGGCGGACAGTGGCGACCAGGTGGCAACGGATAGCACGTCTCCAGCCCTGATTCAGGCGGCGCTGCTGCTGCTCCAGGCGGTCTACATCGATATCGAAGATCTGCTGGGGGGACGGCAAGCTGGCATGTTTCAGAAAGAAATTTCCAGCGTATTTCAGCAGTGGCGGTTTCCTCAAGCCGAGTCGCCGGATGCGATTAACCAGCTTCTGACGGTCGATCCGCTGGCATCGCTCCAGGTGCCCCCCTGGCAAGAGCATCATCTGAATACGCTGCTGCTGGAGTTGCTGCGCTTGGGTAAGGAGCATTTTGGGAATACTAGCTTTACAGGGCGGGTGCTGGATGCGCTTCAGGATATGTCTGAGGGCGATCGCACGCAGTTCCTAAACTGGCTCAAGCAGTCCCCCTCTGGAAAAGACTGGCAATAGCTGGCAGGTATTCGCAAGCATTCTTCGCGATCCTTCCTCGCGATTATTCCGCGATTATTCATTGAGGGCGATCGCTCGATCAGTCAGACTCGTCGCCTTGCATTGTGGTCTAGTGCAGCTTTTTACCCTGCGGCTTCTTAATAAAGTTGCCATTGAGCGTCAAAACTGTGAAAAATTCTGTTTTAATTTGGCTATTCTCAACCCGCATCTTCCTGTGCCCTCCAGTTAAGGAGTGATTCTGTGGCTAAGAAAACCCCTGGCTCTTCCTCGGCCATCCCAGTGCAGACCATTGTCATCATCGCTATCCTGTGGGCGGTGTTTTCCCTGCTGTTTTTCTTGCTGTTTAGCGTACCGCTGCCGGGGCAGGGTCGCCCAGAGTGGTATGGCATTACGACCTATTTTTTGGAAAATATTGCCTTTTTGGGAGCGTCGATTCTCTGTTTTCGCAACTGGCGCAGTCCGCTGATCGTGAGCGGGCGCACGGTTTGGCTGCTGATTGGGCTGGGAATGCTGTCTTTTTTTATCGGCAATTTGATTCTTGGACAGTGGGAAATTGGCTGGGGCAAGGAACCGGATGCGTCTCCCGCCGACCTGTTTTTCCTGCTGATGTATTTGCTGGTGGGCGCGGGTATGTTTTTGGCGGTGTCTTCGCGCAAGCTGAACCTGGCAATCTGGCAGTGGCTAGCGGTGATAGGCGTAGGGGTTTTGGGGGTTGTGATTGCCTGGTTTATCTACAACGGGGCAAGTGCGGCTGCTTCGGCGGCGGTCTGGATTGATCCTCCGGCGATCGCCCAGACTGCGCCCGACGCGGCTCCAGCGGCTCCAGCGGCTACCCCTGTGCCTGCCGAGCCTGCCCCGGCCGCCGCTGCTGCAACCTCCAGAGTCCCCGGTTGGGCGGTGGCGCTCGAAGAAACCCTATCGCCGTTCTCGGATACCTTTGCGATCGCCTATGTGGCTGGAGATATCATTCTGCTGATGGCTGCGATGGCGCTGCTGCTGGCGTTTTGGGGCGGGCGATTCTCGCTGTCCTGGCGCTTCATTGCCGCCGCTGCAATCTGCTTTTACGTTGCAGATATGTGGTTCCTCTACGCCACCCGCTACGTCGAGGGCTATCAAACGGGCGGCTTGCTCGAAGTGTTCTGGATTTTTAGCGCCTGCCTGTTTGCTATTGGTGCTGCGCTAGAATACGACCTGTCGAGCCGCTCTCGTCGGGGTAGTCGTCGCCGCGCCTGAGTGTTTTGTTTGATCGCAGACATTGAATTTTAGTTACCCTTGTACTGTTACGTGCAAGGGTCAGACAATTCTGAGTTACGATCAATCAGGTTTTTTCTTCAGTGCTCCCCGGTGGGGCGAGTGGTTAACGCGGCATGCCTCCTACAAAACTGACCGATTCTGACAAGCAAAAAATTCTGGCACTGTATCGCCAGTCAGACGAAACCACCACATCCCTGGCTCAGCAATTCAGCGTCAGTACCTCTACAATTAGCCGCATTCTGAAGCAAAGCCTGTCGGAAGCCGAATATGACGCGCTGATTCAGAAAAAGCGAACCGCAGGCAGCAGCAAGTCTGAAGTTGAGAACGCCGCCGACGTATCCACCGCTGTAGAAGCGGCAGAGACCCTGAAATCAGAAGAAGATCCGCAGCCTCCCCAGCCACACGTGTTTAGCGCCGTGCCCCAAGCCGTGGAGCCGGATGCGGACGAGATGGACATAGCCGAGCCGGACTCCGCACGCCGCGATGGTCGCCGCCAGCGCCGCCGTTCAGGAAGCGTTCCCCCCGAACCCAGCAAACCATCCACGGTTGCGCCGCCCAAACTGGCTAAAAAGAAGCGGATTGATGAAGATGGGGCGATCGCCTCTGTTGAAACGGCCTTCGCTGCGGACGCTGAGCTTGGGGGGGAGGATTCTTCGGAACCTGTCGTCGCTGAGCTAGAGGCAGTTGAGCGCGACATTTTGAAGCATGAAGGCGTTTTCACGGATATAGACGAAGAAGATGACGACGAGCTAGATGATGAAGACCTGACAGACGACCTCGACGACGATCTGGATGACGATCTGGACGATGACGATGACGGCTCCTTGCTTGACGCAGCCGTTGAGCTAGACGACCTGACGGGTGGACTGCACAGCAACATGCCGCTGCATATTGCGCCGCTCTCGGAAGCCAAACTGCCCAAGTCTTGCTATCTAGTGGTCGATCGCACGTCGGATTTGGTGACTCGGCCGCTCAAGGACTTTGCGGGGCTGGGGCTGATTCCCGACGACCAGGAAGAGGAGCGCACCCTGCCTGTGTTTGATAATCATCGGGTGGCCAAGCGCTATGTGCGGCGAATGCAGCGCGTGGTCAAGATTCCCGACGGTCAGGTGTTTTTGAAGGCCAGTCCCCATTTGCAGGCAAAGGGCATTACTCGGCTGCTGATTGATGGGCGGGTGTATTCACTCTAGGCTTCTGCCTAGCCAGGGGGATGTCTGGGCGATCGCCCGGTGTTCTGCTACTTAGCGAAAGCTATTCGTCCTCAAACGGATCGCCCTCGTCTAGGCTGCGGGCACTGGAAGCGCGATCGCCCGGTAGGACCAGCGCCGCGCCCAGCATCCCTGCCGACGCGCTAAACCCCAGCATCAGCCCGATGGGAATCGGCACCGTCCTGCCAGTTAAAAAGCGCAGTTCGACAGGGGTCGCGTTTTGCACCGACAGCAGGGCGATCGCACTCACCCACAGCGCAACAATCGAGGAAACCAGAACATTTAGCATAGTGGCGAGCAGGCAAAAGACCGAAGGCTGAGCAATCTAAAATCCAAAACCCAAAATCCAAAAGCAAACCCCAAAGCTGGCTCAGGGTGAAGCAGGCGTGCAGGCCTCATTCAGGCAGATGACCAGCACCGACTGGATGGTCGCATCTTCTCGAAACTGCTGCGTTTCGTTGTATTCCGCTGTGGGCGAGGGATAAATGCCTGCTGTTTCGCTGCTGCCATTGCCCGTGCCAAAGGACAGGTTGGTGGCGGGATGCTGGGCAAACCGGACATATTCCCGCGATTCGTTTTGCGTGTTGTAGGATAGCGTGGCATCGCCATAGATCTGCTCTGCCTGGGCGATCGCCGTACCGGGGCCCACGCCGCGATCGGTGCGGTAGCTGGGGTTATCGGTCAGCACGCCCTGCACCACGTCATCATCGCCAAAGCTCTCGCCCGCCAGGTACAGCACATAAAACTGTGGCTTGCCGTTCTGGGACACGGCGATCGCGTCGAAATCGACAATAAAGGGCGATCGCACTTCAAAGGTGGCATTGGGCAGCGCTTGCTTTAGTTCTCCCAGCGTCATGCCCAGTTTTGCCGGGCCGATACCCTCGGCTGAAATCACAAACAGCGACGGATCGGTTGGTTCTGGAGCAGAAGCCGTCGGGCTGGGCGCAGGGGAAGAAGGCGCAGGCGACCCTGGGCCAGCCGTCGGCGACGCGCCAGGAGAGGACGAAGGCGGCTGGGCATCGTTGCATCCGACCAGCCCCGCCAGTCCGCCCAGCAGCAGGCTCCCCAGCAGCAGTTGTCTTGTGGATTGTTTCATCAACCGACCCATTGCTTTCTCCTTCTGAATCCCACGCCAACTCCGTGACGACCTCAGCATAGCGCTTGTGCCAGAGCGTCGGCTCCCGGTTGTGGCAGAAGACGCAATCACCCGACACAGATTGCTACACCTGTTTTAGCAGGCCGTCTCGATTTTGCCCTAACTTTGCCTAATCTGGCGGTACGGGCTATCTGGGCAAATTGAAGGCAGCAACCGGATTCAGCCATCGCGTGATGGTGCGCTTGAGCTGAATGAAATCTCGGTTTAGCCCTTGCTGCATAAACTGTCCGAGGGCATCCAGCGGCGTAAAGGTTTCACCGGGCTGCCATTTCAAATCTTGACCCATTGGCGTTAGGTGGTTGCCGCCCAGCGTGTGCAGCGTGGTCATGTCTGGAAAACGGCGGGTGAGAACGTCCGAGAGCGATCGCGTCTGGTCGATATCATCCATCGCAAAGCGAATCAGCAGATTGCGCCGCACCTGATACTGCCGCTCGATCAGCGTGTAGGTTTCTGTCGGCGATGGCGTAAATTCCACATTCAGCAGCGGCGCAAACTGGGGCGGAATCTGGGAAGAAAACTGGGTCGAAAACTGCGACATTTGATCCAGAAATGGAATCGATCGCCGCGCTGGGTAATTGTTAAACGACAGGAAAATATTGCCGGCTCGCTCTTGCGACGAGCGGCTGCCGATCAGCAGATGCAGCTTGCAGCCCATGCTGTGGCCGACACCGTAGAGCGGCACGTAGCTGCGACGAAACACGCGCTCTAGCAAATATTCCTCAGCCCGGAGGAATGACCGCAATACTTGGCGGGCGATCGCCTCATGGTCAAACGTGTTGACAAAGGGCGTGGCAACGACAGCATAGCCCTGCTCTGCTAGATGCTCTAGCAGCGAGCGATAGGTGACCTGCGGAGCTGCCGCCACAAACGCCCCGCCCAAAAAATGAATCATCGCTGTCGGGCTTTCTGGCACCACTAGCCAATTTCCGCCCAGTTCTCGCCATTCCATAGGTAAAGAAGGGTGAAGCTCTCTCTCATGGTAGACGATGTGGCAGCGGGTGGGGGGATAGGAAAGGGATCAGTCACTCCATCTCTCTATCCCCCATCTAGCTCAAATAGCCTGCAACAAAAACACCAGCCCCACACCTGCGATCGCCAGTCCAGGCAGGGTCAGCGCTTTGGCTCGTTCGGTGGTGCGGCGCAGCAGGCGATCGCCCAGCCACCACACTCCAAAGGCGATCGCCGCCTGAATCAGCGTGAAACCTAGTAGATAGGCGGTCAGGGGCGACGGCGTTGCCCCGACAATGGATTCACCGTAGGCATAGCCGTGGAATAAGCCTGCCAAAATTCCAAAGGCGATCGCCCCGCCCAGTGGCAGCGTCTTTCGCAGCCCTAGCAGCAGCCCAATGATCAACACCGACCCCGCGATGGCAATTTCAACGGCGGGCAAATCGACTAGATTCAGGTGTAGGGTCGTGCCGCCCAGCGCTGCCAGCAAAAAGCTGATAGGAAACAGCAGTCCCCAGCCCTGCTTTGCTGCCAGTAGCCCAATCGCCACCACAAACGCAAAGTGATCCAGTCCAATCACAGGATGGGCCAAGCCAGACAAAAACCCTTCCAAAAAGGTTTTGGGCGTTTCGCTTCCCAGGGCGTGGTGCGCCAGGGCTGGTTCAGCACAGAGCGCCATCCCTGCCAGCAGGAGCAGTGCGCCGCTGCGCCAGCCCGCGCTAGGTTTGCTGGCCGGGACGGTTCGCCGATCGCGTGCTCTGGACGATTTCGGGAATTTCCGGGTTCTGGTGATGCTTGCCTTCATGTCTGTACCTCGCAGAGTCTAAATTGGCAAAAGGGCGCATCGGCGGGCATCCTGACTGGTCGGGCGGGGTGTCTTGCCCAACTTCACAGTTGCGGGACAGCGGCAGACTTGCACTGCACTTTCCCCAATCGGCGCGATCGCCAATCTCCAAAGGCTGTTCCCCTTTGAGAGCCGATGAGCGACTGAAATCATAGCACCGTTTGCAGGAGCAAACGCGCAGAGTCACGAATGTTCAAGGAACCGGGCGCTTTACAGCTATCCAAAATCGCCTATCCAAAATCGCCGATCCAAAATTTCAAATTCAGTCGGTAACCGGAACGATCACCCCTTGCTGGTTCATCGACCGGGAAAGGGCTTCGAGGATTGTGATCAGGCCTACACCGACTTCGCCTGACGACAGACCGGAGGGGCGATCGCCCCGCACACAGTCCACAAAATGTTCGCAGGCGCGGCGCAGGGGTTCTTCGCGGGAAACGGCGATCGCCCGTCGCTCCTGGGTGGTGGGAAAAAATTGCCCGTCTCGCAGCACCAGCGCTCCAGTTTGCAGCATTAGCAAATCGGTCGCCATTTCGTCAAAAATCAGTGAGGCGCGATCGCCCACCACGCTCAACCGCCGCTGTCGGTCGGGATTGAGCCAGCACACCTGGAGCATCGCCTGAAACCTGCTGGGATAAAACAACCGCGCCCAGACTAGATCCGACAATCCTGCCTGTACTGCCGTTTTTGCCTGGTGTGTTTCCTGGGCGATCGCCCCAAGCTGTGGGGTTAGCGCGGGCTGCAACCAGACCGTGCCCCAGGCCTGCACCTGCACGGGTCGCTCTCCCAGCCAGTGGTTAAAAATGGCAATGTCGTGAGTTGCCAGATCCCACAGCACATCGACATCCGAGCGCACCGGACCAAGGTGCGTCCGGCTGCTGCTGCCGTAGCGCAACTGCCCAAGCTGCCCTTGCTGAACGAGCGATCGCCCTGCTTGCACGGCTGGGTGAAACAAATAGGTGTGATCTACCACTAGCCGTCGCCCCTGCTCCGCTGCCAGTTGGCACAGTTCCCGCCCCTCGGCGGCGCAGAGCGTCAGCGGCTTTTCTACGAATCCGTGTAGCCCCCGGTTTAGCGCAGTTCGCAGGAGTGCTGCATGGGTGCTGGCGGGTGTGGCGATCGCCACGGCATCTACCCCGTCCAGTGCGAGCGCGGCTGCCCAATCTGTGAGGGCAAGAACGGCGGGCGTGCGATGTGCTAGCCCAAGCTGGGTCACCGCAGTTTGCAGGCGGGTGGTGCTGGGATCGGCGATCGCCACCACCCGCACCCCCGGCAGCGCCAAAAAATTTCGCAGCAGATGCATTCCCCACCGCCCTAGCCCCAAAATCACAATGCCCACCGACGGTGAATCCTGCGCTGCGTCTACTTTGCTCACATTTTTTACTCACATTTGTTCTGATTTTCGGGACTGGTTAAGGCATTCATCCAGCCTGCACGCCTCTTTTCCGCCAATTTAGCCGCTCACTTGCAAACTCGCAGCCCTCAACCCGTTTCAGGTTCATGTTGTGGAGCGATAACCACTACCAACCCACTTTTTTCGGCTTTGAGCCACAATAGGGAAGTCGGGATGAGCCGACGGGCTGTATCCTGATGAAGTCTATTGCTGAGTTGACAGAAGTAGGTGCTATGAGCCGCCGTCGTCAAACCCCCTGGCTGCATCGTCAGTCTCGCAAGATTATCGGAGCGATCGCCCTGCTGGGTGCGCTAAACACTGCCTATCTCACCGCAACTCGGCTGTTTGGCGGAGAGGCGGCCTGCCCCACCAGCGGCTGTCAGCAAGTGCTTTCTAGCCCCTATGCCACGCTGTTTGGGCAACCTCTGGCGCTGTTTGGGCTGCTGGCCTATCTGGGCATGGCGGCGTTTGCCTTTGCGCCGCTGCTGGTCAATCCTGACCAAAACAAGACCCTGCGAACCAGTTTGGATAACACGACTTGGCTGCTGCTGTTTGCAGGCTCCACCGCCATGCTGGTGTTCAGCGGCTACCTGATGTACATCATGTTTTCCGAGTTCGTGGTGCCCTTCGGCGCAGCGGGCATCTGCGTCTATTGCATTGCATCGGCGCTGTTTGCCCTGGCTATGTTCTTGCTAACGCTGTTTGGACGGGCTTGGGAAGATGTGGGACAGCTTATTTTTACTGGGATCTTGGTCGGCGTGGTGGTGCTGGTGGGTTCTCTGGCTTGGCACAACATCATTAAAACGCCGCCTAGTGAGGTCGTGGACGGGCCATCCGTGCCGCCTGTAACTACCGTTTCGGGGCAGGCAGAGGTTGAACTAGCTCGCCACCTGAAGCGCATTGGCGCGAAGATGTTTGGCGCTTACTGGTGCCCACATTGCCACGATCAGAAGCAACTCTTTGGTCAGCCTGCTGCGGCTGAGGTTCCTTACATCGAATGTGCGCCAGACGGAGCGAATTCCCAGACTGCTCTGTGTCGCGCCACGCCGCAAGTGACGGGCTATCCTACCTGGGAAATCAACGGCCAGTTTTACTCTGGCACCCAAACGCTGGAGCAACTAGCCAAGGCTTCTGGCTATCAGGGCCCGACCAATTTCCAGAATTCTCCTTAGGGGCGCTATCCTATCCAATTTCCAGAATTCTCCTTAGGGCGCTATCCTATTTGGATTTTGGATTTGCGATTTTGGATTGCTAGTCGAGCTTGTTTAGGGTTTCTAGCAGTTTCATTAGTAGCACCACTCAGAAGAATTGATATTCAAGGGCCGGCTTGAAGGCTGAGCATCTGCCCACCCCTCAGTTCCCTTTAGGGGCGAAAAGGGGGGATTTTTATCGTGTCCCTGTAGAACCCTGTGCTATCAGTCCCCGACCCCTGACCCTTTGCCCCGCCAGCGAGACAGCAGTTTTTCTAGTTCAATCCAAACAAAGAGCAGCAGGCTGAATCCGAGACAAATCAGCAGTTCCAGGGGGCTGAGGATTTGGGTGCCAAAGAAGTTTCGCAGCGGCTCGACGTAGATTAGCGCTAGTTGCAGCAGGCTGGTAAAGACGACGGAGGTGAGGACGTAGGGATTGGAGAAGGGGTTGAGTTCTAGGGTTAGGCGGGTGTTGGATCGAATAGCCAGGGCATGACCCATCTGGGCCAGGCACAGGGTGGTGAAGACCATTGTCTTCCAGCGATCGGGGTCGCCGGGAGTGGTTTGGGCGAGGTGATAGCCGACGACCATTTGGGCGATCGCAATGATCGACAGCACCACGCCGATGCGGATCATATAGGTGCCCAGCCCTCGTGCAAAGATGCTCTCTTTGGGATCGTGGGGCGGGCGACTCATGACGTTGGGTTCCGCAGGTTCTACTGCCAGCGCCAGGGCAGGCAACCCGTCGGTGACCAGGTTCATCCAGAGGATCTGCAACGGCGTGAGGGGCACACCGCCAAAGGCAAACAGCGGTGATGCGGCGATGGTAATCACTTCGCCGATATTGGAACCCAGGATGTATTTGATAAAGCGGCGAATGTTGGTGTAGACGACGCGCCCTTCTTCCACCGCAGAGACGATGGTGGCGAAGTTATCGTCCAGCAGCACCATGTCGCTGGCTTCTTTGCTGACATCGGTGCCCGTGATGCCCATCGCAATGCCGATATCGGCCCGCTTCAGCGCGGGGGCATCGTTCACGCCATCGCCCGTCATGGCGACGATGTGGTGCCGCCGCTGGAGCGCCTGCACAATTTTCAGCTTATGCTCTGGGGCGACGCGGGCATAGACGCTGACCCGCTCGACGTGGGCTTCCAGTTCTTCTGGGGTGCAGTGTTCTAGGTCTGGCCCGGTTAGCACTTCGTCGTCGGGTTGGGCAATGCCCAGGTCTTCGGCGATCGCCCGTGCGGTGAGCTGGTGGTCGCCCGTAATCATGACGGGCCGAATCCCCGCAGAGCGGCAGCGGGCCACGGCTTCTCGCGCTTCGGGGCGGGGTGCATCCAGCATGTCTACCAGCCCTAGCCAGATTAGCCCTTGCTCGGTTTCTTCGGCGCTGTCTTCGGCGGGGAGTGCCTCCAGCGGTCGGCAGGCAAACCCCAGCACCCGCAGTCCTTTGCTGGCCAGGTGATCATTTTGCTGCAAGATTTGCTGACGGCGATCGCCGCTAAGCGGCTCCACGGTGCCCTTGACATGTACAGACTGGCACCGCTCTAGCACCAGTTCGGGAGAACCTTTGCAGAACAGAATAAGAGATGAAGAATGGAAGACAGACGGAGCGAGGGGATCTGCTAGGATGCTGCTGCTTTGATGTTTGACCATCACGCTCATGCGCTTGCGCTCAGAGGTGAAGGGGAACTCACTCAGGCGCGTCCAGGCGTGGGTGAGGTGGTGGCGATCGAGTCCGGCTTTGGTGGCGGCCACCAGCAGTGCGCCCTCGGTGGGGTCGCCCAGGATGCACCAATCGCCCTGTTCTTTTTGCAAGGCCGAGTCATTGCAGAGAATGCAAGCCGTCAACAGGGCGATCGCCTCCGGGTGTTTCTGCACATCAATCGACTGTCCGTTCAGCAAAAACTCACCCTCTGGCGTGTAGGCGTGGCCCGTTACGCTGAGCGAACAGGAATGCTGGTGAATCCCCTGCACCACCATCTTGTTTTGGGTCAGGGTGCCTGTTTTGTCGGAGCAGATTGTGGTGACAGAGCCGAGGGTTTCTACGGCGGGCAGCTTGCGGATCAGGGCATGGCGGCGCACCATCCGCTGGGTTCCCAGTGCCAGCGTCACAGTGATCACGGCGGGCAACCCCTCCGGCACCACGGCCACTGCCATGCTCAGCGACACCTCCACCAGTTCCCGCAGCTTGCCCCATCCGGCCACCAGCAGCCCCAGGACGACGACCACTGCCACCAGCGACAGGGAACCCGTAACCAACGCCTGACTAAGCTGATCCATCCGCTGCTGCAAGGGCGTTGGCTCTGCCTCGACGGATTGCAGCAAAGTAGCGATTTTGCCGAGTTCGGTGCCCATACCCGTCTGGGTAACGATGGCCACGCCGCGCCCCTGCACAACCTCGGTTCCCTGATACACGCAATTGAGGCGATCGCCCAGTGGGGTATCTTCCGACAGGTCTGCGGCAACCCGCTTGCTAACGGCCTGCGCTTCGCCCGTCAGCGCCGCTTCCCGCACTTGCAGGCTGGCTTCCTCCAGCAAACGACCGTCTGCTGCTACTTGCACCCCCGCCTCCAGCAGCATAATGTCCCCTGGCACCAGTTCCCCAGCGTTTACCTCTTTTACGCGCCCATCGCGCACCACGCGCACTCGTGGCGAGGCCATATTTTTCAGAGCGGCCAGCGCTTTTTCGGCACGGCTTTCCTGCACATAGCCCAGCAAGCCATTCAAAAACACAATCGCTAAAATCGCCACGGTGTCTTTGAACGGAATATCGTTGGACTTGACCCGTCCTGCCTGCATGTCCATCAGATCCATCACGCCGGAAATGATCGCCACCGCGATCAGCATGATCAGCATGATGTTTTTGAACTGATCCAGCAAGATTGCCCAGTTGCTCCGGCCGCCGGTGTCTTCCAGTTCGTTTGGGCCAAATTGGCGCTGACGTTCGGTGACTTGCTCCGACGTGAGGCCCAACTGGCGATCGCTCTGCAACTGCTCCAACACCTTTTCAGCAGACAGCAGATGCCAGCGGGTAGCAGGAGAGACAGAGCCAGGGTCAGAAATAGTCATTTAGGTTTAGAGTGTGAGAAAACCGAGCTTTGAAGGCAGGTTAAACGCTGCGAACCAGCCTCGAACGGTACTGCGACCTGCCAGCCAATCCGTTATGGATTTCAGGCAGAGATTTCAGGCAAAGATTTCAGGCAAAGATTTCAGGCAAAGATTTTAGAAATTGAACACCGCTCGCAGCATTTGTGCAAGCGGTGTATCAACATCCAGGGTAGGTCTCTGGAGCGGGAATTGAGTATGGGAAAGACGTTAAGTTTTCAAACGAAAAGGATGCCAAAAATCAAGTTTTGCTACGCAATCGAAACCTTCCAAACGGAATCTAGATAGAACGTCATCAGGAATGCCTCAAAGCAGCTTTCCGGCGCAAGTTAGAGAACAGAGCGGGTTAAGGAACAGAGCGGGGCGATCGCCCTCCCGTGGAAAGATATAGCAGCGCTTCGTAGGCCCAGTGGTCGGGCGGCACGTCAGAAAATGGCAGCGCAGGACGCTGGGTGTCGATTTGCCCAATCGAGCCTTGCTCAGGCGAATCTTGGGCATCGCTTGCCAAAGCAGGTGCAAGAGGCAGCGGTTCCGGTGATGGAACCTGCGAACCAGCCATCTCTGAAGACGCTGGGCTAGGCTCAATCTGAGCAGGAAACGGAACGGACGGTTGGCGCTCTTGGGCCTGGGCAAGCGGGACAAAACAAACCCATGCGGCTAGGCTAGAGGCGATTGATATACCTGCCCAAGCTACCGCAGTAGCAAGACGGAAGCGACTTGGAAATGGGCGATCGCCAGCAAACGAGTTCACAGCAGCTTGATCTACCAACTGATTTACCAACTGATTTACCATCGGCTTCATCATACGCTGTCCTTTCTGTCTCAATTTCTGACACGGAATCCTCTTAATCGTATCTTGTCCAATTTATGACTGTGGGATCTATCGCGATGTCAACGCCTCCCAAAACCCTCCTCATCACGGGTATCAGCGGCTTTTTGGGATGGCATGTCTACCAGGCGACCCGCGCCAGTTGGATCGTCTACGGCACCTACCAAACCCGACCCGTGTCCTTTGCCGATGCAAACACGCTGGCGCTAGATCTAACGGACTTTGCTGCCCTCCAGCAGGCATTTCAAGAGATTCGCCCGGATGCAGTGATCCACACCGCCGCCCTGTCTCAGCCCAACGCCTGCCAAACCCAGCCCGAACGATCCCGCCAGATTAACGTCCTCGCCAGCCTAAACCTGGCCGGACTCTGCGCCGATGCAGGCATTCCCTTTGCCTTCACCTCCACCGATCTGGTGTTCGACGGACATCACGCGCCCTATCGCGAAGCCGATCCGGTCTGCCCCCTGAGTCTCTACGGGGAACAAAAGGCAGAAGCCGAAGCCGGAATCCTGAGCCGCTATCCAGATGCCGCCGTTTGTCGGATGCCGCTGATGTTTGGCGCTGCGCCCACGGCCCCTAGCTTCTTGCAGCCGTTTTTGCAGAAGCTGCGCGAGGGTGAGGCGCTGCGATTGTTTACTGACGAGTTTCGCACGCCCATCAGCGGCCGCGACGCGGCAAAGGGACTGCTGCTGGCGCTCGACAAGGTTCAGGGTCTGGTTCACTTGGGCGGGCCAGAGCGGCTGTCCCGCTATGAATTTGGGCTACGGATGGCGGCGGCGTTTGGACTTTCTCCTGACTCGATCAGCCCGTGCAAGCAGGCGGATGTGCCCATGCCCGCCCCGCGCCCGCCAGACGTGTCGATGGACAGTAGCTACGCCTTTGGCCTGGGCTATGCGCCGGGGGGCGTACTGGAGGAGTTGCGGGCCTTGGCTCAGGGTTAATTCATCACCCGGATTGCGGCGGCGCTCATGCCGGATAGGGTAAAGGTCGCCTGGCCGTTGGGCTGGACGGTGATGGGCGTGGCGCAGGTGGCGGGGTTGGACGCACTGGGCTGGAGCAGGTCGCAATAGCGGCCGGGGGGCAGGCTGGTTTGAAAGGTGTGGGTGAGGGGTTGGGATTCGCGGTTAATCACCACAAAGGCGCGATCGCCCCGCCCAAAGGCAATCTGGTTCTGCCCGTTGCTCCACCAGTTCACGAGGGGCGCATCGCCGGCCGCGTTGCGAAACTGCACCATTTGCACAATGGGCGATCGCCGATGTTCGCAGATCCAGCCGTCGGTGCAGGTTGCAGCGTTGGGGCTGAGGGGCGATTGCGTGTTGCCTTTGGCATCGGCGGGGGGCCCTTGGTCGCCATCTGAAAAGTCGTAGCTCGACATCACTAGCGGCTTGCCGTAGGGATGGGCCAACATGAACACATTCGCTAGGTCGTAGAGCGGGCCGTCCTTGTAAGTGAGGTAGTTGCCGCCGCCCCCGTGACCCCGCTGCTTGTCGTGATTGTCGATGAAGACCACGGCCTTTTCGCTAGGGACAAATCCCCAGCCCTCGCCCAACGTTTCTAGCTGCGCCAGGGTTTGCCCGTCGAGTCCGGCAAACTTTTCGCTCACCACTCGTCCATACTCAAACTCGAACACGTCCCCAGAGGCGTAGTATTCGCCCTTTTTCACGGCTTCGGTGCCGGGGTCGATCACTTCCTGATAAATGAAGAGATCAGCCAGGGTCTTGCCCGCTTTCTGTTCTGCCAAGACCTGCTCAAGCTGGTTCAGAATGCCATCCAGGTCGCGGGCATTGATATGTTTAGCAGCGTCGATCCGAAAGCCGTCGATGCCCAGGCTGACCAAATCGGCGAGGTATTCTGCAAGCCGCCGCTGCACGTCGGGCGTGCTGGTTTTCAAATCAGCCAACCCCACCAGTTCGCAGCCCGTCACCTCGTCGTGGTTCTGGTAGCTCTCAATGTTGCGGCGACAGTCGTTGAAGTCCTGCGGCTGGTAGATGCCAGGATACTCATATTTGGTGAACGCTGACCCAGCGCTGCCGATGCCCTGCTCGACCCCGGCCATGTGATTGATCACCGCATCGGCGTAGACCTTGACCCCGGCCGCATGGCAGCGGCGAATCATGGACGCCAGCTGAGCGCGATCGCCACTGCGACTTTCCAGCCGATAGCTGACGGGCTGATAGCGCTGCCACCAGGGAAAGCCCCGCTCAGGTAAGACGACGTGTTCCTGGGGCGGCGAAATTTGCACGGCGGCGTAGCCGTTGGGGCCCAAAACCGTTTCGCATTCCTGGGCAATATCGTCCCAGCGCCACTCAAACAGATGCACCATCGCCGCTTGGGACGGGCGTGATTTAATCATCTCTGCATCTTCGACCGCAGCGGCTCGGCCAGCAGGGCGGGCGCAACCCGTCATTAACAGCGCAGTCAGCGCGAGTAGAGAGGCACCAAGGGTAAACGGATGTCGCATTTTGAAATGAGCGTGTGCAAAACAAACGAATTTAGTAAAAAGATCTGGATGTTTGATGGATGCGCCCTCAGAGTGCCCAAAAAACGGGCATTTTTCCCGCAGTAAGAATTTCGGCAAGAATTCCGGTAAAAATTCCGGCAAAAATTTCAGCCTCATGTTCGATCTGCCTTACCCATCTCCATTCTGCCCCGTTGGCCAGTGGGTTGTCTGTTTCACAGATTCGGTCAGGGGCTTGCTCAGAAAGCAGAGAAAAGCCACACGCTGGCGGGCGGCGGCCTGAGGCTGGATAGGGCTGGATATGGATTGCTGGGTATTTGCAGATGCGGGGAGCGGCGCTGGATCTCAGTGCCACTTGTATCCGCTACTACATCCAAATATTTTTGAGGCTCTGGCTAAACTGAATCAGCCGCTTGGTCGTCCATTCTTCGTCGCTGGTTTTGGGCGGGACGGTGCGCGGTTCGACCGCATCCATCGACAGACCTTGAGATAAATTTTGTCCTAAATTGAGCAGTTGCTCTGCGGTTGGCAGAGTTGCACGGCGCTTGCGGCGAAATCCTCGAATTGTCATCGTAAACCTTCCTCTGTGGCGGCACCCTTGGCGGCACTTTTGGTGGCACTTTTGGTGGCACTTTTAATCAGTGAGAAGCAGCGGCGATCGCCCAAATTCCTCTCCCTAGCTTCTGAACCAAGGCTCGGAACAATGAGCAAAATCCACTAGGGCGATCGCTCAGGTTTGGGTCAAGGTGCCTCGAACTAAGCCTGTGCGCTGCAATTCCTTAACACTTCATTGTAAAGTGCGCTACAAAACATAGTGCCGATATTTTCAAAAGTATTAAGGATTACCAGCAGCAGGTGTTTCTCTGGGTGTTTCTCTAACTCCTGGGTTCAGCCATTGCTGTCGCTGCTGTTGCGCGGGTCGAGGGCATCGCGCAGCCCGTCGCCCAGCAGATTAAACGCCAGCACCGTCAGCACGATGAGAAATGCCGGGGCCCACACCAGCCAAGGTTGCAGCACCAAAATCGACGCATTGCTGGCCAGGGACAGCATATTTCCCCAGGAAGGGTCGGGCTGCTGAATACCGAGTCCCAGATAGCTCAGTACGGCTTCTGCGAGGATGAAGCTGGGAATTGCCAGGGTGGCCGTAATAATCACATAGGTTGCAGTCTGCGGCAGGACGTGGCGCAGGATGATGTAGAGCGATCGCCCGCCCATCGCCCGCGCCGCCTGCACAAAGGCGCGTTCTTTAATTGACAAGACCTGCCCGCGAATCACCCGCGCCAGCCCCGCCCAACTGACAAACGAGGTGATCAGCGTAATCAGCAGAAACCGCTGGGCATTGGTCAATCCTGGCGGCAGCACCCCCGCTAGGGTAATCAGCAGGTAAATGCCGGGGATGGTCATCAACACTTCGGCAAAGCGCATCAGGATGGAATCTGTCCAGCCGCCAAAGTAGCCAGAGATGCCGCCAATCAGCAGCCCCAACGGGAAGGAAATGAGAATCCCCACCAGCCCGATCGACAGGCTAATGCGGCTGCCGTGGATCAGGCGGCTTAGCTGGTCTCGCGCTGCTTCGTCAGTGCCCAGCAGGTTCAGCCGACCGGGGCCAACCGTGCCAAACAGGTGGCGATCGCCCGGAATTCCTGGCAAAATTTCTTTCTCCTGGAACTGCGGATCGGTCAGCGAAAACCGCGTCGGCAGCGGCAGCTTCAGGTTGAGGAATCGGTAGGGGTCGCCTTTGACAAATAACCGAATTGGCGACGGCTGGCTAAAGTCGCGCGAAAGCTGGCGATCGCCCGTCTCTAGATCTACCGCGCCCTGGGTGGTGGGATAGACGTGGGGCCCAAGGAATTGACCCTGGGGCGATCGCCAAAACACCTGCGTCGGCGGCAGCAGCGAGCCATCCGTCTGCGACACGTAGGGATCATAAGGTGCAAAAAACTCTGCTCCAATCGCCACCAGATACAGCAACAGCAGCACCAACGCCCCATAGCGGGCCAGCGAGTTTCTCTTGAGCTTTTGCCACCAATTCATGCGTTTTGCCCTGCGGACAGCCTTTGAATCCCCATGATATAGCAGGCGCGGAGGGGTTAGGGATTGGGGATGCGGGATTGTCTTTGCCAGGGCGGCTGGTTAGCTCTGGCTTGCCAGCTTGTTACAACAAGTTTTGGACAGATGCTATATTAAAAGCGTGATAACTTGTTATGACAAGTTGGAGAGATGACCCATTGGAGAGGTGACCCATTGGAGAGGTGACCCATTGGAGAGGTGACCCATTGGAGAGGTGACCCATTGGAGCGGTGACCCATAGGGGAGATGACCAATGGGGGAGGTGGCCAATCGAGGGAGCGACCGGCTGAGTCTGCGTCTAGGCGTTGTCTTCAAATCGTTATCTTCAGATAAAGAATTTCAAGAAAATGTCAAAGGAAAATTTCAAAGAGTTTCATGGAATTGTTTATCGAAGAATCTCAAAGAAAAATCTAAACATTGTTCATCTGAGCTATTCATGCAAAAGGTAGGGATCATGGGGTCTTCACAGGAAACATTGGAATTGGGCAAGGTTGAGGGGGCGATCGCCCCTTCCCGCGAGGTTGTGTCAAATGCCCGACAGGTCTTGTCTACCGAAGAACTCGCCGCGCTGAACCAGCGCTCGACGTGGCAAGGGCTGTGGCAATTGGGCAAGCATCTGGCGGTGATGGCAGTCAGCGGCACACTCTGGGCGACGCAAATGCAAACCCCCTGGATAGCGCTGCCCGCGCTGGTGGTCTACGGTTTCAGCCTGGCCTCGATGTTTGCAGCAATGCACGAATCGGTTCATCGGACGGCCTTTGCCAGCAATCGGCTCAACGATGTCGTCGGCTGGTTGGCTGGGCTGCTGTCGTTTTACAACGGCACGTTCTATCGCCGCTATCACAAGTGGCACCACCGGTACACGCAAATTCCTGGCAAAGACCCTGAACTCAGCGACCCCAAGCCGCAAACCCGGCGCGACTATTGGCTAGAACTGAGCGCGATTCCCTGGTGGATTGGCAAGGTGAAAACGCACCTGAAAATTGCCGCCGGAAAGGTGCAGGACTATCCCTTTTTGCCAGAGAGCGCCTATGCCGACGTGATTCGCTCGACGCGGGTACAGTTGGGTGTATACGCAGGGGCGATCGCCCTCTCCATTTTGTTCGGACATCCCGCCGCCGTTTTCCTTTACTGGGCGCTGCCCCTGGCGGTGGGTCAGCCGATTCTCCGTGCCATTTTGCTGGCAGAACACACCGGCTGCACGAACGACGACAACCCGTTTACTAACACGCGAACAACCCTGACCACGTTCCCCATTAAGCTCCTGATGTGGAACATGCCCTTTCATGCAGAGCATCATCTCTATCCCTCGATTCCGTTTCATGCGCTGCCGGTTGCCTATGAACGTTTGTCGGAACGCTGGAGATACGTTGAGAAGGGCTACATCAAAGTCAACCAAAACATTGTCGCAGCTCTAAAAACTGCTGCTGAATAGCTAAACCAGTGACCCGATTGGGGATTTCGCCATGAACGCTGCTGCGAACGGTGATGCACAAACCTTTGTGCTAAGAGATTATACGCTTCAGTGTGGCGCAACGCTGCTGGAAGCGAAGGTCGTATATCAAACCTATGGAACGCTGGCGGGCGATCGCCGTAATGTCATCCTCTACCCCACCTCCTATGGCGCACAGCATCCTGATATTGAGTGGCTGATCGGGCGCGATCGCATTCTCGATCCAGAGCGTTGGTTCATTGTCATTCCCAATATGTTTGGCAATGGGCTATCCAGTTCGCCCAGCAACGAACTCCATTGCAAGCTGAGCGAGTCGGGCTTCTGGTTTACCCATTGGGACAACGTGCGGGCGCAGGAACAGTTGCTCCGCGAGGTGTTCGGTGTGGAAACGCTGGCGCTGGTTTATGGCTGGTCGATGGGGGCGCAGCAAGCCTATCACTGGGGGGCGCTGTATCCGGAGCGGGTGCAGCGAATTGTGGCGCTCTGCGGCACGGCCCGCACGACAGAACACAACCAGATTTTCTTGCACAGCCTGCGGGCCGCGCTGACGGCCGATCCGGCCTGGACGGGCGATCGCTTCGAGGGGGTTCCCGATCGGGGCTTTCGCGCCTTTGCCCGTATCTACGCCAGTTGGGCCGCATCGCAGGCCTTCTACCGCGAAGGGTTGTATTATCCACTGGGCTATACTTCCCTGGAAGACTACCTGCTGCGCGGCTGGGAGGCAGGCTATCGCAAGCGCGACCCGCACAATTTGCTGAGCATGATTGACACCTGGCTGCGCTGCGACGTGGGCGACAATCCGGTCTATCAGGGCGATTATGAGAGGGCGCTAGGTGCGATTCGAGCAAAAACCTGGGTGATGCCTGCCACTACCGACCTGTATTTCACGCCGGAAGACTGTGAAGCTGAGGCACGGCTGATTCCGAATTCAGAATTCCGCCCGATTCCCTCAATTTGGGGGCACCGGGCGGGAAATCCGTATCAGAATCCGGCAGACGAGGCGTTTATCCGTCAGGCAGTGGCAGACGCGCTAGCAGATGCGCTGACGGATGGCTGATGCCAGCGGAAGCCGCTATCCGCGCATCATCCGCAGTTTGCCAAACTCCCAGCCAGTTTGGGGCAGCGGCGCGGCCCATTGCAGCACTTTTTCCATCAGCCACGGCGCAAATCGCTGTCCCCAAAGGGCGAGATGGCTCTGCCAGCCGACGAGAATCTCGCTGCTGCCCCGCGATAGTCCGCGAGTGAGTGCCTGAGCGACCTGCTCTGGGGTCATGGGCAAAATCCAGCGAAACCAGCGGAGATTCCGTACCATGTCGGTATCGGTTAGCGATGGCAGCAGAGCCACGACCCGAACATTGTGCTGCGCCAGTTCGCCCCGCAGCGCTTGCGTAAAGCCGAGAATGGCGAACTTGGTGGCGGAATAGGTCGCCATCGTGGGCGCGGCCAGCTTGCCCATGAGGCTAGAGACGTTGATAATCATGCCTTCGCGCTGGGCTACCATGCGGCGGGCAATCAGACGCGTAATGGTGTACATACCGACTAGGTTGATGGCGATTTCTTCTTGCACCTGGGGCAGGCGGGATTGCAGGAATGGGGCCTGATGCGCCACGCCCGCACAGTTTACCAGGCAGTGAATCGGGCCGTGGTCGCGCCACGCTTTGGCCACGGCGATGCTGACTTCCGCAGGCTGGCTCAAGTCCAGCGGCAGGGCGATCGCCTCTACGCCCAGTTCTTGCAATTCGTCGGCTAATTCGGCCAACCGCTGACGATCGCGGGCCACCAACAGCAGCCGTTTTGCGCCCTGACGGGCAAATTCCAGGGCGATCGCCCGTCCAATGCCGCGAGAGGCCCCGGTAATTAGAGCAGTCTTTCCGTAAATCGTCGTCATGACAAAGCCTCCAGTCTTGAAGACTCGCCGCCGAGCAAACGCCACCCATCGCGCCGGGTCTGCTTGCGGCGAGAGAGTGATCCAAATCGATTTAGTCAGGAGTCTGAAACTAAGAAGTGGTCTCGCTAAATTGAGCAATCAGGTAAAGCAGTCAATCCTGAATGTCCTGGAATGAAGTTCAGGTGAATGGCGCGGCCGCGCCCAAAGCTCGCAGATTTCACAAAGTTCGCAAAGAATAGTTCAGGAATTTGCCAGAGAAACCGGGAGAGATGGTCAAACGACCTGAACATCGTTGATCGATTTTAGAATCGCTCTGGATACGCGAGACAGACCGTAAACCGGATGAAAATCGGATACTACTGAATCAATTATTCGAGTCCAGCGGTGAAGAGAAATGCCCGTCTCATCAATCCAGCAGAGAACGCGATGACGCGGCTGCAAAGCATTGATGAGAGCATTGCCCTGCAAAGCTGACGACTCAGCCATAGTCATGACGTTCCAAAGCATACGCACAGAGTTTGTCAAGAAAAATTACACACAGCCTGGTCGATTCTGAGAACCGGACGAAGATGGATTCATGCCAGTTCCAGCACTCTCCTGATCCTTCAGCAGGAAGGATGGGACGAATCTCGAACCAACTCTAGACAGATGTGATTGATCGAGCGATGCAAATTTATCGAGAACGGAAAAGTATCAACATTTGGAATAGCGCTATCCATCAGTCGATATGCACACGTTAGCAGCGGGATCAAGCGGCTGCAACATTTATTAGTGAAAATCCGCAATCTTTATATTTTGAAATACTAGCGCTCAGGAAGGGCGATCGCCCCTCATTGCTGCCGAGATGCCGATGGCTCGACTTCTTCTCCAGCGCACCGCTGCAACGGGTGTCCCTTAATTTCTGAGAATAAGCCAGGTTGGGGTTCGCTTCCTGATGGTCAATCGTTAAAGTTTGTAGTCGCAGAAATTTTGGATGGGCTGTTCTCCCCCAAACAAAAAATTAGTCGCAAAAAAACGCACCTGGTTTCCCAGATGCGCCTAAATGAATTGCAATGAATTGCCAATGAATTGCCTAAATGAATTTAGGTGGTTGGTTGCGGTTGAAAAATTAGGCGATCGCCCCTTCTGGCGCTTTCACCTGACTCAACAGGTCTTTCAGGGTTTCGCCCTCGATCACCTCTGTTTCCAGCAGCTTCGTGGCGATGGTTTCCAGCAGATCCCGATTGTGCTGGAGGATGTCAAGCGCTTTTTGGTGAGCCGTTTCGACGATATCCTTCACTTCTTTATCGATAGCTTCGGCGGTTTGTTCGCTGACCATGCGGCGGGGGTTCATGTCGCCGCCCAGGAAGCTGTTTTGCTGCCCTTGCTGATAAGCCAACGGCCCCAGCACCTTGCTCATGCCGTAGGTCGTCACCATGCGCTCGGCCAGGTCGGTGGCCCGCTGAAGGTCATTCGATGCGCCAGTGGTAATGCTGCCAAAGACGATTTCTTCGGCAGAGCGACCGCCCAGCAGCGTGGCGATTTGTCCCAATAGTTCGGCTTCGCTCAGCAAGAAGCGGTCCTCCGTCGGCAGTTGCAGCGTGTAGCCCAGTGCTGCCATGCCGCGCGGCACGATGGAAATTTTTTCCACTCTGTTGCTGCCGGGCATGACTGCACCCACCAGCGCGTGGCCGACTTCGTGGTATGCCACAATCTTCTTTTCCTGATCATTGAGGACGCGGCTCTTTTTCTCCAGACCTGCCACCACGCGCTCGATCGCTTCGGCAATGTCTTCCTGGGCGACGGCTTCGCGGCCGTTGCGAGCGGCCAGCAGTGCCGCTTCGTTAATCAGGTTGGCCAGGTCGGCTCCGGCAAATCCGGGTGTGCGAGTGGCGATCGCCTTCAAATCCACATCCGGTCCCAGCTTCACATCCTTGGCGTGAACCTCCAGAATCGCCAGTCGTCCCTGCAAATCAGGGCGATCGACCAGCACCTGACGGTCAAACCGGCCGGGTCGCAGCAGCGCCGGGTCGAGGGTTTCGGGACGATTTGTGGCTGCCAGCACGATCACGGTCTGATCGCCCGCATTAAAACCGTCCATTTCGGTGAGCAGTTGGTTCAACGTCTGCTCACGCTCGTCGTTGCCGCCGTAGAAGCCGCCCGTGGCGCGAGATTTACCAATCGCGTCTAGTTCGTCGATAAAGATGATGCAGGGAGCTTGCTTCTTTGCCTGCTCGAACAAGTCGCGCACGCGAGAGGAACCCACGCCGACGAAGAGTTCGACAAACTCCGACCCGGAGATGCTAAAGAAGGGCACACTCGCTTCGCCTGCCACCGCTTTGGCCAGCAGCGTTTTTCCGGTTCCTGGCGGGCCGACCAGCAGCACGCCCTTGGGAATCCGTGCGCCGATTTGAGTAAACTTGCGGGGATTTTTCAGAAATTCGACAATTTCCTGTAGCTCGGTTTTGGCTTCCTCTACGCCCGCTACGTCGGCAAAGGTGACTTTGTTGTCTTCTCCTTCAACGTAAACCTTGGCGCGGCTCTTGCCAATAGACAGCACGCCCTGACCGCCGCCGCCTGCGCCCCGTGACAGGAAAAATTGCCAAATGGCTACAAAGATCAGCGGCGGAATCACCCAGCCCAAAATGTTGGACAGCCAGCCGTTTCGCGGCGGTGGAATGGCGGCAAATTCGACACCGTTTTCTTCTAGCAGCGAGGGCAACTTCAGGTCAAAAATAGGCGTGGTAGCCAGGACTTGTCCCTCCTCGGCGGGGGGCACGGGCTTAAGCTGATAGCGGATTTGCTCTTGGCCGATGTAGGCGCGGGCAACTTCGCCTTCAGTGACTTGGTGAATAAACAGACTGTAAGGAACTTGGGGAATTCTTGGCCCCACTAGCACGGGCAAGAAAATATTTGCCAGCAGAAATAGGCTCGACACCAGCAGCAGGATGTTGCCGATGACGCGCGATCGCGGGGGGGTGGGCTGGTCTTTAATCGGCATTTGACAATGCTCCTTATTGACGGACAGAACGGACAGACAGAGAAAAACCCTCGACTTGAAGGGCTGAATTGAAGGGCACTTAAAACGTGGAGCGAATAGTACAAAAAATCTCTGGCTTCTTCATTTTAAAGGTTTATGAAGAACCTGAGAGATAGAAACTGGAAAGGGGCACATCGAAATGTGCCCCCCAGAATGGCGAAATACCCGAACTTGTCAAACGGAACTCGTTAAACTCAAGCGATCAAGCAGTTTCCAGCCAGTCAAAAATGCGGTCGAGCTGTTCTAGCGTAATTAGCCCGTATTGCCACAAAATCATCGGCAGCAGGTTCGAGTCTTGCTCTGGCTGTTTAAGGGCGATCGCAATTGACTCGGTTGGAATGGAGAGTTCTTCCCGCAGAAACTGAATAAGCCTTGCTTGAGTTGTGGATTCGTTCGTCATAGTATTCGCCATATTATTTGCCATTTAGGGTGTGTGACACGAAGAAATGTAGTCTTTTTGTTAACTTTTGCAACAATCTTTCAGGATTGATGTTGAAGATTATAGCGATAATCTCACCTTGCGTCCCCACCAAAAGGATTACTTCACTTAACTTTGTCGATATTTCATGGGGCGGATTCTCGTTGCTGGGACTATCCAGGCATTCTCAGATTGTGGCGGATTGCAGCGGATAGGCTGCCTCAAAAATGAGAATCGACCCGACGCTGGTTCAGGAATCGCTGTGAAACACCTCTGTCGGGACAAGCGTGTGGCGCATCCGGCCCAACAATGCTGTAAAACACGTTGGATGATTGATGCAATGAATTTGTCAGGATACGCACTGGTTCACATAAGGAGGAACCGAGCCACTCTCCAAGGCCCCCTGACTTCTGGCAAAGCGGCGCGTGCGTATGGGGATCTAGGGATGTTTGGTCGTGTAAGCCCTGTCTGTCGTAAATCCACAATCAATCGTAAATCCACAATCAATACTGAAATCAACGTTGAAATCAATACTGAGCAATGGTGCTTGAGGACTGCCCAGCCTTATGAAATGGATTGATAATCTGCCCCGATGGGTAACCTGGGGACTGGCGCTGCCGCTGGTCGTACTAAACGGCTGGGCGCTGCTGGTGGTGATGGAGTATTTCCGGCAGCTTCTGACAATTTTTGTGGGGGCGAACCTGCTGGCGTTTGTGCTGAGCTATGCGGTGCGCTGGCTTCAGCGGCGGGGTCTGTCGCGCGATCGCGCGATTTTGCTGGTGCTGCTGGCGACCCTGTTTCTGCTGCTGGTGCTGGCGGTCACGCTGATTCCGATTCTCCTTGACCAAATTAATGGGCTGGTCACCAAACTGCCTGCCTGGATCGAGTCGGGCAACCAGCAGTTTCAGGATATGCAGCGCTGGGCCACAGCGCGACGGCTTCCGGTAGACCTGATCGATTTTGTGGCGCGGCTCCAGGAGGCGCTGGTGGCCCAGCTTCAGCCGCTCAGCAGTGGTGTGTTGGGACTGGGCATTGGACTGGCGGGCAGTGCGCTAGATTTTGTCATCACAATCGCCCTTACGTTTTATCTCTTGCTGCACGGCGAAACGCTGTGGGCGGGAATCTTGCGTTGGTTGCCGGGTTCTCGCGGGCGACAACTGCGGCGATCGCTCCGCCAAAGTTTTCACAACTATTTCAGTGGGCAGGCGACGCTGGCGCTGGTCATGGGGCTGTCGATGATTACGGTCTTTTTGCTGCTGCAAGTACCGTTTGGGCTGCTGTTTGGGCTGGCGGTGGGGGTGATGACGCTGATCCCGCTGGGCGCACCGCTGAGCATTTGCCTAATCAGCTTTTTGGTGGGGTTGGGCAGCTTTTGGCTGGGGGTGAAGATGCTGGTGGTGGGGATTGTGGTCGATCAGGCCATCGAAAATGCGATCGCCCCCCGGCTCCTCGGCCGCTTTACAGGACTCAATCCTGCCTGGGTGATTGTGGCGCTGCTGATTGGGGCCAGGGTGGCGGGCGTGCTGGGAATTTTAATGGCCGTGCCCACCGCAGGCTTTGTGAAGTCGCTCCTGGAACTATCTCCTACTGGGGAAGGGAGCTTTATTGACTGAACGATTCCATTAAACGCCCAATCCAGCACGGGGATTGAACGTTTCAATTTGCCGCAGCTTGTCGTAAAGTTCGCGCTCCTGGGGACTGAGGTCTTTGGGAACCTGGATAGTAATTTCCACAATCTGGTCGCCGCGCTTGCCATCGATGGGATAGCCCTTGCCTGCCAGCCGCAGCTTTTGCCCTGCTTTCACGCCGGGAGGAATCACCATTTTCACCAGCCCATCCAGCGTCGGCACTTCAATCGCTCCCCCCAGCACCGCTTCGCTGGGCGTGACGGGCAGCAAACAATAGATATCCGCTCCGTCAAGCTGATAGAAGGGATGGGGGGCGATTTCGATGCGGAGAAACAGGTCGCCGCCAGACACGCCTTGCCCCTTCAGGCGAATCTTTTGCCCAGTAAGCATGGCGGCGGGCATATTCACTTCGAGCGATCGCCCATCTTCCAGGCGAATCCGCTCGCGCCCGCCCGCAAAGGCCTTTTCCAGCGGCACGGTGAGTCGAGCTTCGGCATTGCGCGGCGTGGCGCGGGGAACCGTGTAGGTGGTTTTGGTGGTGCCGGGGCGGTAGGGATCGCGATCGCGCGGTGGGGTTCGCGGGGCGGCGGGTTCCTCATTGCGACGGTTCAGCAGTTGATCTACAAAGCTGTTAAAGTCGCGAAACTGGCTGAAGTCTACTTCGTCGGGGCTGCGGCTGGCGGTGCGGCTATTCCAACTGCGGGACTTGGGCGTTGTGCCACTTTGAAAGCCACCCTGCTTCCAGAAGCGGCTGAACTGGTCATACTGCGCCCGCTTGCTGGCATCCGACAGAACCTCGTAGGCCTCGCCCACGTCCTTGAACTTTTCCTCTGCTTCCTTGTCGCCAGGGTTCAAGTCGGGGTGATATTGCCGCGCCATCCGCCGATAGGCCTTTTTGATTTCCTCAGCCGTGGCGGTTTTGGGAATTCCGAGAATTTGATAGTAATTCCGAAAATTCTGCATCCGGTCTCCTACAGCCATTCGTCTTCGTCCTCATCCCAAACGCCCCGGCTGCGGGGAATCTCGCCAGTTTGCGGGTGGCGACGGGGAGTGTCGTCGCTGGGGCGACTCGCTGGGCGGTTATATTCTGGCTTGTCTACCGATTCGTCGGTTGGTGCGTCAGCGGGCGGATCTTCCCAGTCTCCTGCTGGTTCGCGACGGGGGCGCTTGGGCGCGTCGTCCCACGGATCGAGACTGATGGAGTCGCGGCTGTCTGGGTCAGACATATTAGCCTCTGGAGTCCGCAGGTTCAGTCCTTCCCGCTCTGGACGGCTGCGGGCTTCTGGGCTGCGGGCTTCTGGGCGGCGATTTTCTGGGCGGCGACTCTCGGAAAAATCGCCCTGCGAAGCGTCTATTTCGCGTCCAGTTTCCCGTCCCATCTCACGGTTTCCAGATTCGCGGCTGCGATTGGGTCTGTCGTCCCAGCGATCGCCATTGCCGCGGGGACGGCTTTCGAGCGAGTCGCGGCTGCGGTCGGCGGTCTCTTCCCAGCGATCGCGGGCGGGCGGGCGGGCAGAACGCGGCTCGTCCCAGGAATCACGGCTGGCAGGACGGCTAGGGCGCGACGGCTCATCCCAGGCGTCGCGGGCGGGCCGGCTAGGGCGCTGGGGTTCGTCCCAGGAATCGCGGCTGGACGAGCGGGCAGAACGCGGCGGCTCATCCCAGCGATCGCGGGCGGCGGGTCGCTGGGGTTCGTCCCAAGAATCGCGGGCCGGGCGGCGCGGTGGCTCGTCCCAGGCGTCGCGACTGGCAGGACGAGCGGGGCGGCTGCTGTAGGGATCGGGGCGATCGCCGCCTCGATCATTCCAGTTTTCTCGTGCCGCCGGGCGGCTGCCATACGGATCGCGGGGTTCGTCCCAGCTATCGCGGGCGGCAGGACGGCTGCTATAGGGATCGCGGGCCGCAGGGCGGCTGCTGTAGGGATCAGGGCGATCGCTCCAGGAATCGCGACGAACGGGCGGCCGGTCATCCCACGGGTCGCGGCGGGCCGCAGGGCGATCGTCCCACGGGTCACGGCTGCCGCGATAGGACGGAATTTCGTCAAACTCGTCGTCGTCGCCCAGCAGCGTCCGCTTCAGCGAGCTAAAGAAGCCCTCATCTTCGTCGCCCCGGTCAAACTGATAGACCTCTTGCTGGAGCTGATACAGGGCATCGCGCAGGTCAGCTTCGAGCGTGTCGATGCGGCGCTCGTCGTTGTTCGCCAGGGCATCGCGCAGGTCTTTGATCAGCGCCTCGATCTTGCGGCGATAGGGGCTGGCAAACTGCATCCCAAAGTCCAGCGCCACTTCGCGCAGTTGTCGCTCCGCCTGATAGGTCAGGGCTTCGGCCTTGGTGCGCTTTTCTACCCGTTCGCGCCGCTCCCGGTCTTGCTGGGCGTTGCGCTCCGCATCCTGGATCATCTTCTGAATTTCGGCTTCGCTGAGGGTGGATGCGCCCTGGATCGTGATGCCCTGTTCGCGACCGGTGGTTTTATCTACGGCGGTGACTTGCAAAATGCCGTTGGCATCGATGTCGAAGGATACCGAAATCTGGGGCACGCCGCGCGGCGCGGGGGGAATACCCAGCAGCTTGAAGCGGCCAAGGGACTTGTTATCTGCGGCCATTTCGCGTTCCCCCTGGACGACGTGAACCTCTACCATCGTCTGGTTGTTCTCAGAGGTAGAGAAAATGTCGGAGCGGCGGACAGGGATCGTCGTGTTGCGGGGAATTAGCTTTTTGGTCAGGCCGCCGATGGTTTCTAGACCGAGGGAAATCGGCGTTACGTCTAGCAGCAGGATGTCGCGCATCCCCACTTCCTGGGTCAAAATGCCCGCCTGGATTGCTGCGCCGACGGCCACGGCTTCGTCGGGGTTGACGTGTTCGCTGGGTTCTCGGTCGATGAGCGATCGCACTAGATTTTTCACCATTGGCATCCGCGTGCCGCCGCCCACCAGCACCACTTCGTCGATGTCGTCTGGTGCCAGCCCCGCGTCGCGCATTGCCTGCTTCAGCGGACCGCGCATCCGGCTCAGCAAGTCGGTACACATGCCCTCAAATTGCGAACGGGTGAGGCGCGTTTCTAGATGCTTCGGCCCGTCCTCTGGCGTGGCGGTGATGAAGGGCAGGTTGATTTCTGTGACGCTGACCCCAGAGAGTTCGATTTTGGCTTTCTCGGCCGCTTCAGTGAGGCGCTGGAGAGACTGGCGATCGCGTCGTAGGTCAATGCCTTCTTTTTCTAAAAATTGCTCTGCCAGCCAGTCCACGATTTTCTTATCGAAATCATTGCCGCCTAGCTGGGTGTCGCCGCTGGTGGCGCGGACTTCAAACACGCCATCGCCTACTTCCAGAATCGATACGTCAAACGTGCCGCCGCCCAGGTCAAACACCAGAATCACCTGACTATCGCGCCGCTCTAACCCATAGGCGAGAGAAGCTGCCGTCGGCTCATTTAGAATTCGCAAAACGTCCAGGCCCGCGATTCGCCCCGCATCTCGCGTTGCCTGCCGCTGCGAGTCGTTGAAATAGGCCGGAACTGTGATCACCGCGCCTGTCACCTGCTGCCCCAGGTAGCGACTGGCCTCGTCCGCCAGCTTTCGCAGCACCATTGCCGAAATTTCCTCTGGCGCAAAGTCGCGCTCTAGCCGAGGACATTTGATCTTAATATTGCCGTTCTCGTCTTTGCGGATGGTGTAGGGCACGCGCCGGGAGTCGGGACTGACTTCGCTGTAGCGCCGACCAATAAACCGCTTCACGCCGTAGAAGGTGTTTTGGGGATTTAGCACTGCCTGCCGCCGCGCCATCTGCCCTACCAACTGTTCGCCTTCTTTGCTAAAGCCCACCACCGATGGGGTCGTCCGCATTCCCTCTGCGTTGGCAATCACGACGGGCTTGCCACCCTCCATCACGGCGACGACTGAGTTTGTGGTGCCCAGGTCTATGCCTACGACTTTGCCCATGCGCTGCAACGCTCCTCGCGGATTTCACCAAATGTTGAGAACTGATAACTCATTCTATCTTGCCAACGCAAGGCCCGCTGCACAGTTGATCAGCGACTGATCAGCGATATCAGCGACCTGTAGGTGACGGTTTTTCCGCCATTTGGATTACGGGCGATCGGCTATTCGCGGGGCAATTCCCCCTGCAAGATAGAGGGGTTGCCAGATTTTCGCTGTTACAATGCTTAACAGAGGCGAATCTTCTCTTCATTCCGCTCTGGAACCCATGCCAACTGCTGAGACTTCCGCGACCGTCCGCCCTGATGCGGTGCTTGCTCGTCCGTTGTCGATCGAAGACCACCTCAAGTCCGCTTACGACTCGTCGGAGATGCCAGCAGTGCGCTACGACCCGATGGCGATCGCCGAATATTACAGGGCCCGTCCGCTGCCAGTGATGGGGCGAATGATTGGCATTGTGCTGCCCTTCGTTCTGTTTGCGTTGGGCCTGTGGTGGGATAAGCAGTGGGGACAGACCGAAAAAAAACAGCAGCGTCGCGCCGAGCAATTGCGCGACATTTTGACCAAGCTTGGCCCCGCCTACATCAAGATTGGGCAGGCGCTCTCTACTCGCCCTGATCTAGTGCCGCCCGCTTATTTGGAAGAACTGACTCGCCTGCAAGACCAGTTGCCGCCTTTTCCCAACGAAGTGGCGTTTCAGTTTATTGAAGAAGAATTGGGCGATCGCCCCGAGAATATCTACGCCGAACTCAGCCCAGAGCCAATTGCCGCCGCCTCGCTAGGGCAGGTCTATAAAGGCAAGCTGAAGACGGGTGAGATTGTGGCAGTGAAGGTACAGCGTCCCGGACTGGCGGAGCGTATTACGCTTGACCTCTACATTCTGCGCCGTGCTGCAATGTGGGCGGCGAATACCTTCAAGCAGATCCGCAGCGACCTCGTTGGCATCATGGACGAGTTTGGGGCCCGCATCTTTGAAGAGATGGATTACACCCAGGAGGGGCGCAACGCCGAGCGGTTTGCTCAGCTTTATGGCGCAATTCCTGACATCTATGTGCCTCGGATTTACTGGGAATATACCCATCAGCGCGTGCTGACGATGGAGTGGATCAACGGCACCAAGCTCACCAAGCCGCGAGAGCTAGCCGCCCAGGGCATCGATGCGGCCTATCTGGTAGAAGTGGGTGTGCAGTGTTCGCTGCGGCAGTTGCTAGAGCATGGCTTTTTCCACGCCGACCCGCACCCTGGCAACCTGCTGGCGACACCCGATGGCAAGCTCGCCTATCTGGACTTTGGCATGATGAGTGAGGTGCAGGCTCCCCAGCGCTACGGGCTGATCGAGGCGGTGGTTCACATGGTCAACCGCGACTTTGAAGGCTTGGCGAAAGACTACGTAAAGCTGGAATTTTTGACCCCGGATACCGACTTGACCCCGATTATTCCGGCACTGGCTGCGGTCTTTAGCAACGCGCTGGGGTCGAGCGTCGCCGAACTGAACTTCAAGAGCATCACCGACCAGCTTTCTCAGGTGATGTACGACTATCCGTTCCGCGTGCCTGCCTACTACGCACTGATTATCCGGTCGCTGGTGACGTTGGAAGGCATCGCCATCAACGTGGACCCCAATTTCAAGGTGCTGAGCAAGGCCTATCCTTATATTGCTAAGCGCTTGCTAACCGATCCGTCGCCAGAACTGCGCTCCTCCCTCAAGGATTTGCTGTTCAAAGACGGCAGCTTCCGGTGGAATCGTCTGGAAAACCTGCTGAAGAACGCCAAGGACAGCCCAGATTACGACCTGAACTATGCGGTGGATCAGGCGCTAAACTTCCTGTTTTCTGAGCGCGGCGAGTTTATTCGCGAGTATCTGGTGGAGGAGATTGTCAAAGGGATTGACGGCTATGGGCAGATGACGATGCAGCGGCTGACTGCTACTCTGCGCGATCGCATCGGTCTGGGCAACGGTTCCGCGCCGCCCCCGGCCGAGTCGCAAAACCTGGAACACCTGAGCCGTATTCTCAACATTCTGCGCGATACGCCCGGATTTGACCCGATTCAGCTTCTCCCTGTGGTGCCAAACCTGCTGCTGCGTCCTGAAACTCAGCGCATGGGCCAGCAGATTGCAGGCGGGCTGGCCCAGCGGGCCGCAGCCCGGTTCATCCGCGAATTTCTCTTGCCGGAGGAGCCGCCCCAGCCGACTCCTTCTGCCAGCGGCCACCTGAATCGCAACGGTAAGGTGCTAAGCAGCACAATGGGCGGCAACGGAAGCGGCAACCTGGCACTACCCGCCCGCCGCTCGGCATAGGCGATCGCCCGCTGATGAAACCACCAGCCTTGAAGACGAACCAGAGCGAGCCGTCTCGTCTTCAAGGCTGATGCAAGGCTCAGAACGTTGCGGGATGCCTCGACTCGTGCAGAATGAGGCGGTTTCCGTCGGGGTCGTAGGCGTAGGCTTCGCGACCGTGGAAGTCAGTAATGATGGGGCTGGCGGGGCGTGGGGGGGCGGCGGCGATCGCGCTATGGGCAGCCTCTACGGCGGCGATCGCCTGCTCCAGGTTATCTACCTCCAGGCACAGGCTCATTGCGCCGCTGTGGGAGGCAGCGAATTCTCCGGCATGTTCCTGTTTGGGCTGAAAGATGCCAAACCGAAACAGACCGATCTGGAATTCGACGTAGGTGTTGGGAAACTCGAACGATGGAGCGATGTCGAGGAGCGTCCGGTAGAACTGCCGCAACCGTGCCAGATTGGGCGAGGACAGGGTGAGCGTGGCGTAGTCGGTGTAAAGCATAATTATCCTGCCAAAGTATTAAAAAACAGCTACTAAAGGGTGGAACTTTAGCAGAGATTGGGTCGGATTGATCAACCCAGATTCAAAATTTAAAAAACGTCTGAAATTGTCTGGAAAGTGTCTAAAACACGTGTCTAAAACACGTCGTCTGGAAGCTGCCACAGACGTACCGTGCGGAACCCTTTGCCCGTGGCGATGGTTCTCCAGTCGGGGCTGGCGATCGCATGGTCGAGGGGCGCTCCCTCGCCGGCAAAGATGTGAGTGGGTTTTCCGGTTACCAAATTCCACAGCGTCAGTTGCCCTTCGGCATCGCTGCTGAGCAAGGTTCTGCCGTCGCCGCGCACCACCAGCGTGTTGATAAACCCAGCCGAACCCGTCAGCGGTTTGCCCAGTTCGCCTGTCTCCAGGTTCCAGCGATAGATTGTTCGATCTGTGCCGCCCGCCAGCACCTCGACTCCATCCGGCGTAAGGGCGATCGCATTGATGGCTCCTGTAAATCCTGTAAACGTTCGCAGTGGCGTTCCAGTCTCCAGATCCCAAGCGATGATATCTGAATCTGTACCGCCACTAACAATTGTGCGGGCATCGGGGCTAACAGCAATCGCATTGATGAACCCTTTGTGTCCTTCCAGGGTGTGAATTGGCTGTCCGGTTGCCAGGTTCCAGGTTCGCACTGTGCTATCCGCACTGCCGCTGATCAGTGTTCCATCCGAGGCGATCGCCAGTGCGTTTATTGCGTTCGTGTGGCCGGTCAGCGTATGTCGGATTGTGCCGCTGGGCAAATCCCAAATCAGGACTTGATTATCTGCGCCGCCGCTCACCAGCGTTTGCCCATTGCCGCTCAGCGCGACCACGTTCACGTAGCTGCTGTGTCCCTTGAGCGTGCGGAGGGGTTGCCCCGTTGCCACGTCCCACACGATGATTTGTTGGTCTGCGCCACAGGTAATGAGCTGCTGCCCGTCCGGAGTAAACACTCCGTGATTAATGAATCCGGTATGTTCTGCCAAGCTAGCGCTAGAGACGAGCGACTGCACGGCAACGGTTCCACCGCTGGAACGCTGATAAACCTGCCAGCCGCCCCAGCCTGCCAGCCCAATCAGCAGCGCTGCTGCACTGCCCCAGAACCAGGGACGCTTCCAGCGGAGTGTGGTGCGCTGAGCGTGAGTCTGTGCAGGCTGAAGCTCGGTCGTCTTGGGTGAGGAGATATTTTCTGGGGGTAATGAAGCCAGCCCTTGGACGCGGGGCAGGTTGCTGGGAGGGGCGATCGCCGCCAGGTCTTCCAGAATCTCGCGGGTGCTATTGGGGCGATCGCTCGCTTTGGGCGCAATCAGGTGGTCGATAAAGTCGGCAAACGGTTCCGACACCTGCGGCGCAAACTGTCGCCAGCGGAAGCTATTGTCGTGGGGATTGTAAATATCAGGATCGGTCGGTTGCTTCCCGGTCAGCAGGTAAATAAACGTCCACCCCAGCGCGTAAAAGTCGGACTGGGGAACGGCCTGCCCCTTTTCCTGCTCTGGCGGCGTATAGCCTGCGGAGCTAATGCGGGTCACGCCTTCGGAGCCGCCCAGTTGTGCTAGATAAGTTGCAGTCATCTCGCGCACTGCGCCAAAGTCCACCAGCACCAACTGCCCATTCGACCGCAGCATAATATTTTCGGGCTTAATATCCCGGTGAAAATAGTTGCGCTCATGCACCAAGTGCAGCACCTCCGTCAGTTGCCGCATCCACTTTCGCGCCTGCGCCTCGCTAATGCCGTGGTTACCCTGCTGCCGCATCCATTCCCGCAGGTTGGGCCCGTCGATTTTTTCCATGATGATGCAGTGCAGTGGCGATTCGCTGCCGCGCGGCAAAAACTGGAAGTAGCCATCTGGCTCGATCGCAGGCACACCCGGATGGCGCAACTGGCTCAGCACTACGGCCTCTCGCTGAAACAGGGCGACGGCTTTGCTGTGGCCGCTGTGGATTTCCTTCAGCACCTTAAGAATTTTGGGTACATTCCGCTCGTAGGCTTCATACACCTGACCAAAACCGCTTTTGTCGCTAATCAGCCGCATAACGCGATAGCGCTCCCGCAGCACCAGATCCGACCCGCAGCTTTGGCAAAAGCGGCTGCCGTCGTTACCGGGGTGATTGGGTTCAGCGCATTGGGGATTGATGCAGAGGCTCATAGCGTCGGGCGGTGATGCATCCTGGGAGCGGTAGGGCTTGGGAAAGATGAGTCTGGGAGCAGTCTGAAGCAAAACGGACTCTCCCCAATCAAGCTCAGATTCGGTGTTTTCTTGGGTTCAACGCCAAGCACCTACCAGAATACTGTACTGCTTCGCTCGTGACTCCTGACCCCTAACCCTTTACCCCTTGCTATAGCATGAAGAGGAGGTTGTTTCCATTAGCGATCGCTATGCCTGCTTTGTCTCCGCAGCTTCCCTGGCACACGCAGCTTGGCTCCCAGCGCGACTGGGCATGGCGCGGCTGGCAGATTCGCTATACCTATCTAAGGGCGCAAACCCCTTCACCGGATGCCGTGCCGATTGTATTCCTGCATGGGTTTGGGGCAGCGCTGACCCAGTGGCGGCTGAACCTGGAGCCGCTGAGCCAGCATCACACGGTCTATGCGCTGGATTTGCTGGGGTTTGGTGCGTCGGAAAAAGGGGCGGCAAATTACAAAGTAGACCTGTGGATGGCGCAGGTGCGGGACTTTTGCCGCGAGATTGTGGGGCGGCCGGTGGTGCTGGTGGGGCATTCGCTAGGGGCGCTGGTGGCGCTGGCGATCGCCGCCACTGATCCGGCTCTGGTTCAGGGATTAATCCTGCTCACCTTGCCCGCGTCTCGCCAAGAGTTGCTGCCTGGTAAGCTGCAAAGCTTTGTAGGCGAAATCGAATCTTTCTTCTCGTCGCCGCTGCTGCTGAAGCCGCTGTTCAGCGTGATTCGGCGGCCAGGTGTGATTCGCTCGGTGCTGCGGGCGGTCTATGCCAACCCCGAAGCCATTACCGACGAGCTGGTGCAGAGCTTTACGATTCCGGCGGGCGATCGCGGCGCAGCGAAAGTCCTCTGTCGGCTGGTGCAGGCCCGCACCCAAACAGACTTTAGCCCGAATACAAAAGCCTTGCTGCAAGCGGTCGATTTGCCGATCCTGCTGCTGTGGGGAGAAAAAGACCGGGTGATTCCTTTGGGATGGGGTCGTCAGCTTCCGGCCATGAATCCCAGGCTAAAGCTGATTGAACTGCCCGATGCGGGCCACTGTCCTTACGACGAGTGCGCCGACCGAGTCAATCGAGAAATCCTGGCGTGGGTCGATCACTGCATTGGCAAGGTAAATGCCGGAGCAGCAAACGCTGGAGCAGTAAATGCTGGAGCGGTGAACGCTAGAGCCGTGAACGCTGGCGCAACCAACCCGCCGTCAAGCCCTAGCGCCTGACCCCAGTTCCCCGGTCGGTTTACATTTTTTCAAACTTTCTCAAACTTTTTCAGAGTGCGTCTGTACTGCTAGGGCGCTGGCTTTGGCGCGTTTGGTGATGTGGGGTAGGGTCGATGGGGGCGATCGCCCGCTCCAAAATTGGGATGGGAATGATATAGTACACTTGTATCAAACACCAAATGGGTACAGATGGGGACAAACGGAACCTCTGGATGGCTGATCTTCAAAGCTCAGAATCAATCCCAGAGTCAATCCCAGAGACCATTCCAGCACTCTGCTGCCCCACGTACCGCCTCAGCAAACTCAACGAGTGAAAACAAACGCTCTATGACTACAGGTACCAGAGCAAGGCGGGCAAGTAAACCCCCTGCAATCTCCCCAAGCGGCACGCGCACCCTGGCGCTGGATGCAGGCAACTATGACCTCAAATTTTTTGATGGCAACGGTCATCCCAAGGCGATTCGCTCGGTTCGCTATCACCTGCCGTCGGGGCGCGATGCCGTCAGCTATTCCGACGCTTCGCCGCTGATCGAGCTGCCCGACGGCACCCGCGTTCACTTTGGCGCACAGGCTTATAAATACCGCCGCCAGCAGCAGACGGTCGTGGAAAATAAGGTGGAACTGTCGCGCCTGCATCTCTACGCCTGTTTGGAACCGTTTAATGGCAGCACTGAGTTTGCCTTGCAGGTCTACGCCTCCACGCCAGAACCCGCCAAAAGCCGAGACGCGATTCGAGAGCAACTCATCGGGATGCATGAATTCAAGCGCAACGGGCTGGACTATCGCGTCATGGTGGAAAGCGTAGAGGTAGAACGCGAAGGCATGGGTGCGTATCACTACGCGCGGCAACTAGGGATGATTCCCGATGCAGGCTTTACCATCGTCGTCGATATTGGCGGCGGCACTTGGCTAACGCGGCTGGTGGATGCCGAGGGCGAAGTGATCGATGAAAACGTCATGGATCGCGGTGGTGCGTACGAACTGGCGGCTTCCATCAGCTTCGACAAGCGACTCACCTCGGCTTTGGGCACGAGCGCCGACCCCAGCATTGTAATGGACGGGTTTCGGGCTGGGCATACCTACGCCGACACGGAGCTAACGTGGGCCCCTTGGCTGGAGGAGCATCTCGACCCCTGGTTTAAGGGTATTTTCCAAACCGTGCGATCGCAATACAACCCCTATATGCCCCGCGTGACGCGCTTTTTGGTGACGGGCGGCAGTACTCACCTGATTGCCGAGCGGCTCCAGGGGCGCAAGCTCTTTGCCGTCATGGGCGACCCACAGTTTGCCAATGTTCGCGGTTTGTACTCGATGTCGATGGATCAACAGCTATGCATGACAACAAAGTAAGACTGAGTGCGGATGTGCTGGAAAAGGCGCAGCAAATTGCTGCTGAGTGGGGGCTGAAGAACACCCGTGCGGCGGTGGAGGCAGTATTCCGGCGCTATGCCGATGACTATCTGCACGGTCGGGAGCCGTTTCCTGGCGCGGCGATTCGCGAAGCGATCCCAACGGGAATCGCCCCGGCCCACGTCCCCACCTGGACTCCGCCACGCCGATTCGACCCGCTGGCTCTGGCGAACGGTGGCAGTTGCGAAGCGCTGGATGCCCTGGATGAACTGCTGGGAGCCTGACGGCCGCTGCTCTGGAGTCTAAAATGGGAGCCTGACCCTGGAGGATCGTTCTGCATGGCTGAGTCGGCAATCTGGCAGCTTCCACCCGATGAGTCGCCGCCCGCCGAGTTTGTGCAGGCAGCGGCGGAGTATGCACCCGATGGCATGGCGACCTATGCTGCCCAGTTGCTCTGGCAGCGGGGTATTCGCGACTCAGCGGCGCTGGCGGGCTGGCTCGACCCCAATTGCTATGCGCCGACCAGCCCCTTTGCGTTTGGCGAAGAAATGCAGAGGGCGATCGCCCGTCTGAAGCTGGCCCACGAACGGCAGGAGGCGATCGCCATCTGGGGAGATTTTGATGCCGATGGGATTACGGCGACGGCGGTGCTGTGGGAGGGGCTGGGACAGTTTTTTCCTCAGGGCGATCGCCTCTCCTATGTCATCCCCAATCGTCTGACAGAATCCCACGGGCTGACCCACAGCGGCATCGAGCAACTGGCGGCGGCAGGTGTTCGCCTGATTGTCACCTGCGACACGGGCAGCACCAGCCTGGCAGAGATCGACCATGCGAATCGCTTGGGGCTGGACGTGATTGTGACGGATCACCACACGCTGCTGACCCAGCGTCTGCCTGTGGTGGCCATTGTCAATCCCCGCAGCCTGCCTGCGGATCATCCCCTCGCCACCCTGTCGGGCGTTGCCGTTGCCTACAAACTGGTGGAGGCGCTGTACGAAACCCTGCCCGACGTGCCGACGCGCCCGCTGGATACCCTGCTGGATCTGGTGGCGATTGGGCTAATTGCTGACCTGGTGGAACTGCGGGGCGACTGCCGCTATCTGGCGCAGCGGGGCATTGCTCAGCTTCAGAAAAACCAGGACGTGGCAACGGCCCCGCGCCCCGGCGTGGCGATGCTGCTGGAATTTTGCAAAAAGGCGGGCGATCGCCCTACCGATATTTCCTTCGGGCTGGGGCCGCGCATCAACGCCATCAGCCGCATCCAGGGCGATGCCCGCGACGGCGTGGAGCTATTGACCAGCCGCGACGAGAGCCGCTGTCGCCAGCTTGCCGAGGCAGCAGAACTGGCAAACACTCGCCGCCGCGCCCTCCAGCAAGATCTGTTCAAACAAGTCTCGGCGCGGCTGAGCCAGATGGATTTGTCTACGACTGGCGTAATTGTGCTAGAAGATCCGCAGTGGCCAGTGGGCGTTCTAGGACTGGTAGCGGGGCAAATTGCTCAGGAATATGGCCGTCCAACCCTTTTGCTTAGCAGCGCCGCACCATTGGCAGCTTCCAAACCCGCTGCATCGGATGCCCCCAAGTCTTCGCCCAGTAGCGTCAAGCTGGCACGAGGCTCTGCCCGCTCTGTGAACCAGATTGATCTCTACGACCTGATGAGCAGTCAGCAGCACTTGCTCAGTGGGTTTGGCGGGCATCCCTTGGCGGCGGGGCTGAGTCTGCCTGTGGAAAACATTCCGCTGTTTGCGGATGGCATCAATCGGCAACTCCGGCAGCAGGTGGGAATATCAGGGGCGATTGCCCCGCCTGCGCTCCCGGTTGATCTGATCGTGACCGTGGGCCAGTTGGGAAAAGACTTGTTCCAAGCGCTGAAACTGCTGGAACCCTGCGGCATGGGCAACCCCACGCCCAACCTGCTGATTCGCCAGTGCCGTTTTGAAAATGTCCGCAATGAAAATATCCGCGATTTCAAGCAGCGCAAGGTGCGTTACATCAAAACCGAGTTTGAGCTTGTGGATGAAACCGGGCAATTTCCTGGCGTGTGGTGGGGGCACTATCGCGACGAGATGCCGCCGGGGCCGTGCGATGCGTTGGTGCAGATGGATTTCAACCCGTTTCGCAAGCGCTACGAGGTGCGGCTGATGGCGGTTCGGCCGGCGGCGGGCGAGTGGGCTGCGGCCATGCCTGCTGAACCAGACTGGCTGCTGGACTGGCGCGGGCAGTCCGAACTTCTGGCAGGCGCGGCCGACGCAGAAAACGTGCTGGTGATGACCGACTGCCCGACCCAGTGGGACGATTTGCGCGTGTGGGGGCGAAAGGCCCGGCACGACGGCAAACGGCTGGCGATCGCCTACCCAGTTCCACCCGCTACCGACCCGCTAGAATCCTGGCAAACCCTGGTGGGACTGGCAAAGTATCTCAGCCGCACAGGGCAAGTCGCAACGCGATCGCAGCTTTTACGAAAACTGGGGCTGGGCGATCGCCCGCTGAGAGCCGGAATTCAGGCATTGCAGGTGCTGGGAATAACGGTCACAGCCCTCCCCAATGGGCTGCAATTTCAGTGGAATCCAGCCGATTCGTCCACCCAGTCGCCAACAGCGGCCCAAGTGAATCAGGCCATTGAGGCGTTTCTCTCGGCGGTTGAAGAAGAACAATTTCGGCGACAGTACTTTGCGACTGTGCCGATTGCAACGATTCGGGCGATCGCCTCTTAATTCTCGAAACCAGAGTCAGATAACCAGAGTCAAATGCTGGAAGCCAGCGGTTGGAGCCAGCGGTTGGAGCGAGCAAAGACTCTGACAACCTTAAAAGCAGCACAAAACCTCAAGAAAAAGAGTGCAGACAGCATGACGACTCAGAATCAACCTCTATCTGCACCCTCTCAGCTAACCATGAACGTTGTGCAAGCAAGCACCCTGAAAGCCTTTCAGCAAGTTCAAAAGCGGGGTTTAAACCCAACGCATCCTACGTGATTCAGCGTACGTGATTGAATAGGAGCAACTGAAAAGGAAATTCAGTGGATTCGCGCAGGCAACACCGTTAATAGCTTCATCCTACGGCGATCGCCTGGGTTGTTTCATAAAGGAACTGTAGAGTTTGAGTGTAACCCCATAAGACTCGTGTGAAGATAAACAAGGCTCATTCGCCTGTGCCGAAATGACTCCCTGAAAATAACTCCCTGAAAATAAGCCCCTGAAACGGCTTTCCAAAGACCCGCAGACAGATTCCCATGACCCAGCCTAAATTCGCCAGCCGTGCCGCTTGGGAGCAGGCAAATCTGCTAATGCAGCCTGTGTTTATTCGGGTGCTGGATAATTTGCGAAAAGCCCTGGAACAGTCGCCCTGGAAAAGCACCTACCGCAACGACCCCATCTGGCCCGATGGCGTATCGGAGGAGACACAGCAGCAGGTGCTAGCGCTTCAGCATCGGCTGGCATCCGCCACTCCAGAAGAAGCCCCAGACCTCCAGGAAGCGCTGTCGCGTCTGCCCCAGCCCCATCCGGGCTACGTGCTGTGTCTCCAGCATCAGGCCCATCAGGTGAATATCGACCTCTGGCAGTTGTGCTATCAGATCTGCTTTCGCAACTACAGTCCTGTGCTGAGCCTAACCGACACCGTGGTGGTAGAAGTAGATACAAGCTTACTCGACGACACAGGCGATGTAGACTGGCAAAAGCTCGATGCTAAAACGGCTCAGCTTGTAGAGCAGCTTTTTGCCAGCTTGCCCGACATTTCGTAGGTGCCCTGCGCGATCTATGTCTCGACTGTCCAGCACAATTGAAGCCATTTTGTATCTGAAAGGGCAGCCGCTGACGCTGGCCAAAATTGCAGAATATGCCGGATGCGATCGCCCCAGTGCCGAGGAAGGGCTGATTGAGCTAATGACCGACTACGCCCAGCGCGACGGAGCACTAGAAGTGGTGGAAACGCCAGAGGGGTATTGCTTGCAGCTTCGCGAAGCCTATCAACCGCTGCTGCAAAAGCTGGTGCCTGTGGATTTGGGCGTGGGTGCGTTGCGGACACTGGCGGCGATCGCCCTGCGCGGCCCGCTGACGCTTTCGGATCTGGTCGAACTGCGCGGATCAGGGGCTTACCAGCACGTTCAGGAGTTGGTGGAGCTAGGGTTTGTCCGTAAGCGCCGCAAAGCTGATAGCCGCTCGTCTTGGCTGCAAATCACCGACAAGTTTTATCAATATTTTCAGCTAGAGTCGCTGCCACAACCCTTCAGCAACGCCTCCAGCACTGCGGCAAATGCTGCGCTTCCCGAAGCCTGACCCTATGCCTGGATCGCTGCCCTACGTCAGCCCTGGGAACGACATGGCTTCCCGGCCTGCGGTAGAGCCGCTTTATACAACTAGGCGGCTACCTTAATGTGTAATGTTTCGGAACTTCTACCAGATGGTTTTGAGATTGGTTTTGGAATGGAAGCGTTCAGCGATGAACAGGCTTCTGTCATAAGCCGACTCATGGCGGGTAAGCAAGGTTCGGAACGGTTTGAAATCCCAGGAAAAACCCATTTGATGAGCTGAGGTGATAAACCATGAGTAACCCTGATTATAGTCGGCAGAACGAGGCCCGCATTCGAGACATGCAAAACGCTGAGTTGCAAAATCGTGAATTGCGCGATCGCGAACTTCATGCTTACGAAGCTCGTCGCCAGGCCGAGATTGCGCGAGACAATGCCAATACTTCCGGGGGTCTGTTTCTCGGACTGATGCTGGCGGCGATCGCCGGCTTTACCACCCTATTTATCGCGCTGGCCCAGCGCAGCGATACCCAGCCCCAGGTAGAACCCGCCGCTCCCCCCGAAGTGAACGTGCAGCCCCCTGAGGTGAACGTTCAACCCCCCGATGTAAATATCCAGCAGGCTCCACCCCCGGATGTCAACGTGACGATTCCTGAAACTGCCCCCCAAACGGCCCCTCCCCAGAGCGCTGACCCGTCTCTTGATCCGATGATGGGCGCACCCGAAAGCTCGGCGGATTCTATGACCCCAGATTTTATGAACCCTGATCCGATGGCGAATCCCAATGGCACGGTTCAGCCAGGACAACCGTAATCTCTGGGTCGGCATCATTCCTGTCCTTGGAATACAGCATTTTCTTGCGGGGTGAGGCACATGCTGCCCTCACGAGGCAAGGGCTTATTGACCATCCGTGCGCCTCACTAGCTTCAAAAACGCTGTATGTGATTCATCTTCTAATCGATTGACCATCGGCTGTGGGCGTAGTGATTCTGCCCGCGGCCGATTTTAGTGCAGAGGGGAGCAAGCAAGCGCCTATTCAGGAATAACTGCCAGGAATAACTCCCAGGAATAACTGCGTGAAGGATATACCGCAAATCTCAGGGCCTGAACCTAACCGTTATTTACTGTAGATTAGTTGAGGATAGGCTGTCTCAGCGGTTTAGTTCTCTCAACTCTCTCAACTCCAAGGCTCATCTATGACCAAGATTGCGTATCTAGACTGCCCGACGGGTATTGCCGGAGATATGTGCCTGGGGGCGCTGATTCACGCAGGGCTGCCGCTGGAGTATTTGGAAACGCAGCTTCAGCGATTGGGCATTTCCCATGAATATACACTGCGAGTCGAAACCGTGCAGCGAAATGGGCAATCGGCAACAAAACTGCACGTTGACCTAAGCGCATTGCCTGATCCGGAAGCGCTGGCGCACCAAGAGCCAGGAGTCGATGTTCATTCAACCTTTCGGCGTGCCTATTCTCAATCTCATTCTAATGATTTGACTCATCAAGGCATTTATCAAAATGCAGTCGAGCTGCATTCAGAAAAGCATTCGGATTCACATTCTCATCAGAGTCATGTTCATACGCATGAGTCTGAATCTCCTCATGATTCTAAAGGTCATTTTCATCCGCATCCGCACGAGCATCCGGCTGATTATACCCATTCTTTAGACGGTGCCAGGAACGCGATTGATGAATCTGAGCATCCGTCTCATGATCTTGCCCCACACCATCACGCAGGAACTCGGCATCTGGCAGACCTCGAGCAGTTGATCTTGGCGGCGGGATTGCCGCCTCGGGCCGAAGCGTGGAGTTTGGCGGTGTTTCGACAGTTGGCGATCGCCGAAAGCGCGGTTCACGGCATTCCCATCGACGCGGTTCACTTCCACGAAGTCGGAGCGACAGATGCCATTGTAGATATCGTGGGAACCTGTTTGGGGCTGGACTGGCTGGGCATTGAGCAGTTGTATTGCTCGGCGATGCCGACCGGCGGCGGCACCATCTGGGCAGCGCATGGGCGGCTCCCGGTGCCTTCGCCTGCGGTGCTGAAGCTGTGGGAACTGCGGCAGGTGCCAATCTACAGCAACGGCATTGAGCGAGAATTGGTAACCCCAACGGGGGCGGCGATCGCCACAACTCTGGCAGCCAGTTTTGGCCCGCCACCGCCGATGACGCTGACCCGCGTGGGGCTGGGCGCGGGCGGGCGCGATCTGCCGATTCCCAATATTCTGCGGCTGTGGCTTGGGGAATTATCGGAACTGGGGGCGGGTAGCTTTGCCTATCGACAGACGGCGGCCCACACCATTCCATCAGGGATTCACTTGCCCCAGTCTGCTAAAGCAGTAACGCCTGCTGCTCAGCCGGAAGCCAATACCCAGGTGACGGTTCTGGAGACGCAGATTGATGACGCAAACCCACAGGCGATCGCCTACACGCTAGAATCTCTGCTGGCAGCGGGGGCGCTGGACGTGTTTACGCAGCCTGTGACCATGAAAAAATCGCGCCTGGGCACGCTGCTGACGGTGATTTGCCCGATTGACCTGGCCGAAATTTGCAAAGCTATCCTGTTTCGCGAAACAACGACGCTAGGCATCCGCGAGTCAGTGCAGCAGCGAACCATGCTCGACCGGGAATTTCAGACGGTCGAGACGGAATTTGGAGAAGTCCCAATAAAGCTGGGGAAGCATCCCGTTAGCGGAGAACTGCTCAACGTCCAGCCGGAGTATGAAGATTGTGCCAAAATCGCCCGCGATCGCCAAGTTTCTTGGAGCGACGTGCATCGAGCCGCCTTACGCGCCTGGGAGAATCGGAACCCAAAGACCCAACTTCGGGCAGAGAGCGCCCACTAGCGTCCACTAGGAGAGGAGCGGCAAACGCCCCCGGCTCCGAACCTGCTTGCAAAGGCGAAGCTCTGTGCCGTCTGTATTCCAGTGTACCTGGTCAAAAATCTGGTGGAGGATATAGAGTCCGCGCCCGCAGTCTCGCTGCTCGTTGGGCGATCGCCCGACACAATCCTCTCGGCATGGCCCCGCAGGGTCGAACCCGCAGCCTTGGTCGGAAATGATCCACCAGTGTTCGTTATTGACAATGTAGAACTCAACCAGAATGGTTTTGTTTGGGTCGAGATTATTGCCGTGCTTTGCTGCGTTAACCAGCGCCTCTTGAAGTCCCAAACGCACCTCTGCTCTCCAGCGCGGCGGAATATCAGCCAGCAGCAAGTCCAAGACTGGACCCAGATGCAAAGTAGACGCAAAGCTTACAGTACCCCACTTTCGCCCATTGGGACGAGGTGTGATTGCGATCACTCGATGATCCTCACTGGCGTACAAAGGGACAGGGGATAAGCCTTGCCTGGCTCAGTTTAAAAGTAGGAGCTGAGTAAAGTGAAACCCACTTCTAGAAGCCGAGGCTAGGTGAATGAATCTGAAAACTTTCCACTAAAGCAAGACTGTAAAAAGTAAAGCTCAATGCAATAGCTTGAATGCGACCTAAATCAAAAAACTAAATCAAGGAAAAAAGTGCAACTAAAAAAACATCAACGTAGCTAAATAGCAGATGAGTAGCGCATCCATGTTTAACAACTCAATTTTAGCACAGCTAGTCGGTAATCCCTGCTTTTTGGGCGGCAATTACCCACTGGGCCGGGGTTTCCCTGATATTGGATGTAGCTTTGCGACCGGGTTTAGACGGAATTCTGTGAGCTAAACTACAAAATCCTTGGGCAGAATAATAGTCAACAGCGCGATCGCCCCAAGTTCGTAGGGCGATCGCCCTACGCTTAGCAGACTTCATTGCTTGGCAAGAGCTTTGCGAGTGGTGATTGGTACAAATGAATTGAAAACTGGTAAATGAACTCAACGACCCTGCGGTTCATCAAGGATAAAATTACTTGATAAAATTGCTCACTGACGACTAGAAGCGTTATTCTCTGCCTGTGCAAGCTGCTGTTCTAGTGCTGAAATGCGATCGCGCAAGGGAGCCATCATCGCTTCGACCTCCTGTGCAGAATACCGAATGGGAATATGCTGCGGGCAGTTTTCGCTAATCGCCTCGACGTGAAACAAAATGGCCCGTTCAACAGGTGCAGGGTAATCCTGAACTCGGAGTTTTTCAATCCATTCTACGTTCGCATCTGTGTTCCCTTCTAAGTATTCTGCACGTCCCCAAACCTTGACTCGCTGGCGATGCCGATAGTCCATCAAGAATAGAAATGCCTTGTCATTGCCGGAGAGATTGCCGACGGTAATGTATTGCAGATTGCCAGAAAAATCGGCAAAGCCAAGCGTCTTCTCATCCAGTACCTTTAGAAAACCAGCCGGGCCGCCGCGAAACTGGATATAGGGATAGCCGTCAGAACCAACGGTTCCCAAATAAAACCCGTCCAGATGGGCAATGAACTCGGACAATTCTGGCGTGATACTATCACCAGCCGGGCCTTTAGCAATGTAGCGTGCGTAGGTTTCTCGAGAGCCACGCTGCTCTTGAGCGGCCAGGACTTCGGGCGTAAAAGCAATTTCTCCAAATTTGCGTGGCATGGGGATCTCCTTGGATGGGGCGACTGGATGGAGTGGTGGTTAGATGGGGCGGCTCAATGGGGCGATCGCCATCCAGGGATCGCTGATTTTGGCGCAGGGGCTAGGCAATCCGTCGCTGTTTCAGCGAGCGATGCAGCAGTTACCACAAGAACTGTTGCGCTCAATACCAACTTGGGATCATCTTAGGGATTTTTGGGCTGCTGTTATCCAGTTATCAAACAGCATTCAGGATTGTGCGGTAGGTTCATAGCCAAATTCTTACTATTATCCGGTGCGCTAATTCGTCGATGGTTCGCTTGTTGGGTCTGTTAGCAACCTTCATCCTGCCACTGCCGCTATGAAACTCCTCACCCCCCGCACCAAAATTGTCGCTACGATTGGCCCTGCCAGCCGCTCCCCCGAAATCCTTAAGAAAATGGTGAATGCGGGCATGAGCGTAGCCCGCCTCAATTTTTCTCACGGCTCCTACGAAGACCACGCCAAGACAATTGAAATGATTCGCGCGGTCGAAGCAGAACTCGATACGCCAATCACGCTGCTGCAAGACCTGCAAGGGCCCAAAATTCGCGTCGGACAAATGCCGAACGGGGGCATTCCCCTAGAGGAGGGCGCACCGCTGATTCTGGTGCCGGATGATGCCCTCGACGGGCAGCCCAACACGGTTTCGATTGACTATCCGCACCTGTGGGAAGAAGCAACGCCAGGCACGCAAGTGCTGATGGATGACGGTCTGCTGGAATTGCAGGTTGAAGAGGTGGTGGGTCGCGAGGTGCGCTGCCGCGTGGTGAAAGGCGGTTTGCTGAAAAGCCGCAAGGGCGTGAATTTGCCCAGCCTTAACCTGAAACTGCCGTCAATGACGGACAAGGATATTCAGGATGTGGAGTTTGGACTGTCGCAAAATGTCCACTGGATTTCGCTCAGCTTTGTGCGGCGGGGCGATGACGTGCGATCGCTCAAGGATTTGCTGGCTTCTAAGGGACATGCCGATGTGCCCGTGCTGGCCAAGCTAGAAAAGCCCCAGGCCATTGAAAATCTGGAAGACATTCTCTGCGCCTGCGACGCGATTATGGTGGCGCGGGGCGACATGGGCGTGGAACTGCCGCCAGAGCAAGTGCCCCTGACGCAGAAGCACATCATCCGCCGCTGCAACGAACTGGGCATTCCGGTGATCACGGCGACGCAAATGCTGGAGAGCATGATCCAAAACCCGCGCCCGACTCGCGCCGAGGCCAGCGACGTGGCCAACGCCATTCTCGACGGCACAGACGCAGTGATGCTGTCGGGCGAGTCGGCGATGGGGGCCTATCCGGTGGAGGCGGTGCAGATGATGACGCGCATTGCCCGCGAGGTAGAGCGCGACTATCACTTTGTCAACTATCCTCCTTCCAAAGAAGACGAAGCCCACGCCATTAGCGAAGCGCTGAACGCCATTGACCAGTTTTTGCCGCTCCAGTGCATCGTGGCATTTACCAATACGGGCTATACGGCTAAGCTGGCCTCGAAGGAGCGGCCGACGGCTCCGGTAGTGGCGCTGACGCCGAATATCGACGTATACCATCGGCTGAACCTGGTGTGGGGCGTGCGTCCGGTGCTGCTGCAAGAGGAAACGACTGAATTTGAAGCGGTGCTGCGGCAGGCAGAGCAATGTCTGCTAGAACGCGGGTTGGCCTCGGTGGGCGATCGCATTCTGGTCGTTGGCGGCATTCCCATGAAGGTCACAGGCGGTACGAATTTCCTCAAGATCCACACCATCGGCACCTTTGCTGCTGGGTAGCACTAGCTTTTGGTTTCAAGCTGCAAAAAACCTTTGGTTTCATCTTTAATTTCACCGTTAACTTCACCTGATTTCAGAGCGTCTAACGCTTCTTTAACCCTATGGCAAAATTAATTCTGACCCGGCATGGACAGAGCCTTTGGAACGCGGTCAACAAGTTCACCGGATGGGTCGATGTGCCGCTGAGCGAACGGGGCCGCGCCGAAGCAACGATTGCCTCGACCAAGCTGCGAGAATATCGCGTAGATGTGGTGTTTACTAGCAAGCTGATTCGGGCGATCGAAACCGCCGTCTGCATTTTGACGGAATGCGACGACATCTGCGGCGGCAAGATTCCCATCATTCAGCATGACGACGATGACCCTGACTGGAAAGGTCTGGATAACTACGACAATCCAGATGAAGTGTTGCCTATTTTTACTAACGCAGCCCTGGACGAGCGCTACTATGGCAACCTGCAAGGGCTGAACAAGGCCCAGACCGCAGCGGAATACGGAGCCGATCAGGTGCAAATTTGGCGACGCTCCTACGACATCGCGCCCCCTGGGGGCGAAAGCCTGGAAGACACGCAGGCCCGCGTCTTGCCCTACTTCAACGAAACCATCTTGCCCTACTTGCTGCAAGGCAAAAACGTGATGATCGCCGCCCACGGCAACTCGCTCCGCTCCATCATCATGAAGCTGGATAAGCTATCGGGCGAAGAAGTCGCCAAGCTGGAACTGGGAACCGCTGTGCCGATCGTGTATGACATTGATGAACACGGCGAAGTGACCCACAAGGTGGTGTTAGATCAGTGAGCGCGTGCTGGGTATTTGTGAGGAACTGGCATGAGAGTGGGAGTCTTTAGCGCCAAGGCTTACGATCGTGAAATTCTGGAAAGCCTCGGCGCAACCCGGGGCCATGAGCTAGTGTTCATTGAAGAATCGCTGAATGCCCGCACGGCGGTGCTGGCGGCGGGGTTTCCGGCGGTGTGTGTATTTGTGAACGACCAGTTGGATGCGGTCACGCTGAGGGCGATCGCCGCTGGGGGCACTCGCTTCATCGCGCTGCGCTGCACAGGCTACAACAACGTAGACCTCAAGACCGCCGCAGCACTGGGGATCACGGTCGCCCGCGTCACTGCCTATTCGCCCTTTTCGGTGGCGGAGTTTGCTGTGGGGCTGGTGCTGGCGCTCAACCGCAAGATTCACCGAGCCTACAACCGCACCCGCGAAGGAAATTTCAGCCTGGAAGGACTGATGGGGTTTGACCTGCGCGGCCGCACCATTGGCATCATCGGCACGGGCAAAATCGGTTTGATCTTTGCCCAGATTATGCACGGCTTTGGCTGTCAGCTTTTGGGCTATGACCACCGGGTAAACCCCCAATTTACGGCGCTGGGTGCGGCTCAGTATGTGGAACTGCCAGAGCTATTTGAAAATGCCGACATCATCTCGCTGCACTGCCCCCTCACGCCCGAAACTCGCCACCTGATTAATGCTGACACCATCGACCAGATGAAGCGCGGGGTAATGCTGATCAACACCAGTCGGGGCGGGCTAATTGACACAGAAGCGGTAATTGATGCACTCAAGGGTAAAATCATTGGGGCACTGGGCCTCGATGTATACGAACAGGAGGCGGATCTGTTTTTTGAAGATTTGTCCAATGAGATTATTCAAGATGATGTTTTCGAGCGGCTGGTTACGTTTCCCAACGTCATCGTGACCGGACACCAGGCCTTTTTCACAGAAGATGCGCTTAGGGATATTGCCGAAACCACCCTGGACAACCTAGACGACTTTGAGCAGGGGCGGCCCTGTCCAAACGAGATCACCCAACCGCTGGTCAGCGCATGAACTTGCTTAACCGAGAGGATTGTCGATGAATATTCAAACCATTTCTACGCAGCCCTTCGCCGATCAGAAGCCCGGAACTTCGGGGCTGCGGAAGGCTGTTCCCACCTTCCAACAGCCCCACTATCTCGCAAACTTCATCCAGTCGATTTTTGACAGTCTGGAGGGCTATCAGGGGCAAACCCTGGTGCTGGGCGGCGACGGCCGCTATTACAACCGCGAGGCGATCCAAATTATTCTCAAAATGGCGGCGGCCAATGGCTGGGGCCGCGTGAAGGTGGGGCACCACGGCATTCTCTCTACGCCTGCCACGTCTTGCGTGATTCGCAAATGCAAGGCCTTTGGCGGCATTATTCTCTCTGCTAGCCACAATCCCGGCGGCCCCCATGGCGACTTTGGCGTGAAATACAACATAGAAAACGGCGGGCCTGCGCCGGAAAAGGTGACGGAGGCGATCTTCGCGCGAACCAAAGAAATCACGGAATACAAACTCCTGGATGCGCCCGATGTAGACATCGACACGCTGGGCGAAAGCAAGCTGGGTGGCATGGTGGTCGAGGTGATCGACTCCGTAGCCGACTATCAGGAATTGATGGAGTCGCTGTTTGATTTTGACCGGATTCGGGCGCTGCTGACCAATGGCTCGTTTCGCCTGTGCATTGACGCGATGCACGCCGTTACCGGGCCCTACGCCCATGCCATTTTTGAGCAGCAGTTGGGCGCACCCGCAGGCACGGTTCGCAGCGGCACGCCCCTGGAGGATTTTGGCGGCGGCCATCCCGACCCCAACCTGACCTATGCCCATGATCTGGTGGAGATCCTGTTCAAAGCGGACGCGCCGGATTTTGGGGCGGCGTTTGACGGGGATGGCGATCGCAACATGATTTTGGGACGCAATTTCTTCGTCAACCCCAGCGATAGCTTGGCGCTGCTGGTGGCAAACGCGCACCTGGTTCCCGGCTATAAGGACGGACTGGCAGGGGTGGCCCGCTCAATGCCCACCAGCGCAGCGGCGGATCGGGTGGCCCAGCGGCTGGGGATTGGCTCCTATGAAACGCCGACGGGCTGGAAGTTTTTTGGCAATTTGCTGGATGCGGGCAAGGTGACGCTGTGCGGCGAAGAGAGCTTTGGCACCGGGTCGAACCATATCCGCGAAAAGGACGGTATCTGGGCGGTGCTGTTTTGGCTGAATATTCTGGCGGTGCGGCAACAGCCCGTGGAGCAGATTGTGCGGGAACACTGGCAGATGTTTGGGCGCAACTTCTACTCGCGGCATGACTATGAAGAGGTGGCGAGCGATCGCGCTAAGGCATTAGTCGATTACGTCCAGGCGCAAATGCTGACGCTGCCCGGAAAAACCTTCGGCTCCTATACGGTCGAATATGCTGACAACTTTAGCTATACCGACCCGGTAGACGGCAGCGTCAGCCAAAATCAAGGCATTCGTATTGGCTTTACAGACGGGTCTCGCCTGATTCTGCGGCTGTCGGGCACGGGCACCAAGGGCGCAACACTGCGGCTCTATCTGGAAAGCTATGAACCCAACATCGCCAAACACAACCTCGACCCGCAGGTGGCGCTGGGCGACCTGATTGCGATCGCCGAAGAGATTGCCCAGATCAAGGAATACACGGGCATGGACAAGCCGACGGTGATCACCTGATCCCGACTGGGGCGATCGCAGCTATCCCATAGGGCGATCGCCCAGCGGCCCCACGCCAGACTACCGCGACAGGGGGTTGAAGGGCTGCGGCAAGGGCGCGGGCAGCGGCTGGATTGGCGGATCGGGCTGGGGATCGGGGAGCGGCGTAATTGCGGCCTGCCCCACGCCGCCCACCCGAACCCGTCCAGGGCTGTTGGGGGCATTGCTAGGAATCACTAACTGGGCCGTGCGATATCCCGGCTCCGTTGGGTTGAACATCATCTGGACGGTGCAAACCTCGCCCGGAGCCAGCGTCACGTTGGTGCAGCTAATCGCAAAGTTGCTGTCGTTCGAGGTGGCAAAGTCAAACGGATTCTCCCCGCTTAGCCGCAAATCTCCCAAGATCAGGGGCGCATTGCCGCTGTTTCGCAGGGTCACAGAGCGGGGCGCACTCATATTGCCAATAGTCTGATTGTCAAAATCAATGCTGGTGGGCTGGATGCTGAGCGTAGGGAAGCGCTGCACTGAACCGTTGCCCCGCAGCGCGACGGTGGTTGAGCCAGTGTTTGTGGGAATCACGATATTGGCGTTGCGTGATCCCTCCACCTGCGGAATAAAGACGACGTTAAAGCCGCAGCTTTGCCCTGGCCGCAGCGAGAGGTTGGAACACTCCGCGCCAATGGACGAGTTGCGATCGCTCACAAAGTCTGGGTTGCCATTGACCCGAATATCGCCCAGCAGCAGTGGCGCGGTGCCCATATTGCTGATGGTGACGGCGCGGGGGGCGCTGGCCCGCTCTAGCTCGATGCTGCCAAAATCAATAGACAGTGGGTTGACCCGCAGCGCAGGCACCGCAGGCGGCACGCCCTGACCCATGAGCATGACGCGGGCCGTACCCCGATAGTCGTTGCTGTCAAACCGGAGGGCAGCGCGGCGATCGCCCTCCACCTCTGGACTAAATACCACGCCCACCTCGCAGCGGGCCCCCGGCGGCAAGTCGCTGGGGCAGGTGTTGCGCGTCAGCCGAAAATCCCCTGTCCGGCTTTCGATGCTGATATTGCGAAGCTGGACAGGCACGCCCCCCGTGCTTTGTAAGAAGAAGCGCTCTTCGCGGCTGGTATTGCGAACCGTAACAGAGCCAAAGTCTACTCGGCCGGGCGTAATGCTGAGGGTGGGCGTTTGGGGCGCAGTGGCCACGCCGTAGCCCGTCAGCGGCACATTCCACGGGCGATTGCTGGTGTCAATCACGTTGATATTTGCCGTCCGCTGGCCCGCAGCCGTGGGTCGAAAGGCAACGAAAATCGGGCAGCTTTGTCCCGGAGCTAGGGGCCCGCCTGTACATTGCTCGCTCACCAAAAAGTCGCTGCGAGCCTGCCCATCGGCCCGCACCAGTTGGATTGTCACGGGAACGGCGCTGTTGTTGACCAAGGCGATGGTTCGCTGGCCGGTTTGGGCATTGACCTGCCACTCGCCAAAGTCCAGCGTGCCGGGATTGAACCGCAGCGCCACGTCAGGATTGACCGGGGGCGTGGGCGACGGACTGCCGGGGCTGGGGCTGCCGCCAATGGCACTGGGGCTATTGCCGCGCAGGGGAATGGTGTAGCGGGTCACGCCTGTAATGTCGTTGAAGGCCAGGTCCGCAATGCGATCGCCCTGACCCTGGGGCGTAAACGTGACCTGGATCGTACAGGACTGGGCCGGCGGCAGGGGGGCGCGGGTGCATTGCTCCGCCACCTGAAAATCCGTTGGATTGGCCCCGACGGGGGTAATCCGTCCCAGCCGTAGCGCCTGACTGCCTGTATTTTGCAGAGTTACCGTTTGAGGCTGGCTGCTGGTGTGAATCGTCTGGTTGGAAAAGGCGAGGCTGCTGGGGTTGACGCTGAAGGACGGGCGATCGCGCACCATCAGCCACGCCGCCAGCGCCCCCAGCAGCAGCGAGGCCACCAGTCCCCCCAGCAGCAGCGGCGAAAAGCGCGAGGAGGCTGCCTCTACTTCGGGGTCAGAGGTTCCTGGCATGGGCGGCGGCGGCTGGTAGGGCGGATGGGGCGCAGGCTGGGCCGGCAGCGGCGGCAGCTGGGGCTGCGGCTCTGGGGCTGGATATTGGGGCGGTTGGGGCTGGGGCGGCTGGATCTGCGAGGGATATTGGGGCCCTGGATATTGCGGCGGGGATTGCGGTGGATATTGGGGTGGGGATTGGGGCGGATATTGCGGCGGGGGCTGATACTGGGGCGGCTGCTGGGGCTGGGGCTGGAGGTGCTGCATCGGAGCCACCAGCAGGCTGAGGTTGTGGCGCGAGGCGGCGGCGGCGGTTTCGTTGCCCCCGGCTTCCCGCAGGCGCAGCGCCTGGTTGAGATAGTTAATCGCGGCAAAGCTGTCGCCCAGGCAGAGGGCGCGGGTGCCTAGCTGGTGATGGGCCAGGGCGATCGCCTGGGGATTGCCCAAATGCTCTGCCGCCCGCAGCCCCGCATCCCACACCTGCTCCCACGCGCCCCAACGTCGCCCCAGCGCCAGCGGCCCGTCCATCACGCGGGCAAACTGCACGACTTCTTTCCACTGTTCTGCTTCAGCAGCCAGGTTTACCACCCGCATCAGCAGCGGCAAATCTGGCAACAGCGCCCCTTTGATAGGAGCCTGCTGCTGAACCCAGTGCAGAAAATGGCGAACCACCGGCTGCACCCACTGTTCCAGGTTCCAGAACTGCCGCAGGGGAGCTAGCAGGTTTCCTGCCAGCGTGTGGCGCACCCCGTCACTGCTCAAAAAGCCCCGGCTGACCAGGGTTGCCACAATCGGCTGGGGATTGGCCGTGCCCGTCAGCCCGGCCAGATGGTGGGTCTGCACGGGGACTTCCCCCAGCACCGCCAGCGCCGCCAGACAGCGCCGCTCGGCATCCGGGAAGGTGGCGCACGCCCGCAGCACCAGCACTTCTAGCGTCGCCCCCGATTGCAGCTGCTCGACCATTGCCAACAGGGACAAATGTCCATCGCGCACCAGCATGGCCGCCTGCAAAATCCGCTGCGGATGCCCATACAACAATGTGCAAAGCTGTTCTGCGCTGGATCGCTGCTCTGGCGTGAGGGGGTCGTTCAGGTAGCGTTCCAGCAGATTCACCGCTTCGGGCTGGGGCAATCCGCTCAGCGGCAGACTGTGGCTATCGTTCCACAGATGGCGCTCTGAAGCCGTGACAATTAGGCCCAGCGTAGTCAGGTTTCGCGTCATCCGCTCTAGCGCGTTGGGCGGCAGGCGCACGTCGTCCAGCACCACCAGCGCCCGCTTCTGGCGCAGGGCATACTGCACTTCTTCCTCACTGAGCTTGTGGGGAATGCCGTCGTCAATTTCAAAAAAATCTTCAAATAGGCTCTGGTAGAGGTCTTCGATAGGCTGTTCGCCGACGATGTGATAGACCAGCCCTTCCGAAGCCAATCCCAAGACCGACGGCTGGTGCGCCAGGGCACGGGCGAGGGCGCTTTTGCCCAGCCCCGACTCGCCATAAAACTCGACGGGCACGGATTGTTCCAGCGCGGCGATCGCCCCGTCCAGTTCCTTCTCGCGCCCCACCAGGTAGGGCATTGGCGGGCAAGCCGCTTCAGGGCTGGGCAGGGTGCGCGATCGCAGCGGGGGTGCTGAGGGCTGCGGCAAAAGCGTCACTACTGCCCCGTGGGGGGTCATCTGCAAGCGGCGATCGCCCGCAATCACCTGCTGCCCGCCCGCCCCCAGTTCAAACTCGGTCACGGGCAGCCCATTTCCCGTCTGGGTTCCCTGCATCACGGTAGACACACCGCCCAAGCCAGAAGGGGTCGCCAGACTAAACGCCTGCTGCCATCCAATCTGGCTGATGCCGCGCTGCCGTCCGTAAACCTTGAGCGTATTGGCGGCGGAGATGCCCAGCCCCGCAATGCCCTGATGGACAAATGACGCGAGATCCGACGGGGGCGTGGGCACGGCTTCTACCAAAACATGCAGTGTGTCTTGCTCTAGCCGGGCCATCGCTGTGATGCCCCTGGGATTGAGGCTGCGGTTGAGCAAGGTGGCGATCGCCTCCGCACTTCCCTGCCGCGCTTGGTCTAACAGGGTCTTTTCAGCCAGCAAATGTTCGTAGGTTTGCGACATGACGATACGAGAGCAAGGTTCACCCTAGAGCCAGATGGATGCCAGATGGATGGTGGACGCGGACGGATTTTTGTTGCGGGTAGTATTCATAACGATAATGCGCCCGACCCAAAACGCAACACTGAATGGCTGAGATTTGGGAAACAGCGTTTTCGAGGTTGGGGTCTGGGAGGTGTCGGGTTTGAATCCCTATCAGGTTTAATCCGCATCACAAAGTCTGTTTCCAAAAATCTTGCGAAATTGCAAAACTCTTGGTTACAATAGTGAAGCTGCGACAGAGACGAAACAACCGTCTACACTCTGTTCTGCATTCTCATTGGGGCGTCGCCAAGCGGTAAGGCAGCGGGTTTTGGTCCCGCCATTCCTAGGTTCGAATCCTAGCGCCCCAGTTTTTCCAGTCCTTGCAGTTAGCTTTATCAGCCTTGGAAGCTAAGGCTGCTTTCGATGCTGTGAATCTATGCTGTGAATCGGCATCTGCAACTTTTCTACTTTTGCAGAATGTGTCGGGGCGCACTTCCAGAACCTTGTCAATTGAGTGGTAAGGTGACTCCAGATTCCGTTTGGTCATCCAGTACAAGGTCTGACTCATGATCAGAACAAAAATTGTTGAACTTTCCACGATTGAAGCCGCTGCCTATCGCCAAAAGCTGAGAGACGGCAAGGCAGGCATTGTGATTTTGCGCTATGACAATGCCCAGCCTGGTCTGGCAACCATCAACCGCCGCACTGCTGAGCCAGAACCGGCCGCCAATATTAACCTCGAAACCTTTCCGATGGAAGCCTTTCGGGAGGCGATGGAACTGACGGCAGGAATGCCCTACTCTCGTCGGGGCCCGGTCAAGCTGAGCGGCGTGCGAGAAGAGCCTGAAGACGAGGAGGCCTCGCCCGAAGAAGTGGCAACGGTAGACAGCGCCGAGTATGAAGCCATCGTCAAGGCCTACACAAATAAGAAGGGTGAACTGTCCTATGATCTGCTGAACAAGGACTTCATTCAGTTTGCCAAGTCCAGCAAGATTGTGGCGGATATGGTGGCTAATGGGGCTTCGGAAAGCGAGATCCGCGATCGCATTCTAAAGGTCAAGCTGGAATCGCTGACGGGCAACCCGTCGCTGACCGACGCGCAGACCCAGCGCATTGTGGAAATGCTGGATGAGGTGAGTCCACGGCACGTCTTTCGTGAGCTAAATGACGAAATTCGCAAGATGCTGAGTCAGGCAAAGCCTTGATGAGGGCGTTTTGGGAAAGGCGTTTAGAAGAAGCGCTTAGGAGAAGCGTTTTAGTTTTAACGCCCGATCTGCCTAGCGTGGGGTGCGCTGAGCCAGCCAGCGGGCATTGAGCTTGCGATCGCACTGGAGTTCCAGCACCCGTATCCCCTCGCTAGGTAGCACCTTTAGCGCCTGGGCAAGCTGCTCCCAAGTATGGACGAGTTCGTGGGCGATGCCGTAGGTGGCGCAGAGTGCAGCAAAGTCTACAGACTGGGGCGTGGCGAAAAATTCCTCAAACGGCGGCTCAAACTGGGCAATGGGCAGGTTCTCAAAAATGCCGCCGCCGCGATTGTTGATCAACACAATGGTCAGGTGGCCGCGCAGGCGGGGACGCAGCAAGAAGCCGTTGGTGTCGTGCAGCAGTGCCAAGTCACCCGTCAGCAAGACGCTGGGCTGATTGCCATGCGCGATGCCGAGGGCCGTCGAGAGCGTGCCGTCGATCCCGTTTGCACCCCGGTTGCAGAAGGGCTGAATGGCGCGATCGCCCGGTTCCCAAAACCACTCGACATAGCGGACTGCTGTACTGTTGGCGATGACCAGCGGCGTTTCCGGCGGCAGGCATTGCGACAGCACCCAGGCGGTCTTGGCTTCGATCCGCGAGTCGAGCGATCGCAGGCTTTCTCGCTGCTGCTGCCAGCAGTTCTCCTCTGCCTGCAACCAGCGCTTCAGGTAATCCGTCGGCGGCGCGGGGGGGCTGGGCAGCGATGCGGCTAGTTGCTGCACGGAACTCCGCAGATGAACTGTCCGCAGATGCAGCGGGTCTAGGTTGCGATCGCCCTCATCCACCACCCACTGCTGCGGCTGGGTGCGCTCTAGCCAGCTTCGCAACTCCTTGCTGGTTGGCATTTCGCCAATCCGAAGCACCCCCTCCGGCGCAAGCTCTGTCGCCAGGTCAGAATCGCGCAGCAGCGTGTCATAGCTCGACACCAGATACGGGTTGAGGCGGGCGTAGTTTCGCAGCGGCGACAGCCCCTCCGCCAGCACCGGAAAACCCAGGCTATGGGAAAGACGGGCGATCGCCCGACAGTGGGCCCGGGCCGCAGCCGCACTGGGAAATTGGGCAATGCCTGCGATAATAATGCTGCGAGAGGGAATAGAAGAGAGCGATCGCCCCCAGTCTGAGCTACGCCACGACTCCGGCGTTCCGTCATCCCAGCCGACATTGGCAAAGAAACGGGCTTCATCCAGGGATTCCCTGAGCGCCAATACCGCTGGCTGGGGCACGGGGGCCAGTGGGTCGCGGAAAGGCAGATTGAGATGCACTGCGCCTGCAACAGGTCGCTGGGTACGCTCCCAGGCGTGAATCACAGTTTGGCGCAGGTAGGCCAGTTGGGAAACCTCCGCCGTGGGCGTGGCGACTTCGTGATACCAGTTCACAAAGCTGCCGAAAAGCTTTTGCTGATCAACCGTCTGTCCCGCGTTGCAGTCGCGCAGTTCCGGCGGCCGATCGGCCGTCAACACCAGCAGCGGCACGCGGCTTTCGCGGGCTTCGATCACCGCTGGGAAAAAGTTTGCGCCCGCCGTGCCCGACGTGCAGACCAGCGCCACCGGTCGTCCGGTTTGCTTTGCCAGACCCAGGGCAAAAAAGGCGGCCGATCGCTCATCCAACACCGGAATTGCTTCTAACCCAGACTGCTGGGCCAGGGCGATCGCCAGCGGAGCCGACCGCGAACCCGGACACACCACCGCCACCCGCAATCCCAGTCGCACCAGCGTTTCAGTCAGCACAGAGGCCCAGAGGGTGTTGAGATTGCGGAAATCCATGCAGCGAGAGGAAGAGAGAGTGTTAGCGCAACGGGAAGAGTAGAGTAGAGATGTCTAACCAGACCATCCCATCATCCCATCATCCCTCTCCCCTCTTCATTACTTCCCCCCTTCGCTCTTCGTTCTTCGTTCTTCCCCCTTCCCTCTTCCCTTCTTCGTTCTTCCCTCTTCCCCATGTCTCCCGCCGAACCCCGCCCGATCCGCCCTATCAACCACCCCCTGCGACTACTGCTGTATCTGGAATGGAGCCTACTGGCGATCGCCTTTTTGAGCGAACTGGTGGGGCCGCTGTTTCCGGGCCCGAGGATGCCACGGGGAGTTGGTCCAGAGCCGCCCTTTAGCTGGGTGTCGCCGCTGGATATTGCCTGCATCGTAGGCTTTGGGCTGATGGGGCTGCGGCTGCCTACGGGGCAGATGGCCACGCGCATCGGGTTTGTGCTGCTGGAGGGAGTGCTGATTTTGCTGGCTACGGCGGGCGATCTGCGGGAAATGCGGCTGTTTTCATTTCTCGTCGTGGTGTTTGCGCTGAGGAGTTGCCTCATCTTTGCGCTGCCAGGCCGCCTGATGACGACGGGCATTGCCTACGGGCTGTTTCTGGCGATTTTGACGCAGCGCTTGCGGGAACTGGCGGATCGGATTCCAGTCAACTGGCGCGATCGCCCACGGGGGCTGCCTGCCTGGAGCTTTGCCTATAGCTCGGCGCTGCTGCTGGGGCTGACGCTGGTCTTTTTGCTGCTGCTGGTGGATGCGCTGCTGACGGAGCGCCAAAGCCGCGAAAAGCTGACAGCCGCCAATGCCCAACTGCGAAACTATGCGCTGCGGGTAGAAAAGCTGGCCATGGCCCAGGAGCGCAGCCGCATTGCCCGCGAAATTCATGACTCGCTGGGGCACTCGCTGACCGCCTTGAACCTGCAAGTGGAAGGTGCGCTCAAGCTGTGGCAGAGCGACCCGCAGCGGGCGCATCAGTTTTTGAAAGAAGCGAAGGTGCTGGGTTCTACGGCGCTTCAGGACGTGCGGCAGTCTGTGGCGACGATGCGGGCCGACCCGTTGCAGGAGCAATCTCTGGAAGCGGCGATCGCCCTCCTCGCCCGCAATGTCGAACAGGTCACCGGGGTTGCGCCGATCTGCCAAATTCACCTCGATGCGCCCCTGCCCGCAGACCTCTCCACCAGCCTTTATCGCATTGTGCAAGAGGCGTTTACCAATATCTGCAAATACGCCCGGCCCTCGCAAATTTTGCTGGATTTGCAGGATACGGCCGCGACGCTGCACCTGCTGATTCAGGATGATGGCGTGGGTTTTGATCCGGCTCAAAATCTCACGGGCTTTGGGCTACAGAGTATGCGCGAACGGGCCGAGTCGCTGGGTGGCATCTTTGACCTGCAAACTTCTCCAGGCCAGGGCTGCACTATTACGGTTCACATTCCGCTAGAGAGGATCGTTCCATGATTCGGATCGTTCTGGCAGATGATCAGCATTTGATTCGTCAGGGCATGAAAGCGCTGCTCGAACTGGAAGCTGATTTGCAGATCATTGGCGAGGCAGAAAATGGTCAGGTTGCGGTGCAGCAGGTTGAACAACTGCATCCTGACCTAGTGCTAATGGACATTCGGATGCCTGTGATGGATGGCGTGGCGGCAACGGAGGCGATCGCCCGTCAGTTTCCCAGCACCAAAGTCCTGATTCTCACCACGTTCGATGATCAGGAATACGTCACTGCCGCGCTGCAAAAGGGTGCAACGGGTTACTTACTCAAAGACACGCCCTCCGAAGACCTGGCCGAAGCCATTCGTGCCGCCCACAAAGGCTATACCCAGATCAGCCCTGGCATTTTGCCGAAACTGCTGGCCCGGGTTGCGCCGTCGCCCACGCCCGCCCACGCCCCGCCCGACGGCTTCTCCAGCCTCACTCCCCGCGAGCGCGAGGTGCTAGTTCTCGTTGCTCAGGGAGCCAGCAACCGCGAAATTGCCCGGGCGCTTTACATTTCGGAGGGCACGGTCAAAAATCACGTTACCAATATTCTGAACCGCCTGGAATTGCGCGATCGCACGCAAGCCGCCATCCTGGCTAACACGTTTCTCGACTGGCTGACCTGATGGCCCCGCCTCAAAAATCTGCCCCAACTGCCAAACGGCAATGTTATGATGTAGGGCGATCGCTGGTGTAGCTCAGTTGGTAGAGCTGCTGATTTGTAATCAGCCGGTCGCAGGTTCGAGTCCTGTCACCAGCTTTGGCCGGAAGCCGCTTCACTCGCTCGATTATTTTCGATTATTTCAGGCGCTTATTTCAGGCGCTCGATCAGGCGATCGCCCACCCGCAGCGCGTTAGCCATAATCGTTAGCGCCGGACTGGTGGCGGAAATTGACGGGAAGAAGCTGCCGTCTACAATGTAGAGATTATCGACATCGTGGGCGCGGCAGTCGGGGTTCAGCACCGAGGTCGCCGGGTCTTCCCCAAAGCGACAGGTGCCGCAGGCGTTAGCCACCACTGACAGCGGCATTTCCCCGCTGGGATGGCGACCGCTCATCTGGAGCAGTGACTTATCCATGCCCTTCTCTGCCGTTTTCAGCACCTCTGTCCAGCGATAAACCAGACGCTCATGGGGTTCGGTATTGTTCGGCGTATACTCGACGTAAAGCTTTTTGCTGTCTACCCGCACGCGGTTGTCGGCGCTGGGCAGGTCTTCGCTCTGCACCCACCAGCCAATCGAGCGGGTCGCCATCTGTTGTAGCCCAAATCCTGGCATCATCTTGGCTAGCACCGATAGCACAGGCGGCGACTCAGCAAAGATAATGTCTTGCAGCAGTCCGCCTGTGTTGTAAATGTGCCCCATTGGGTAGTCAAATCCTTCTTCGCCCCAATAAAAATCGTTGACATAGACGCTGCGCTGAAACTTGCCGCTGTTGGGCTTGGAAAGTTGCACCACAGAGGACAGGCGGTGCTTCATTAGGTTGCGCCCCACCAGCCCGGAGCTATTGGCCAGCCCTTGCGAACAGGCTTCGCTGCACGAGCGCAGCAGCACCGCCGCTGTATTAATCGCACCGCAGGCCAGCACGATGATGTCGCCCAAAAACAGATAGGGCTGCCCGCCGATTTCGGCTTCAACCGCTTTTACTTCGTTGCCAGAGGGATTGGTATGCAGCGAGGTGACGGTTGCGCTCGTTTTCAGGGTGACGTTGGGATGCTGAAGGGCGGGATTAATGCCGCTGACTTCGGAGTCGTTGGTGGGGTCGTCGGTCTGGCGGGTCAGCGCCATTGGCAGCGAGGCGGGATGGAGGGACTGAGCGGCGATCGCCCCAATCACTTCCTCAATCTGCGGATCGTGCCCTACGGCGGGATAGGGATAGTCGGCACTGTGGGGTGGCTCGGTGGGGTCGGCTCCCACGGTTCCATGCACCTGATAGAGGTTCTCGGCTTCGGTGTAGTACGGCTCAAAGTCAGCGTATTTCACGCACCATTCTGGCGATACGCCCTCGTGATGCGTCACCGTTTCAAAGTCACGCTCTCGCATCCGCAATAGGGCAGCGCCGTAGATTTTGGTGTTGCCGCCGACGGCATACTTTGTCTGGGGCGCAAAGGGTTCGCCCGCAATGTCAAACCACTGCTCCGGCGCGTGATAGAGTTCCTTTTTGAAAATATCGACGTTGCTGCGGTTCTGTTCCTCCAGCGGCATCACTTCACCCCGCTCCAGGATCAGAATTTTCTTACCCGTGGGCGCAAGTTTTTGGGCCAGCGTACCGCCGCCTGCTCCTGTGCCCACAATAATCACGTCATAATGCGCGTCGTCGATAATCATTACCTTACTCCTCGTCGCCCCGTTGATAGCGGAATGGACTGCCCAATCAATTCGCGATGCGTGCTTAATCCCTGCCCGATCGGTTCGTGCCAGCCTCTCTAGAACATCATTGCCAGATGTAAATCAGGATGAACAAGATAATCCAAATCACATCCACAAAATGCCAGAAGAGCGAGGTTGCGTCTACGCCCGTGTGTCCCCCAGCATAGTTGTTGGGCACAAAGGACTTGAATAGCATAATCCCCATCAGTAAGATGCCCGTGAGAACGTGCAGCCCGTGGAAGCCTGTCAGCAGGTAAAACAGCCCGCCAAACACGCCATCGGAAAAGCCAAACTCCAGTTCGCTCCACTCGATCGCCTGCCCCACCAGGAAGTATGCACCCATCGCCATCGTCAGCAGCCACAGCAGCCGAAACACCAGCAGGTTTTCTTTTTTCAGCGCCCGTTCGGCAAAGTAGGCGACAAAGCTGCTGGCCACCAGCACAACGGTGTTAATCGCAGGTTTTGAAACTTCCAGCCCTGATACGCCTGGGGGCAGCCAGTTGGGGGTGGTTGTTTTCACCAAGATGTAGCCCGCAAAAAAGCTGAGGAAAATCACGCTTTCCGAGAGCAGGAAAACGATGAAACCAAACATGCTGTTGCCTGCATGGTCTTCCTCGTGAGCGTGGGCGGTGTGAGGGGCGATCGCCACATCGGGTTTTTCGGTCGAGATAGAGCTATCCATAGGCGTAAGGGATTAAAAAGTGAACGATCGGCAAATAAGCGAATGAATGGACTAGTTCTTGCAAGCCAACCTAGCCCTCCTTGAGAGCAGCAGCATTTTCCACCAGCGGATCAGACTTGCCATAGCCATAGGGGCCAGACACCACAACGGGCAGTTCTTCAAAGTTCTCAACCGGCGGCGGCGACGACACCAGCCATTCCAGCCCGATCGCCCGCCAGGGATTATCCGGCGCGGGCTTACCCTGCACCCATGCGCCTACCATATTCAAAATGAACGGAATCGTAGACATCCCCAGCAGGAACGCCCCAATACTGGCAACAACATTCCAGAAAGCATACTCCGGCTCATAGGAAGAGACACGCCGCAACATGCCCTGAAGACCCAGCGGATGCATCGGGAAGAAGTTCAGATTTACCCCAATAAATGCCAGGGCAAAATGCAGCTTGCCTAACCCCTCGTAATACATACGACCGGTCATCTTGGGGAACCAGTGATAGATGGCAGCAAACATACCCATCGTAATCGTGCCGTACACAATGTAGTGAAAGTGACCCACCACGAAGTAGGTATTGTTCACATGAATGTCGATAGGCACCGAGGCCAGCATTACGCCTGTAATGCCTGCGAACACAAACATGATGAGCGCTCCCAGGCAAAAGAGCATAGGCGTGTCCAGCCGCAGCTTACCCTTCCAGATAGTGGCGACCCAGGCAAACACCTTAATTCCGGTTGGCACTGCCACCAGCATGGTTGTTGCCATAAACAGCATCCGCATCCAGCCCGGTGTGCCGCTGGCGTACATATGGTGAACCCAGACGAGTACACTAACAGTCGTAATGAGCAGCGACGACACAGCCACCACTTTGTAGCCAAACAGCGGCTTGCGCGAATAGACCGGGAGTATCTCTGAGAACACGCCGAAGATAGGCAGCACCATGACGTAAACTGCGGGGTGCGAATAGAACCAGAAGAAGTGCTGGAATAGCACCGGGTTGCCACCTTTATCGGGATTGAAAAAGGCCGTACCCGCCGCTGCGTCGAACAGCAGCATGATTGCGCCCGCCGTCAGTGCAGGCAGTGCCGCAAGCTGAATGATTTGTGCGCTGAACACTGTCCACACGTAGACGGGCATCCGAAAGAAAGTCATTCCCGGTGCCCGCATCCGCACAATCGTGGTCACGAAGTTAACCGCGCCCATGATAGAAGACACGCCAGAAATTGCTACTGCCAGAATCCAGACAAATTCGCCTGTAATGACGCTATCCGTCGGGTTTTGCGTACTAACGGGCGGGTAAGACCACCAGCCCGCCTGAGCCGTGCCTGCGGGCAGGAAGTAGCTTGTCATCAGCAAAATGCCGAATACCGGAACCATCCAAAACGCGGCTGCATTGAGTCTGGGAAAGGCCATGTCTCGCGCCCCGATCATCAGCGGCACAAGATAGTTTGCTAGCCCCACCAGCGACGGAAAGATCCACAAAAAGATCATGATCGTGCCGTGCATAGTGAACATGCTGTTATATAGCGTGCGATCGATCAGATCCGCCTGGGGCGTAATCAGTTCGGCTCGAATCACCATCGACAGCAAGCCGCCGATGAGAAAAAAGACGAAGGACGTGACCAGGTATTGAATACCGATCACCTTATGGTCGGTGCTGAAGCTGAAATATTTCCGCCAGTTGTTTTGCGGTTCGGGATGGGCAATGTCAGGAATTGCAATTCCTTCAACGGGGACGTTTGTCATGAATCTGCCTGGGGTAACAGCGGGGGCAAGTAGAGGACTTTAGATTTTGGGTTTTGGATTTTAGATTTTGGAAGGCTAAGGGACTAGAGACGGATTTGGGGATTGGCCTTGCAGGGCTATATTGCTCTCTTCTCTCCCAGACTCCTTCAGTTAGCCTTCTACCAGAATTAGCCTTCTGCGAGTGCATTGACCAGTGGCGGTGGTGCGGGGGCAATCGTCTTCCAGCCGCCAAAGCGCTTCAGCCGCTTGTTGGTGTATTCCGAATAGGCGGGATTTTCGGCAGGGACAGCGGGCTGGGCGGCGGCGCTGGCAAGCCACTGGCGATAGGAGTCGGGCGACTCCACCACCACGTTGGCCGTCATGATGGCGAAATAGGTGCCGCTGAACTGTGAGTCGTTGAGCCGATAGGTGCCCTCGCGCACGGGCGTAAATTCAAACTCCGTCGTGCGCTTAGGCATGATGTCTTGCTTAAGCCGGAAGGCTGGCACATAGAAGCCATGAATCACTTCGTCTGCGGTCATGAGCAGGCGCACGCGCTGGTTGACAGGCAGGTGCAGTTCAGCGCTGACTACGCCTGCATCTGGATAGCGAAATGACCAGGCCCACTGCTTGGCATAGACTTCCACTTCCTCGACGGGTTCGGGTTCTAGGTCTGCGGCGTAGGCGGTGGGCGTGGTTCCCGGCATGTGGTGCAGGTGAACCAGATCCATCGGCCCGCGCACAGCCATCTGCTGATAGGTCTGGTAGCTGTAAGTTGCTAGAAAAAACACCAACAGCAGCGGCACGGCCGTCCAGAAGATTTCTAATTTGACATTGCCCTCCATGTGGGGGCCGTCGCTGGTGTCGAAGCGGCTGACGCTCTGGGTGAAGACGGTGTAAAGCACCAGCCCTGTGATGCCCAGCAGGATGAATGTGCCAATGGCAGAGAACAGACTGAACAGATCGTCGATCAGCATTGACTCGGCCGAGGCTTGAGGCGGCAACCAGCCATAGGCTTGCTGCCCAACCCAAATGCTGGCTGCCACCAGAATCGCGATATACACTCCGATTCCGGCAATGGTTTTCAGGTTCATCATCTCTCCTTCGCGCTTGTCTCAGCAGCTTAACTTCAGCAGCTCAACTTTAGCTGCTACTTCAGCAATAGGTTGGGGTTTTGCCCTGTTCGCAGTAGTTCGCTGGCGGTAATGTGAACCCCGAACTCGGCCGCTAGCTGTGCGCCCAATGTGCCGTGGACAAACATGATGCCCAGCACCGCAACGCCTGCAAGCAGGTAGCTCCACTGCACCTGGCGGCCCATGTCCTTGCGCCAGGCGAAGCGCTGGAACCCGCGCCATACTGCCATGCCGACGATAATCGCCAGCAAGAATACGCCGCCCACGCCATGCATCAGCATGGTGGGCATGGCTTCCAGACCCCAGGCACTTTTCACGCCTGGCTCTGGCGTTGCCAGCATGATTTCATAAAAGCCTGCTGCCACGGTAAAGAAGGTGACAATCGCTGAGGCAAGGACGTTGTACCAGCCCACATCAAAAAAGTTGGAGCGCACTGCCGTCAGCGACAGCATCTTGAGGATGGATTTTTCGAGTGGGAAGAAGGCCCCGGCGAAATCAAAGGCGATGCCGATGATGAACAGCCCCAGGGTGATGTGAACCAGATTGGGGTGAATCGGGATGCTGTAGGGCAAGCCGTTGGGGCCAAGCTGTGATCCGAGTTGTTCGAGTAGTTCTGGATTCATCTACAGCACTCCCTCACGAATCGCCTCAACCACGGGCACGGTATGCAGTCCGTAGACCCATACCAGCTTGTCGCCCAGGTAGACCTGCACACACACCAGCGCCACCAGCACCAGCCCTGCGCCCAAGTAAGGCATCGGCAGTTTTCCGGGATCGCGCGATCGCAGGATGAAGCGCCACGCTGTCATGCCCGCTAGAATTGCCGACAGCGACCAGCCCAGCACTGTGTGGGCATTTAGCACGGGCACTACGGCATCGTAAGGTTCTGCCAGCCCTGCCTCGACTTGTCCAAAAATGATGGCAATAAAGATTGAGAGCGTGGCAAAAAACAGGTTCCACCAGCTCACTTCATAGAGACGGGTGTTTTTGGTGAAAAAGGCGATCGCATCGCACAACACTGCAAACAGCGCCATCGCAATCACAAAGTGAACCACGATGGGGTGCATGGTGTCGGGATAGGGCAGGTTGTGGTCATTCAGTGGAGGCAAGCTGAACTGCATGACTGGCGGAAACCAGGTGAGTGTCAGCAGTGGAGGTATTTTAAGCATCGCAAATATCAAATCCATTGCGTTCTCCGGACATGTAAACCAGGATCGGGGGCAGACCGTTGGAAAAACAGTAAATGAAAGAACAGTCAAGAAAATTGAAAGAAAATCGTAAACCCACTTGTGATTTCAACTTGTGGTTTCAACGTGCGGTTTCAACGAGTTGGTTGCCACAGCTTGCAGTTTCGGGATTTAGGCAACCCCAGATGCATCTGAAATAGGCTGGGGCAATGCTTGAGACGTGAGCGACGATCCCACGGGGACTGTGATGATGCGAGAACCCCGCTCACGGGTTAAGTAGGTCCAGGTCCATTGCAGCAGCACCGAAAGCTGATTTTCAAGCTGATTTAGCACGGCAATGTGAACCACTAGCCAAGCCAGCTTTGCCGGAAGCCCGCTCCACTGGATGTTGCCGACCTGCATTACGGCAAACTTGCGCCCGATGGTAGCCATGCTGCCCAGATCCACGTAGCGGAAGGGAGGCAGTGCGGGTTTGCCGCAAACGCGGGCATCGATCACCTGTCCTGCATAGCGACCGCTTTGCATGGCTGCCTGGGCCAAGCCTGGAACGGGCTTGCCGTCCGATTCCATCTGGGCGGTGTCTCCGACCACAAACACATTCGGATACTGCGGCACCGAGAGGTCTGGCTTTACTGTAACCCGTCCGGCCCGATCCGTCTCGGCGTTGAGCCACTTGCCTGCGGGTGATGCCTGGACTCCGGCTGTCCAAAATACGTTGCGGCAGGGAATCCGCTCTCCAGCCACCGTTACGCCGCCCTCGTCGATATCTTCAACTCGGCAATTGAGCCGCACTTCTACACCCAGGTCTTCCAGCGCTTTTTGCGCCTCGGCGGAGAGGTGTTCTGAGAAGGCAGGCAAAATGCGTGGGCCGGCCTGCACCAGGATGACGCGGATGCAGGCGGGATCGATGCGGCGGAATTCTGATTTGAGGGTCAGCCGGGCCATTTCGGCAATAGTGCCTGCCAGTTCTACCCCCGTGGGGCCTGCGCCCACCAGCACAAACGTCAGAATATCAGAACACTGCTGCGCGTCGCCTTGAAGTTCGGCTTGTTCAAAGGAGCGCAGGACGCGATCGCGGATTTGTACAGCATCCAGCACACTTTTTAGCCCTGGCGCGATCGCCGCCCATTCGTCTTTGCCAAAATATGTCTGCTGTGCGCCCGTCGCCAGAACCAGATAATCGTAGGGCAACGTGCGATCGCCCATGAAGACCAACTGCCGTTCGGGATCAACGCCCGTCACCTCGGCCATGGCCACCGTGGCGTTTTTTTGCGATCGCAAAATTTGACGAATCGGGGACGCGATATCGCTAGGCGAAAGCGTCGCTGCCGCCACCTGATACAGCAGCGGCTGAAACAGGTGATGGTTGGTGCGGTCGATCACCGTCACCTGTACCGGAGAGCGAGCTAGGGCCCGCGCTGCCTCGATGCCAGCAAACCCGCCCCCGACGATGACCACGCGGGGAAGCGTATCAGGGCGATCGCCCTTTTCGCCGGACTTCAACTCGACTTCCGCTAAATCTGTTGCAGTAGTGTTCATAAAAACTTTAGAGGAGCTGCCTCAATATTTGATGATGCTCGTGCTTGAACCGCAAACCAACTCAAAGAATCGACAGCCAAACCAACCGCTCAAATGCGTCAGAATCTCTGGATTATCCCGATAGCCCGCATTGCCTATCCTGCTGCTAAACTCGTATACCAATTCGTAACAACGGGCTCCGTTTTTGAGAGTATTATGCAATGTGAAATGAGCGGAGCATGTATTCCTCATCACGCCAAAGTATTGTTACAAAAAGGCTTTGTAGAAATTTAGGAATTGCTTAGGAATTGCTAAAACCTGAGAGCATGTCTCTAAAGCTTTAGACTTCTTCAAAATTTGGGTTTCTACAGATCGTCGGTAGATCGCATGATGCCATCCTGGTTTTCGCTATTTCTAGAACTGGTTAGAGAGGCGATCGCCCTTGATCCCCAGAGCTTCCTACGCCTACAAGCCTCACCCGATGGCGAAGCGATCGCCCTCTGCGTCATCCTGCTGGCCGCCTTCTCGCAGTCCCTAGCCCAGAGCATCATCCTGTTTATTAATCGGGTCAGCCCCTTGCGATTTGTCATTAGCCTGCTAATCAGCACGCTGCTGTTTGCCTTTGGCTGGCTATTCTGGGGAGCTAGCACCCTGGTCGTTCAGCACCTTTTGTTTACTTCAGATGCCAGTTGGCGACAGGTCGGGCTAACGCTCAGCCTCGCCTACGCGCCGCAACTGCTCAGCCTCTGGGTGGCGCTGCCCTATTTCGGCTTGCCCATCTATATCCTGCTGTCAATCTGGACGTTTCTGGCGTTTTTGACGGGTATGACTACCGTGCTGGGCATCGACACCTGGCAGGCATTCTGGTGCGGGGCGCTGGGCTGGCTGGTGGTGCAGGTGCTTCAGCGCACCATCGGTCGTCCAATTAACAATGTGGGTCGCTGGATGCAGACCGTCGCTGCCGGAACCCCCCTGATGCGAAACCTGGAAGAGTTTCAGCGACAAATGCTGCGATAAAGTTTGACTGTGGCAGAGCAGTCAGGACGAAATTTCTAACCAGAGATATACGTCAAATCGAGTGGACGTTTGTCACAGTGAAGGATGAGCGATTTTAAGGAATTTCTCCACTCGCCCTGCTCCATTCAACGATTTTGCGAGGATTCTATCTGAGGATTCTATCTACAGAGCGGGGCGATGTTCGCGGTCTTCTATCTGCGTGGTCAGGGCGATCGCCCTCACGAAAGGCTACACTGCAAGCCGAAAAGTCAAGTACAGCCCATTTGTAAAGAACTGTTTAGTCAAAGTTAATCTGAGTCCTGCATCCCTTGCAGGTCAATGCTTTTCAAGCATCCGCAGGTGCATCTAGCGTATTTTAAGGCAGACAAAAGTTTAAAAATGCAGGATAACGGATACAGAAGCCTGATCCAGGGGCTTGAGATACAAAGCCTGACTAAGCCTGACTCACAGACCAGACTGGCAATCTGCTCCGAAGAATCCTCGTTGCTCTCGGCAAAGCCGATCTTAATTCAGTTTCCTTGATGCAATTTCCCTTGATGCAGTCCCGCTGCGCCGATGCTAAAGATTGACTGCCTGGCCGTCTGCAAACTTCCTCGGCTGCGGATGTTGATCTCAATCCAGACCTTTAATCCCTGTTTAGTCATGGACAACACCTTGATTCAATCTTTATTGGAGAATTTGAAAGATCCTGATGAATCAATTCGCGATGCTGCTACGCACGAGCTTTGGCGGCTCTGGTTTACGCAAAAGGGTGCAAGAGGGTTAGAACTGCTAGAGCGCAGCCAGACGCTCATCGATGCAGGCGAATATGGACATGCAGAGCAAGTCTTGACGGAGGTAATTGCTGACCTGCCCGATTTTGCCGAAGCCTGGAACCGTCGGGCCGTGCTGCACTATATCTGTGGACAGTATCAAAAGTCTCTGGCCGATTGTGAGCAAGTGCTGGCGCTAAACCCGATTCACTTTGGCGCAATGCATGGGCAAGGACTCTGCCACATGGCGCTGAAACAATACATGGCGGCTATTCACGCCTTCCGGCAAGCGCTGGAGATTCAGCCCTATGCGCTGGAAAATCAAAAGATGATTCTGGAATGCACGGCAAGGCTGAGCTAGGGCAACGGGATCAGGATTTTGGGTTGGCGATTTTGGATTGGCGATTGTCGAGTCGTCGGGGCCAGCGTTGGGGATCAGGTGGGTGAAAGGGTAAAGGAATCGCCGATCGCCAGTCTGGTTCCATTGGCCCAGTCCCAACCGCTTTGGGGGCGTTTCCCAGACGGCTGCACGGTCAGCAGCAGCAGCAGCCCGTCCGACGTGTTCACCAAAACGCCGTGATGTTTGAGCAGCCCGACGATCGTGCCGGGGGCTTCGGGGGCAGCGAGGCGGGGCTGCCAGTCTGCCTGGAGGGCATGAACCGGGTCGGGGATGGGCAAGTCTGGGGCTGTGGTGAGAGGGATCGTGGAGAGTACCTTGAGCGGCTGCCCGCGGAAGTGGGTGAGGCAGTTTGGGTAGAAACCGCGCACTTGGTTATGAAGGGCGATCGCCCCCCGGTTCCAGTCCAGCCAATAGTCTTGCTTTTGGATCAGCGGTGCGTAGGTGGCCTGCGCGTCGTCCTGCGGGATGGGCTGAACCTTGCCCTGGTCTAGCCCCAGCAGCGTGTCGATGAGCAGGTCGGCTGCCTGATTTGCCAGCACCGTGGCGAGATCGTGGGCATTCTCAAACCAGCCAATGGGCGTGGTGGCCTTCAGCAGCATGGGCCCAGTGTCCATGCCTGCATCCATCAGCATAGTGGTGATCCCCGTTTCGGTTTCGCCATGATACAGGCTCCACTGGATCGGCGCAGCCCCGCGATATTTGGGCAGCAGCGATCCGTGGGCGTTGATGCAGCCGAGGCGGGGCATGGCCAGAATTTCGGGGGACAGGATTTGTCCGTAGGCGACGACGATAAAAGCGTCGGCCTGGGTGCGGCGCAGGTTTTCCAGGGTTTCGGTATCTTTTTTGATGCGGGCGGGCTGCCACACGGGCAGGTTGTGCTGGAGGGCGATCGCCTTGACGGGAGACGGAACTAGCTCACTGCCGCGCCCCCGTCGCTTGTCGGGCTGGGTCACTGCTGCTAGCACCTCAACGCGCGGCTGATCGAGCAATCGCTCTAGCGAGGGCACTGCAAACTGCGGCGTACCAAAAAACACAAGACGCATGGCGCAAACCAGAGAAGGGGGCGATCGGGCGGCCGTTGGGCTGTCGTGGGGGCTGGGGCGTTTGCCCCACAACTAGTTCACAATTGTTTAACGACGATAACGATCATCACGTTAATGACCATCACGAACCATCACGACCATTTAACGACACGTTGGCGCAGGCTCTAGTTTTGACAGTCCTTGGCTCTGCGGCCCTGGCTTTGCAGCGTTCGCTCAGCCGTGTCGATTCACTTCCTGTTGCAGCCACTTGTCCACAGGCTGGCCATCTTTGCGGCGCAGTTCTACATCAGTCATCATCACCAGGCCAGACTCCGGGGGGGCCGGATACTGGCGGAACGAGATCTCGTAATCGTCTGGGTTTTCGTTGCGCTCCCGCAGCCAGTCTTGCACTTTGGTCGTGGCAAAAAAGCCCTGCCCATCCTGGAACATGCGGCTAATCTGCATTTGCAAGGTGTAAGGCTGGAAGCGTGGCATTGGCTCTAGCGTCCCTTTTTGACGACGAGGTTTAGCGTTGACGACGAATCTCAATAATGGCCTGACGAATCTGGGCGGCGAGGTTGGGGTTGCTCTGCTGCATCGCCGTAATCTCGTTAAACCGTCCAATCGTCATGCCATTGCCTTGCACCACCGTAACAGACTGGGTGCAAAAGTCTGCCACAATCTGGCGAATATTGCGGGGCAAACTGCGGAGATCGTTCGACTGGGTACACATTAGCGAGGGCAGGGGTGCGCCCGCGCTTTGAATTGCCTGCACTGCCTGCTGGCGATAGGGTTCGATTTCTAGCACGGAGGCCGCATAGCTGCGAATTTCGCCAGTAGAAACGGCTGCCTGCGCTAGGGCGGCGTTGCTCAGCTCGACGGAACTCGTCGAGACCTGAACATCGGGAACCCAGCCCAGTAGCAGCCCCGCCAGAGACAGCGCACCCGCCAGCAGCGGCATGGTGAGGCGGCGCTTTGGTCGAGAAGGAATCAAAAAGTGAGTCATAGGAGTTTTGAACAAGCCTGGAAACACAAGGAAGAATGGTTAATTTTAGGCGTGGCCTGTTTTAGCCATCCGCTTATTCTGAATTATTTTATGCGAGGGTTGTTCCTGCGATCGCCTAAGTTTTGGAAGGAATCAGTATATTTTTTGACGCGAGTAGGTTTTTTGCGATTTGCCCGGTGATGCCCTAGCTGCGGCTGCCTGTGCCGCTAAACACCTGACAGAGTTCAATGACTTTGCTCTGCATTAGCACGCGCTCGTCTGCGCCGTGTTTCAGCCCTGCTTCGAGCTGGAGCAGCAGCGGCAGGCTTTGCTGCAAGCGATAGAGGGCGATCGCCCGCACGTCTTGCTGCAAAAAGTAAATGCGCTTGGGGTTGGCGATGTCGGCGGCACGGGCGATCGCCGCGTTGTCTCGTTCACCCGATTCGGTCATCAGCTTGACCCAGAGCCAGGTGCGAAACTGCCCCACCAGCGTCGCCACGATTCGCAGCGCGGGTTCGTTGCGGGCAAACAGGTCGGCTACTAGAGAAATAGCCCGCCCCGTGTCGCCCAGGCGAATCGCTTCGGCCAGCTTCAGGCTGTTTTGGGCCGAGGCGCTCACCAGCAGGGCGATCGCCCCTTCGTCGATGGGCTTGCTGCCGCCTGCAAACAGGTGCAGCTTTTCTAGCTCGTTGTGCAATCGGCGAGTATCATTGCCAATTGCCTCAGCCAGCAGTTGGGCCGCGCCGGGGGTCAGCTTGACCCCTGTAGACTGGGCAACCTGGCGCACCCGCTGCAAAATCTGGTCGCTCTGCCAGGGGGCGATCGCCGCAAATTCGCGAATCTCGGCGTGTTTTTGCAGCAGCTTGGTGGATTTGGCGCGGCCGTCGGGCTTGCTGCTGCTGGTCAGCAATAGCACGGTGCTGTCGGGAACTTCTGGCAGCGTCCGCGACAGTTCTGCCAGCAAATCTTCCGAACAGCGCTGGCAGATCGTCGTTTCCGCCAGCCAAACCAGCCGCTGCCCCATGCCAAAGGGGGGAGTCATGGCCTGGTTGAGCGCCTGGATCACGCCGTCGGGCTGCTCTGGAGGAATCTTGTCGTAGTTAAAGCTGGCCCAGTTCGGATCAAGCGTGCGATCGCGCAGATCTTTCACGGCTTGCTGCATGGCGTATTCGTCATCCCCCCAGAACAGATAGATGGGCATCGGATCAATGGGTTTTCAATAATTTAATTTCAAACGTGTCAAGCGGAGTCCTCCCAGCCAGGGATTTCAGGTTAGGCACAGGATACGCACCTCAGGGCACGCCCTCACGGGTCGATCGGCAGCGTTACAAGATTTTTCCAGAAGCGGCGTGTCAAGAAAACACAGGCTACAGTTCTTGATGAAGGCGTACAGTTTTTTGCGTTTATTCACCAATCCCTATATATGGAATTTATATAACAATCTCACGGCACATCTAGTAGTCTAGTTAAGCTGGTAAAAAAGAGGGGCTGGCTTTGGGCAAACTGCCTGCGGCCAGTGCTGCTGTCTCTGGGGCTGTTCTGGGGGCTGTTCTGGGGGCTGTCGCCCTGCCTGGGGCTGTCGCCCTAGAGAGAGCCTGAGAGCTCCTATAGAAATCCAGAGACCTGATACCTCGCTAGCCGCCATCTGCCAAGTCCGAACTGCTGAGGGAGCGCTGGGTGTTGTTCAGTCTGGAATCGTCTAGACCTGCAACATCTCAGGCTGCAATGTGTCAGTCTGCAACCGTCAGGGTGGGGTCGCTGCATTTTGGGCAATTCACCTGGGAGAAGAGCAAACGTGGAAGTCGTGCTAGAAACCTTTTGGACAGAAGTATTGGAGCAGCTCCAGCTGAAGCTGAGCCGCCCCACGTTTGAAACCTGGATCAAGTCTGCCACCGCAGAGCAATTGGACGAGAATACCCTCGTCATCTGTACGCCCAACCCCTTTGCCCGCAACTGGCTGCAAAAGCATTACTTAAAAATCATTCACGAGGTCGTTGAAGAACTGCTGGGGCATTCGGTCGAGATTCAGATTACCGTGCGCCACGGAGAAGACGGAGAAGGCATGGTTGATCCGGGAGACATGCTGTGGCCCATGCCGACCGAAGCGCTGACCGAGCCATCGACCACGCCTAAGCAGCGTCCCAAGCCCTCAGACCTGAACCCGCGCTACGTCTTCTCTCGATTTGTGGTGGGGTCAAACAATCGCATGGCCCACGCGGCCTCGCTGGCGGTGGCCGAGTCGCCAGGGCGCGAGTTTAACCCGCTGTTTCTCTGCGGCGGGGTGGGGTTGGGCAAATCGCACCTGATGCAGGCGATCGGGCACTATCGCCAGGAAATCGACCCCGCCTCGCGGGTGTTTTATGTGTCTACGGAGCAGTTCACCAACGACCTGATTACGGCGATCCGAAAGGACAATATGCAGAGCTTTCGAGAGCAATATCGCCTGGTGGATGTGCTGCTGATCGACGATATCCAGTTTATTGAGGGAAAGGAATACACGCAGGAAGAGTTTTTCCACACGTTCAACACACTGTATGAAGCGGGCAAACAGGTGGTGCTGGCGAGCGATCGCCCCCCCAGTCAGATTCCCCGTTTGCAAGAGCGACTTTGCTCTCGCTTCTCGATGGGGCTAATTTCTGATATTCAGCCGCCAGATCTGGAAACGCGCATGGCCATTTTGCAAAAGAAGGCGGAATACGAAAATATGCGCCTGCCCCGCGAGGTAATTGAGTACATCGCCTCCAGCTACACGTCCAACATTCGCGAACTGGAGGGAGCGCTGATTCGGGCGGTGGCCTATGTGTCGATTTCGGGCTTGCCGATGACCGTGGAAACCATCGCGCCCGTGTTGAACCCGTCTAATGACCAGATCGAGGCGTCTCCAGAAGCGGTGATGATGGCTGTGGCGGAAACCTTTGACGTGCCCATCGAAGACCTGAAGGGTAGTTCCCGTCGCCGCGAAATCAGCATTGCGCGTCAGGTGGGCATGTTCCTGATGCGGCAGCACACCGACCTCAGCCTGCCCAAGATTGGCGAGGTGTTTGGCGGCAAGGATCATACGACCGTCCTCTATAGCTGTGAAAAAATTGCTCAGCTCAAGGAAACTGATGTGGAATTGTCGCGGACGCTGCGCCAGTTGAGCGATCGCATTGGGTTGTCGGGATCGTCCAAGAGGTCTGCCCGATAGCCCAAATGCGATGAGGGTTGTGGGAGCGGTGGGGGAAAAGACGCGCATGGGCGATCGCCTGCTGAATCAGTATCGAGGAGCGCTGCTGGGGGCGGCCCTGGGCCAGGTGCTAGGGGCAAACGCACAGGCGCAGGGACAGCCGGACTGGCGGCAGGTTGAGCGCTGGGGCTTTGGTTCGCCCGCGCCGCATGACTCGCCACCTGATCTAGCGGCAGGGCTGGGGAAATCTGTGCTAAGCCTGGGCGAAGGGTTGATTCATCGACCCCAGCAGTCGGTGGCGCTGCCGTCGGCAATTCGGGTTAATCCTGCCGCGCTGGCGATCGCCACGCTGCCCCTCGCGCTCTACACCCATGACCATCCTGCCCAGTTGCGATCGCACTTGCAGCGGCTGGATGCGCCTGTGTCGTCGCAGTCGGTGGCGCTGGCCGTGGGGGAGCTAGTGTCGCAGGCGATGCACGCTGACCAACCGCCCGCTGGATTAATTGAACGGGCGATCGCCGCTCAAGATCTGATGTCCATTGCGCCGGAACTGACGACTGCGCTCCAGCGGGTGCATATCGCGGTTCAGCAAGACTCAATGGCGATCGCCCGTCGCACCCTGTTTGCCAAAACGCCAGCAGACTATTTGCCGCTCTGTCTGGCGCTTTACTGCTTTTTGTCTACACCCGACCATCCTGCAATCGCCGTGCGACGGGCTGCAAAACTCAGGCTTTCACCGCTAACCTCTGCGCTGACAGGGGCACTCTGCGGAGCCAGAAATGGCAGCAGCGGACTGCCCGCAACGTGGCGTGTGCAGGCACATCAGGCTGACAGTATTGCAGCCCTGTGGGAGATTCCAGAATCAGCGATAGATTCCCTGTCTGCTATGCTTTTCGCTGCCTGGGCCGGCATCTATGTGCCTGCACTTCCAGACGGCCAGCCGCCGCATCCGGCCTGGGTCGTTGCGCCTGCTGGCAAACTCCGCCCCCGCTGAGGTCAGCAGGGCGGTTGCCGAGCCTTGGTGGTAGAAGAAGGGGAAGAGAGAAGAACGAAGACAGAAGAACGAAGAGAGAGGGCATTTACCGAGCTTGGGCGGCCCGCTGACGGAGTGCCTTTGCGGTAGCGTCATTGGGGTCAAGCTGGAGGGCTTTGTCAAGCGCGATGACGGCATCGCTATAGCGGCGTAGCGTCACCAGTGCAGCACCCCGCGTCCTCCAGGCTTCGGGCGAATTGCGAAACAGGGCAATACCTTTGTCCAGCGCCACCAGCGCTTCCGAAGACCGACCCAGCTTTTGCAGCGCCACGCCTTGCTTGACCCAGCTATTCGCGTTTTCGGGATGCTGTTTAGAAATAGACTCATACACCTGAAGTGCTTCATAGGTGCGGTTTTGTAGCAGCAGCGCGTCCCCGTTGCCCAGTTGCGCGTCAGGGTCGTTTGGACGATAGGCCAGGGCATCGTTGCAGGACACCATTGCTTCTTCGGGGCGCTGCAAGGCATTGAGTGCCTGACATAGCCCCACGTAGGCTTCGACCAGCTTGGGATCTAGGGCGATCGCCTCGTTATACAGCAGCAGCGCCTCATCCGAGCGACCGTCCTGCGCTTTTTGCTGGGCCTGGGTGAGCAGCGCTGCGGCCTGTTCTGTCGGCGTAAGGGAGACCACCGGGCTAGGGCTGGGAGAATTGCTGGGACTGCTGACAGGGGGGGCTGGACGATTTTCTAACCAGCGCACCACCAGCCAGGACGAAAGCGACGTAGCCGTGGCGATCGCCACCACCGCCGACAGCAGCACCAGCGGAGTCCACCGCAGCATCTGCCAGGAAGAACTGGGTGTGGACGGAGGCACAGGAACGGCCCCGGAGTCGTCTCGTCGAGGAACGACATCGGTCAGGACGTTTGTATGATCAACTGCCTCGGCAGATGACTCCACCAACTCACCGCGAGTCACTCGCGTCGGATCAGCCTGTGGCTTGATCATGGTTTCATCCAGCGACAACGGTGGATGAATCTGCGTGCCGATATCGTCCTGCGTCGCCTCTAGCAGTTCCATTGGGGTCACGACCGCTCCCGACGCGCCACTGCCCGCGCTATTGGGATAAACCAGGGATTCTGTCAATGCTGTGGGTGTATCTGCCATTCGAGCAGGTGATGCTGAGGGCACAAACTCTAGCGGCATGGGGATTTCCGCCTCGACTGGGATGGTTTCCAGGGCCGCCAGCGCTTCGTCGGCTGTGCTGTAGCGATCGCGAAAGTCATACCGCACCATACACTCCAGCACCTCTTTGAAGACCGGACTGACCTGGGGCGCAAGATGCTGCCACTCCAGTTCTCCCCGTGTGTCTTCCCCCAGCCGTCGCGGATGCACTCCTGTCACCGCCTGCACGCCCAGCACCCCAACTGCGTAGATGTCGCTGCTAAAGCGGGGTTTGCCTGCAATTTGCTCGTTGGGCATGTAGCCCTGAGTGCCAATGGAAATCGTGAGGTTGGTGCTTCCGGCTTCTGCGGCCTGGGCGCTGACCTGCTTCACTGCGCCAAAGTCGATCAGCACAATCCGCTGGTCGGCCCGCCGCCGAATCAGGTTCGAGGGCTTGAGGTCACGGTGAATTACCTGCTGCCCGTGGACAAATGACAGCACTTGCAGCACGTCCTTGAGCAGGGCGATCGCCCGTCCCTCAGACCAGACCTGGCCCTCTACCAATTCGCGGGCAATAGACTCTCCTTCAATAAACTCTTGCGCCAGGTAAAACTCACGGTCTTCCTCGAAGTGGGCCAGTAGCCGGGGAATCTGGTCATGATCGCCCAGCCGATACAACACTTGGGCTTCCGTCTCAAAACAGCGTCGAGCCATCGATAGCGTATCGTCGCTGTTGATCTGGGGCTTGAGGTGCTTCAGCGCACAGCGAGGATGTCCTGGCAGGTGCAGGTCTTCTGCTAGATAGGTGCGCCCGAAACCGCCCGTGCCCAGTTGCCGCAGCACACGATAGCGTCCACCCAGGGGCTTATCCGAATTGAGAAGCGGAGTCGAACGGCTCATTCAGCAGGGGTCAGGTTACATAAACGGGGCAGCAGCACAAAATCGCTACTCCCAACGACAGGTACTCCGAACAGATACTCCAATTAGCTGGGACTGGCATTCTCCTAACGGGGCGCAGCCTAAACTGAATGAGCGCAGCCTAAACCCGTCGCGATTTCAAGCCTAGAGCAACTTGGCTTGATCAACTTGTCAAACGCTTGACCTTTTGACGAGCCTCTGACCAGCGATTCGGGCACGCCACAGAATGCCAGACCCACACTGAGGGAATGAAAACGACTAGGAAAGAAAACTACCGTGAAGACTAGCCAATGGCTCACCCGAAACAAGTCGAGTACCTGACGGGGACTGACTTATCCGGGATATCTCAGATGCACCTATCTATTAGTTATACACAAGTTCGCATGTCTGGTTCGGATAAACCCGTCTGAAAGTCGGGCGATCGCCCACCAGCACACCTTTCAGCCCCAGCCCTCTGGTCAGTATTGGGCTGGAATGTCTCCTAGCGCGATCGCCCTTTTTGCAGGCGATATCCAACGCCCAAAACCGCCAATAGCCCTAAAACGGCTGAGGGTTCGGGCACGGGTTCTGGGGTCGGGGTTGGCGTGGGTGTCGGGGTTGGGGTTGGGGTTGGAGTCGGCGTGGGCGGGGGTGTCGGAGTTGGGGGTGGAGTCGGAGTCGGCGTGGGCGGGGGTGTCGGAGTTGGGGTTGGGGTTGGAGTCGGCGTGGGCGGGGGTGTCGGCGTGGGCGGGGGCGTCGGAGTTGGGGTTGGGGTTGGAGTCGGCGTTGGCGGGGGTGTCGGGGTTGGGGTTGGGGTCGGTGTGGGTGTCGGAGTTGGGGTTGGTGTCGGCGGAGGAACTGGCGATACCAGAGAGGTAAATTCTGCGCCGACTAGATCAATTTGATAGTCCAAAATGGGGCCACTATAGCCGGGTCTGCCGACCCAGCCCCCTAGCCTGCTGCCGGGATTGAGCGCACTCACCAGCTTGTTGCGGTCGGCTCTGGTATCGGAAAACAGCAGGTTGCCCGCAGAATCAACTGGGTCGTAGTTGTAGCCAGAAATTGCCAGAAAATAGAGTCCGTCGGGAATTGTATTCCTCGGTAGTCGAAGTGTAGAGCGCTTGGTGCCCGGATTAGCGCGACCGGGGTCATCGTCTGGCGTGTTGTCGTTGGCAAATAAAGCTCTACCTTCTGAGTCGAACAGGAAAAGCTGCGTGTCTTCAAACAGGGTTTTGCCAAGGTTGCCTGTGCTGGCCATAAACTGCCCAGCGCTGTTCTTGATTTGAATGCCAAACAGGTCTGCGTTGCCGCCCAGGGTACCCAAGATAGCGGTGAGCTGGGTTCCCGCAACGCGAGTGTTGGCAAGCTGGGCCGTGCCAAGGGTTTGCCCCGCATCCCCGACTTCAGTGAATGTAGCGGCACTGGACGTCGGGGCGATCGCCATAGACAGACAGAACCCGCCCAGCGCAAGGATGAACGACTTAATCGGGTCTAAACTGGGCTGCTGGCAGATTGCAAATGGCCGATGCGCCACTACAGATGATGCAGCGGAAGAGGGAGATGCAAACATGGCTAGACTTAACTGAAATTTACCAGAATGCTTTTTCTACGGGAGAAACAGCTTACAAAAGAAACTGCGCTGCCAGAAGCCTTAGTGGTTCTGACCTTACAGCGTCGAAAATCTAAGATTACGCAATTGGTGTTGAGCTGATTAGCGTTCAGCGCGTTAGGGCTAAATCCTGAACCTCTTCAAACTCTGACTATCAGTTGCCTAGCGACTTGAGCCTATGCTCGGCTCATGCTCAACGACTTGCGACAGATGCACCCAGTGAATGAGAAACGCTGATTACGAGCGCTGGCTACAAGCGCGATCGCAATGATTTCAGCAGATGTTACGTAAATTTACCGAAGGCTCGATTCAGTATCTACGTAGAGTACTGCCTTTGGGAAAAATTGGCAAACCGGCTCGTTATAACTCGTTATAAAACGAAAATTAGGCTCTCAACCAAGAACCAAACCTCTAACCGAGAACCAAATCGCTAGCTTTAAAGAATTGGGAACCGAGGCAACAGGGAAAAGTGTTGGAGGGAACACAAGATGAGCCTGAATATCCAACCTACGCGCCTGTAGCCTATGCAAGAGCGTCAAACAACTTGCCAAATCTCTCGAAGAATAAAGGTATTGTAACCAAGGACACGGAACCTGTGTGGTTTCTACGTGAAGTTACGACGATTAATTTGCGGAAATTCCGTAAATTTTGAATCAAGGATTGGAATGACGAGGGGGTGTGTGCTGTGTCGTACTGAGCAATATGGCTCTGCAAGGTTAGTACCAATGCCTCGGAGCCAATGCCTCGAAACCAATACGGCCCCACCCATCCAGTCCCCACCTATAATGATTAATGCCTTATCAATCCTGACCCACCCGCAAGCTTATCTTCACTTATGACCGCCTCCCCTCGCCGTTTTCACATCACCACCTTCGGCTGCCAGATGAATAAGGCAGATTCTGAGCGGATGGCTGGCATCCTGCAAGACATGGGGTTTACCTGGTCAGATGATCCCGAAGCCGCCGACGTGATTCTCTATAACACCTGCACCATTCGTGACAATGCTGAGCAGAAGGTCTATTCCTACCTGGGGCGGCAGGCCAAGCGCAAGCACGAGCAGCCTGACCTGACGCTGATTGTGGCGGGCTGTGTGGCTCAGCAAGAAGGAGAAGCCCTGCTGCGGCGCGTACCAGAGTTAGACTTGGTGATGGGGCCGCAGCACGCCAATCGTCTGCAAGACCTGCTGGAGCGGGTGTTTCAGGGCAGTCAGGTGGTGGCGACGGAACCTGTCCACATTATGGAAGACATTACCCAGCCGCGCCGCGACAGCACCGTGACCGCCTGGGTCAACGTGATTTATGGCTGCAACGAGCGCTGCACCTATTGTGTGGTGCCCAATGTGCGGGGGGTGGAGCAGTCGCGCACGCCGGAAGCGATTCGGGCTGAAGTTGAGGAGCTAGGGCGGCAGGGCTACAAAGAAATAACACTGTTGGGGCAAAATATCGATGCCTATGGGCGCGACCTGCCCGGAGCCACGCCAGACGGCCGCCACTTGCACACGCTCACCGACTTGCTCTATTTCATTCACGATGTGCCGGGAATTGAGCGCATCCGGTTTGCCACTAGCCATCCGCGATATTTCACAGAGCGGCTGATTCGCGCCTGTGCCGAATTGCCCAAGGTCTGCGAGCATTTCCACATTCCCTTTCAGTCGGGAGACAACGACGTGCTGAAGGCCATGTCTCGCGGCTATACCCAGGAAAAGTACCGCCGCATTATCGACACGATTCGTCGCTACATGCCCGATGCGTCGATTAGCGCTGACGCAATTGTGGGCTTTCCGGGTGAGACGGAGGCGCAGTTTGAAAATACGCTGAAGCTGGTGAGCGATATCGGGTTTGACCAACTTAACACGGCCGCCTACTCACCGCGTCCGGGCACGCCCGCAGCCAACTGGAACCATCAGCTTTCGGAAGAGGTCAAGCGCGATCGCCTCCAGCGGTTGAATCATCTCGTTGCCGCTAAAGCAGCCGAGCGATCGCAGCGGTATCTGGGTCGCGTCGAAGCGGTGCTGGTGGAAGACCAAAACCCCAAAGACCCAACCCAGGTCATGGGGCGCACTCGCGGCAACCGCCTTACCTACTTTGAGGGCAACCTAGAGGAGCTACGCGGACGGGTCGTTCCGGTCGAAATCACCGAAGTTCGTGCCTTTAGCCTGACAGGTCGCGCCCTCGTCGCCGCTGAATGCTAGCCTGCTAGCTGGGTATAGATGCCGAGTCTGCCCAGCAGCCAGAACAGGAAGCTGTTGATAAAACTGAGGGCGATCGCCCCCAGCAGCGCACTAACAAAACCCCAGCGCAGCCGAAACCCAGGCACCAAAAAGGCCGCCAGCCCAAACACAATTGCGGTTGCAATCAGACCAAACAGCCCCAGCGTTAGCAGGTTCAGCAGCCTCAGCGAACTCAGCAGCGGCAACACCAGCGAATTGAGTGCGCCAATTACCAACCCAGAGAGGAACGCCTTTGGGAAACTGTCGATATCAATGCCAAGGGGCAAGTTAGAAATAATCACCAGGCTCACTGCCGTCACCAAGGCAAAAATGAGCAGTCCGATAATCCAGCCTTCCATAGTTTTGAAGTAATTTGCTAAAAAGTTGCTAAAGAGTTTTATGGTCTGAATCTTTTTGAAACTTTAATTTTTTCGAGTTTTTACTGTCCCTGGTTGGACTGCTGCAAACAGCCCTGCACGCCGCCCTTCATAGCTTCCGTGACGCGCCGATCCAGCCGACCCTGCGCCAAAAAACTGTCTGCGGTGGTGCCAATGATTTGGTTGGCCTGGTCTTCAGTAATCAGTCCTTGATCCATCGCCACTTTGGCCGCCGTGCAAGCGCCAGAAGCCACGCCCACAAAGCCGCCCGTCACGCCGCCCCCCAGCGCTCCTAAGATACCGCCGAGAATGCCCCCAATCAAAAAGCTAATCAAGCAGAGAGAAAAAACGCGACCTGCCCGCATAACCCAACGCTTATTAAATAGAGAGTGCAAATTAAACAAAACCCCAGAACGGGTTCTCACAGCAAGGTCAACAGGCCAAAAGCTGCGACCCGCAATGGTTGCAGTTCAGTCTCAGTGAACCCACCGCATACCATACCAGATTTGCCTAGACTTAACAAAGTAAATGCGAGCAAGTCGCTGGAAAAATCCAGAGGGTGGGAGGTTGATGGCCATGCATTGCTTAATTGTGGCGACGGGCAATCCGGGCAAGGTGCAGGAAATGTCGGCCTATCTGGCAGAAACGCCGTGGGAACTGAAACTGAAGCCTGCGACGCTAGAGATTGAAGAAACCGGTAACACATTTCTGGAGAATGCGGCGCTGAAGGCCTCGCAGGTGGCAGCGGCAACGGGAGAGTGGGCGATCGCCGATGACAGCGGACTCCAGGTGGACGCGCTGGGCGGTGCGCCGGGGTTATATTCAGCGCGATATGGCAAGAGTGATGCAGATCGGATTGCGCGGCTGCTGCGGGAAATGGAGGGAAAGACCGATCGGCGGGCCCAGTTTGTCTGTGCAGTGGCGATCGCCCGTCCCGATGGTTCCATTGCGTTTCAGACCGAGGGCATCTGCCCCGGCGAAATTGCCACCTCCCCCGCAGGCGCAGGCGGCTTCGGCTATGATCCGATCTTCTACGTGCCGGAATACAGCATGACCTATGCAGAAATGCCCCCAGACCTGAAGCATCGCATCAGTCACCGGGGGCTTGCGTTTGCGGCGCTGCTGCCAGAGCTAGAGCGCCTCGCTGACGAAAGATAGACAGGAAATGCAAAATGGACAGCAGAACAGGCAGCGAGATTAAATCGCTTCCTGGTTAGCCTCGCCCGTGCGGATTCGGATAATCTTGTCTACCGGGGTGATGAAAATCTTGCCGTCGCCGATTTCTCCGGTGCGGGCGGCGGCAATCACCTTTTCCACCACCATGTCTACCTGCTCGTCTTCCACCACAATCTCAATTTTTAGCTTTTGTAAAAACTCTACCGTGTATTCCGATCCCCGGTAGCGCTCGGTTTGCCCTTTTTGCCGCCCAAAGCCACGCACTTCGGAAACGGTCATCCCCACGATGCCCGCATTGACCAGGGCAATTTTGACTTCATCCAGCTTAAAGGGCCGAATAATCGCTTCTACTTTTTTCATTTAATCGATCACTCCTGAAAGTTTAAATTCAGTCCGCACACCAGCAGATTCGTTCTATCACCGCTTAGGGGAGCATTTTGTAGCTGGTGATACGTCGTTTTCATGATTAGTTTAAGGCTTTGGGGTGAGCAGTGCGCGAGTCTCCAAAGACGGAGGTCTGTCATTGGGCGTTGGGTTGGCAAAACTGGCAGATTGCAGTGGCGACCTCCTGCGGCTTTTCGAGGTGGGGCAGATGTCCGCATTGGGAAATCCAGATCAGTTGACTTTGGGGAATCCTGTGGGCTAGCCTAAGCGCGTCGCGAGTTCCCAAGATGCGGTCTGTGTCGCCCCAGAGGATTAGCGTGGGCGGACGGAGCGTGGACAGTTGAGAACGAAATGAACCGTAGCCGCCGCTGCGAGTGAACTGGGCCAGGGCTGTTTCCCAGTGGGGTTCTGCCAGGTGCAATGCCCCGCAGGCGTAGGCGCTGTCGGTGGCCAGTTGAGAATTGTAAAATGCCCGCCGCGTCACGTCTTGGCGCACCGTAGGACGAGCCAAAAACCGCGCTCCCTGTCGGGCGATCGCCATTGGCAGCAGTTTGGCAAAGGCGGGGCCGCTGCGATAGCCCGCGCTGTCGATCAGCACCAGCCGCCGCACTGCATCGGGATAGCGCAGCGCAAAGTCGATCGCCGCCGCACCACCCATCGACACCCCCACCAGCACCACAGGTTGCCCAATTAGGGTTTTCCAGGCATAGTGCAAGTGTGTGCGGAGTGCTGTTGTATGAATGTCTAGGTCGGGTCGCCGCTCGGTAAACCCAAATCCCCACAGGTCAATCGCCCAGGTGTTGAAATAGGCTGCCAGCAGCGGCATCAGCCGCCGAAACTCCAGCAAGGAACTATCAAATCCGTGCAGCAGCAAAATCGGCGGATCGCCAGTTCCCAGTTGCACTAGGTTGGTGGCGATCGCCTCTGAACAGAGCGACGTGACGATCGGCTCTCGTCGCATTTGTTCCAGCAGGGCGATGGCCTCCGGCTCAGTGATTCGGTCTTTCATGCTCAACTTGAGGTCAGTGCTGGATTGCATCCGTCGTCTTGTTGTTTCTGTCTGGGTTCAAAGTCTAAATTTCAACGCCCAACGTTGAATTATTACTGCTGGATATTGTTGAGTCGTTGCGCCATCGTTACGCGATGAGCTATCGAATGGGCACTCAAGAGAGTTTGTGACCCTTTTGGATTCGCCTGCTCACTTCCCTACAGCAGACCCTGAAACAAGCCCCCGAAGCGGCTCGCCAGCAGCCCTGCCGTTAACCTCCATCTTCATCATGCCAGCCCCGCAACACTTGCTTTAATTCTCTTGTCCGAGGGTTATGATAGGCGAAACCCCCTACCAGGGGATATCTCACCCCCAGCCCTAAAATCCGAAACCCAAAACCCAAAACTCCTCTACCGCCTTCATGTCAGCGCCATAGAGCCATCCTTCTGCCCCTCCAGATTTATCCTCATCCGTTCAATGCCCAAGAGTTTGCCACTCAGAAACCTACTGATTTTGGCTTCGGTTGCCCAAATTATTGGAGTCGTGGGGCTAGTAGGCTACCTTTCGTTTCGCAATGGGCAAAAGGCGGTAAATGATCTGGCAAACCAACTCCGGCAAGAACTGACCGCCCGCATCGAGCGAGAGCTACAGGGCTATTTTGCAGTACCCCACGAAATCAATCGACTGAATGCCAGCGCTTTTTCCCTGGGCGATCTGGATATTGAAAATGCGTCGCGGGGCGAGAGCCAGTTTTATCAGCAGATGAAAATTGCGCCGACGGTAGCGTTTGTCTATTGCGGTAGCGCCCAGGCGGGGGAGTTTTTTGGCGTGCTGCGATCGCCCCAGGATGGCTCCCTACAATTGTCCTATGGCAATGCCTCCAACCAGTTTTTGCGGGAATATTACAGCCTGGACGTGCGAGGCGAGCGCACCTACCGCCTGCGCCAGCTCGACCGGCCCTTCGACTCGCGTCAGCGCCCGTGGTACAAGGCCGCAGTGCTAGCAGAGCGGCCCACCTGGACAGATATCTACATTGCATTTACGACCGGATTGCCCAACGTCACCGCCAGCCAGCCTGTATATGACAAAGCGGGGCGCAAGCTGATCGGCGTTTGCGCGACGGATGTGGTGCTGCCAGAAGAGTTTCGCATGTTTTTGCGGAATCTCCAGATCGGCAAAACGGGGCAGGCTTTCATCATGGATCGCAGCGGCAACCTGATTTCCAACTCCATCGACGAGCCGCTGATGCTGGGCGAAGGGCAGGATGCCAAGCTGTTGCCCGCCACTGCAAGTAAGGATCGGCTGGTGCGCGAAACAGCAGCTTACCTGACGCAGCGGTTTGGCGGGTTTGATGCCAGCGCGATCGCCCAGCCCCAGCGGCTAGATTTTTCGCTCAATGGGCAACGCCAGTTTCTTGAAGTGGTGCCGTTTCGCGACGGCTACGGGCTAGACTGGCTGATTGTCGTTGTCGTGCCAGAGTCAGACTTTATGGCGCAGATCGATGCCAGCACACGCAACACAGGGCTGCTCTGTCTGGGGGCGCTGGGGGCATCGATCCTGGGCAGCATCCTTACGGCCCGCTGGATCACCGGTCCGATCCTGCGCGTCACCCAGGCCACAGCGGGTATTGCCGAGGGTAACTGGGGACAGCCCGTTGAACCCATCGGCTCGATTACTGAAATTCAAACCCTGGCTAACACGTTTACCCGCATGAGCCACCAGCTCAAGGATTCCTTCGAGGCGCTGCGCCAGAGCGAAGCCACCAACCGCGCCATCGTCACGGCGATTCCCGATTTGCTAATGCGGGTCAGCGGGGATGGAACCTACATCGACATTGTGGGGGGCGATCGCCTGCTGCAAGTCTACGGCAATGAGCAGTTTGTGCCCGGTTCCAACGTAACGGATTCGCTGCCGAGGGCGATCGCCGAAACTCGCCTCAAGTATATTCAGCAGGCCCTTACGACCGGGCGGCTTCAGGTCTACGAACAGCAAATCGAGGTCAATGGCAAGCGGCAGGATGAAGAAGTCCGCATTGCCGTCTTGGGACAAGATGAAGTGCTGATTATGGTGCGCGATATCACTGCTCGTAAACGAGTAGAAGAATCGCTTCGCATTGCTGAAGAAAAATATCGCAGCATTTATGAAAACGCCGTCGAGGGTATTTTTCAGTCCACGACCGATGGGCGATATATTAACGTCAACCCAGCCATGGCCCGCCTCTATGGGTACGATTCGCCCGAAGATATGGTGAATTCAGTAAAAGACATTTCGACCCAAATCTATGTCCATCCAGAGCGTCGCCAGGCCTTCAAAACAGCGCTAGAAATCACCGACCGGATTGAAGCGTTTACTTACCAGAGCTATCAAAAAGATGGGACGATGATTTGGGTGGAGGAAAGTACTAGAGCCGTACGAGATCCAAAAGGAAACATCCTTTATTACGAAGGCATTGTGCAGGATATTACCGAGCGAAAGCGCTGGGAAGAAGAGATTCGCCGCCACCTAGAAGAACTCCAGATCGAAATCGATCAAAGTCGTCGTGCTACAGAAGTAGAAATGATTACCCGCAGCAACTATTTTCAGGAGATTCAAGAAGAAATTTCGGGCTTTGATCTGGATCAATTCTGGAGCTAAAGTTGTGAGCTAAAGCTTCTACCGACAGAGCCTGCGCCTCTTAAAAACTCTAAAAAATCGTAAATCAGGAAATCAGGGTGAGCCTTTGACGAAGCTGCCCTAAGCAGCACCTCTAGAGACAGACTGGGGCACAATGCTCACGCCGTGCGTTTCAACATCCGTTGCACCAGACATACTAAGAGAAATGCAGCGAATTTGCTGAAGCAACTGTTGACTGGAGAGCTTGCCTGAAAGCATCACTACTGTCCCTCGTTGGTACACCTTTAGATGCTGCAAGTCCTCGTAGCTAAATTGCTGTTCTAATGCCTGCATGACGCGATTTGCAAGTCCGTTATAGTCGTACTCACCATCGATTCCAACCCGTTCTGGCGGAATCGTTTTGAAGAGAGAATGAGTCGCTTCTTTGGCAGATGACTGGGTGTTCATTTCTGTAGATTCAACGAATGACAAAGCTCCTGAAATCATAAATGCACATCCTTTTTATGATTTTCAGCTAGCGAATGGGGGGCTAGCTACATCTCTGCTGAATCTTCTCGATAGATTCACTTAATCTGAAATTATGTGAAGCCTAACATAAAGCTTAAGCAGGTGTAACTACTGAGAATCCGCCAGTTAGCCAACCTTTTACGTGTAAACACTTAGGCTGGCTTCAAAAAATACAAAGCATAGATTAAGCAGCCTGGAAAATACGGTCAGCGCTGAGGGGTAAAACCCCTTGATTCCCTCAAATATAACAATCCAAGATGCCTGGTACATCAGGGTTTTAGCCGATTCAGCCAGCTTCCTGAAAAATTCATCGTTTATTGACTCGGAAACACGCGGCTACTGGGCGAGCCAAGTGAGTCTTTCTACTCAGTGGTTGAAACTTGCTTAGGATATCTGCCAGAGCCTGATTGTGCCGTCTCGTCCAGCGCTGGCGAGACGCTTCTCGGACAGAAATGCGACGCTCTCCACCGCAGCCGTGTGCCCTGTGAGAGTCGCTTGCAGCGCCCCTGTTTCTAGACTCCAGATTTTAACAGTAGTGTCGTGGCTGGCGGTAGACAGCAGGCGGGCGGATGGGTTGCAAGAGAGGGCCGTAATCGGCAATAGATGGCTGGTCAGGTTGTAGCGCAGCCCGCCCGCGTGTAGGTTTCGCAGCTTAAGCGACATGTCCCAACTGCCGCTGAGGACGGTGCTGCTTTGCGCCGTAGCCGACTCTGGGGGTAGGGCGATCGCACTCACTTGGGCCCCGTGCCCCGATAGGGTTCGCAGCAGTTCTCGCGTGCCAGTATGCCAAATTTTTACCGCGCCTTCTGCGCCACCGCTGACCAGAATCGGCTGCTGCGGGTGGAGGGCGATCGCCTCTACCGCTGCTTTGTGGCTGGTAAAGGTGGCGATCGCCTCGCCAGTGTGGGGCAGCCATTGGCGAATCGTTTTGTCGCGGCTGGCGCTGTAGAGGGTACCGTCGGGGGCAAAGGCGATCGCCGTCACCACGTCTGTATGGCCCACCAGCGTCCGCGTCCGCGTGCCGGCCTGCCAGTCCCAAAGCTTGATGGTGCGGTCAAAGCCGCCGCTGGCCAGCGTGTTGCCTAGGGGACTCACCGCCACCGTCGTCACGACCACCCCTGGCTCCTCAAACATCCATAGCGCCTCGCCGCGATCGCAGTCCCACACCACCAGCCGCCCGTCATTGCCGCCGCTAAACAGCAGATCTCGACCAGGGAGGGGGGCGATCGCATTCACCCCCGCCCCCACCTCCAGCGTCCCCACACAGCGCCAGTGGCTTTCGGGTTCGGGTTTCAGGCTGACCCTGGTTCCCGGACTGCCGATCGTCGATTCCTGATTCCGAATGCCAAGCACGTCCATCACCGCAGCGGCAGACGAAAAGCGATCGCCCAGGCTCGTGGCCAGCATTTTGTCCAAAACCTGTGCCAGGGTGTCGCTGATGCTGCCCGCCACCGACCGCCAGTGCCACAGCCCCCGGACGCTGTCAAATAGCTCAAACGGACTTAGCCCTGTCAAAAGCTGAATGCAGGTTACGCCCAAGCTGTATAAATCGCTGGCGTAGGTTGCCTGGCCCATCAGCTGCTCTGGCGCAGCATACTCGGCGCTGCCCATGAGGGTTCCCGGACGGGCCAGGGCGGATTGGGTGAGGCGTTTGGCTGCGCCAAAATCGACCAAGACGAGAGATTTTGGATTTTGGATTTTGGATTTTGGATTTTGGATTTTGGAGGGTTGCAGCCAGCCAGTTAGTTCTGGTGCGTCTGTTAGTGCCCAACTGGTGACATCGAGTTCTGCCTGCTGCCCGCCGCTGGGGGGCTGCCCTTTGCGAATTAGGTTTGTGGGCTTGATGTCTCGATGGATAATCTGGTGGTCGTGGAGAAATTGCAGGAGGGGCAAGATCTCAGCCAGCAGGGCGCGAATTTGGGATTCGTCGAAGCTGCCGTCCTGGGTCATTTCCTGAAACAGGCTGCGCCCTTCGACAAATTCCTGCACCAGAAATTGGACATCTTCGCGCTCAAAGTAGGCGTAGAGGTCGGGAATTTGCGGATGGCTGCTGAGTTCGTCGAGTCGCGCCGTTTCTTGTCGAAATCGTTCTTCGCCAGTTTGGTTTTGAAAGCGCTTGATAATGCAGCGGTTGTCGGTAATTTTGTGGGTATCTAGCCCCAAAAAGGTGCGGCTTGATTCGCCATTGCCCAAGGGTTGATAGGCCCGATAGCGATCGCCCAGCAGCAGCCGCGCCCCACAGGTCTGACAAAAGCGATGGCTCTGGGGATTGGCAGGCTTGGGACAGCGGGGGTTGAGGCAATACATGGGGGCAATACCGCTTTTGAATTTTAGTATTGACGATTTTGGATTGCCAATCTGCTAAGACTCTTTCTGCACTTTGCGCCCCCGGCTGCGCGACCGCAGTGGCAGTGAGAGAGAATGTCCTCGCAGGGCGATCGCCCGCTGCAAGTGTTCGGCCAAGGGCGCATCCTTGGCAAGCTGAAGCTGGCGGGCAGTCTGGGCGATCGCCCGAATCTCGCCACCGGATACGGCAAGCTGCTTGGCCAGAGCCTCCCAGTCGATGGGGCTGCTTTGCGGAAACAGTTCTGTTTGCTGCCAGATCTGCCAGCGTTGAGCCGCGTCGGGCATGGCAAACGAGAGAACCGGACGGAGCTGGCGTTGCCAGGGCAGGGCGATCGCCTCGGCGTGGGGCAGGCTGAATAGGGTCAGCGTTCTATCTTCTTGCCGAAGGGAAAGCAGGCGGGAGATTTCGGAGGGGGCGATCGCCGCTGACCGTCGCAGCCAAAGCTGGGCCGATTTTACCAGCAGCAACGGCGGACGGGTAGCCTCGATGTCTTGCAGCAGCAGCGGAAAGTCGGCCGGGTTGACCTGGGACAGATCGACCGTTGCCAAGGGCTGCCCCAATGTGTGGGCGATCGCCTCGGCGGCTAGGGTTTTGCCGACCCCCGAGGGCCCAGCTAGTACGGCGACGGGCCCGCTGGCGGTCGGGGAAACGGCAGCGGCGCTGGCCAGATCACAGAGCGATCGCAGCCGCTCGATCAGCGATTCTGGCAATACCAGCGCATCCCACCGCACTTCCGTCCGGCGGAGGGTCAAAAACGACTCGACGGCGGCAGGTTGCAGCAGGCGATCCAGCACCGCCGCCTGGGGCTGTTCGTCTAGCAAGAAGTTGACCAGGGGAGCCGCCAGCCGCAGCGATTGGTTGAGCAGGGTGTCGGTGTTGCGCGGGTGTCGCTCTAGCAGACCCAACTTTAGCAGGGGCGCGTCATCCAGCAGGTGCGATCGCCCGACTCGCCATTCCTGGTCATTGCGACACAACAGTTGCAGCGCCAGGTTCACTGTGGGCAGGTCAGACATGGCAGACTCTTCCCCCTGCAAAAAGCGATATAGACGGGCATAGCGGCGGTTCACCTCTGGGGCGATCGCCAGCAAAATCACCTGCTTTTCAAACAGCGAAAGCTGGAGGCGATCGCACAACATCGGCAGCCCCAGTGAAATGCCGCGGGACTCTGTCGCCCGGATGCGTCCCTCAAGCTGCTGCTGATAGCCCGGTCGGGGTGTGGTCACCGCGGTTGTCGCAGGCGGCTGGCGATATTCGTCGTAGCAAATCTTGCCGTCCAGCGAAATCACGCCCTGCCACCAGTGGCTCGTCACTCGGTCTGCCCGCGACTGGGCTACCCGGTCGATTTCTTTGGCTTCCTTTTTTTGTCGCGCCACCGCCACCATCAACATCCGTTCTAGCCAGCCTAGTTCGGTCTTCAGGTAGCTCCAGTTGTCGGCGAATCCGGCGGATGCTCCCGTGGGCGGCTCTGGTAATGACTCGGTAAGGGGTTCTGCGGACATGAGAAAGTTAATGAGCTTAGGGATAATGACTCTGCAACGACTGATGCAAAGAGGGGGGGTGAAACATCAGGCAGGGTGCATCAGGTTGCAAGGGCGGATGCACCGACCTGACTGCTGGATTGCCCATCAACAGGCGCTCCTCTAAATCTCCTTCAAAAGAAGGATTTTGAGCCATTTCTCTGGATTCAAACCGGTCATTTTGCTTCAAGCAGATGACAGATCAAGGCGGAATCAAGGGTTTCAAATGGCTCTAACCCCAAAACACTAACCTGTAGTATTCCCACTCGGAAACTGTCGTCAACCTTGAGGAATAATGAAGCGCGATCGCCCGATTGGATGAACCGCCGTGATCTGGGGAACTCAGTATGTTGACGGTATGAATCCGTGAAATTAATGGTAAGAATAGAAGATACGAGTCCTGTTTCTGAAGGACTGCTCAGTGACCTCAAGTAAGCAGTTCTACAGCCGCGCTAAAGGACGATTCAGTGACCAGCAAATGGGGAGTTTCTACCAGCAGTTCAATTTGTTTTGGGTCGATATCCGGTCTGTGTCGATATCCGGGCTGCGTCTGGTCTGTGCCTGTTTCAGGTTGGTGCATGTTGTGATTTGCTTTGTGGCTCTCCGCTGCCCAGCTTCAGGTTCTACTCTGTTCCCTGTTTCACATCAACTAATCCTTAACGACATCCTATGTTTGAAGTTGGTGCCCTGGTGCTCTGGCTTTCTTTGTTTACGGTTCTACCCTGTCTGACCAGCCATCAGAAACCGAATCCGCCTCGCTAGGTCGCTGGGCGATCGTCCGATCCCGATGCATAACACGATGCGTAACACGATGCATAACACATGCATAGACGGTTGACGCAGCATCGCTTTGGGTCTGCTCCCCGCTAGATAGGCTGTGCTGGGGCGATGACTGACTGCACCTGCAACTTGTCGTCTACAAGTCGTCTACAAATTGTCGTCTACAAATTGTCGTCTACAAAATTGTCCTACCGTCTGGAGGCTGCTTCCGGATGCTAGGCGCATCCAGAGTTTTCAGCGCAGCATTGTGTATTTCCGGCACTAAATATTCTCTAGATACTATTTTGGGATAGCGATTTGAGGTAGGCCTAGAGCAAACCCCAGGGCAGCATGGGGTTTAGGGTGTGCTGTCTTGGGTGGCTGGTTCGCCAGTTGCCAGTCGCGCCTCTATGCAGAATCTTCAGTCGGTTGTATTACATCGTGCTACAATCGTAATCTAACCGTGCAGAAGGGCGATCGCCCCTGAGTTTCTGATGAGGCTCTTGGGCACATGCCTGTCTGCCGATCTGGGTGGAGGTCTCCCGCGATGGCGAGTTCACAGAGTTTTCACAATATTCTGAATTACTACAGACGATACTGGGGCCTCTCGGTGTTTAGCATTACGGCCAGCAGCCTGTTTGAGGTAGTGGATTTGGCCGTCCCCTATGCCATTGGGCAACTGCTGAATGTGCTGTCGGGGCAGCCGCTGGACGGGCCGTTGCAGCGGTTTGTGGCGCAGGTGGGCGCAATGGGCGATTGGGACGTGGGGCGATCGCTCTCGCTGGTGGTGCTGCTGGGCATTATCTTTTTGGTGACGGTGGTTCGTGCGCCGATTCAGGCGTGGTTGGGGGTCTGGTTTCACTGGGATATTGCGCTGAAATCACGCCGCGATCACACAATTCGGGCGATCGCCAAAGTTCTCTCTTTACCGTTGGAGTTTTATGACGAAAACAATCCGGGTCGCATCTCTGGGCGAGTCGCGCGGGGCTTAGCAAACCATACCTGGACCTATCCCGAAATCGCGGGTCAGCTTATTCCCAAGATCGTTCGCGTGATTGGGATCTTTGGAGTCATCTTACTAATCGAGTGGCGCATCGCGATCCTGTTCCTGATTTCGTTCGTGCTGATTCTCGCCTTTCTGCTGCACAACCTGCGGCGACTGATCAAAAAAGAGGAACGGCTCGATGAATACATGGAGAACACCGAAAGCCGCACTTCGGAAATCATCACCAACATCAAAACCGTGAAAGCCTTTGCGACGGAAGCAAACGAGCTAGAGCGGCAGCGACAGCGGATAGAACGCGAGTTTAAGGTGGTGGACTATCGGGTTCATAAGGGCTACGTCACCCTGTTTGCCTGGCAAAAGCTGGTGGTGGAGTCGTCGGTGTTTGTGGTGCTGGCGCTGACGCTGTGGGCGACGGTGCAGGGCAATATCTCGCTGGGGCATTTTGTGACGACGCTCACGGTGTCCAGCATGGCCTATGCAGAACTGGAACCAATCTGCACCGTGGCGGAGGTGTTTGCCCGCCGCTATGCCTCGATGAACCGCTTTCACGAGTTCATGCAAACTCCGGATGGGCAAGATTCCCATAACTTACTCGATCCGCCCGCAGCGGTGCGCCACTACCAGTTCACCGGTAAGGTTCATTTTGAAAACCTGAGTTTTGGCTATGAGCGCGATCGCCCGGTGCTACAAAACATCAATCTGCTGATCGAGCCGCGCCAGACGGTGGCGCTGGTGGGTCGTTCTGGTTCTGGCAAATCGACTCTGGTGAAGCTGCTGTTTCGCTATTTCGAGCCGCACAGTGGGCGCGTGTTGATCGATGGTCAGGACGTGCGATCGCTCGACATCACGGGCTATCGCAAGCGACTGGCGATTGTGCACCAGGAGGTGGATGTGTTCAACGGCACGCTGATGGACAATCTGACCTACGGCAACCCCCGCGTAACGCAGGAGGCGATCGCCGAAGCCTGCCACATTGCCCGCGTGGACGAATTCGTGAAAACCCTGCCCCAGGGCTATCTCACCGTCGTCGGCGAGCGGGGCGTGCGGCTCTCTGGCGGTCAGCGACAGCGCCTCGGCATTGCCCGCGCCCTGCTGATGAACCCGGACGTGCTAGTGTTTGATGAAGCCACCTCCAGCCTGGACTACGAATCCGAGCGATCGATCCAGTTGGCGATGCAAAACATTCTGGGCACGCGCACGACGATCATCATCGCCCACCGCCTGAGTACGGTGCGGGAAGCGGATCAGATCGTGGTGCTAGATCAGGGTCAAATTGTGGAAGTGGGCAGCCATATGGAACTCCTCGCCCACGGCGGCATCTATCACCGCCTCCACGCTTTGCAGGAAACGGGTGAGCTAATGGCGTAATTTACTTGATCTAATCAATCAAGTATCGTTCCTCAAGCGTAATCCAAAGGGGCAGAGTGTGTTTAGCTCTGCCCTTTTTTATGCGTTCAAAGATTCCGCAAAAGGGTTCTTTAGGATTGAAGAAAGCATTGTCAGTCCAGAAGGTGGAATGCCTATTGCAGGCGGCCCAATTCTAACGTTTCATTTCAAACCCGGTGGATGCAGGAACCCCCTCCCCAGCTCCCGCGTCTCCGGTAGCCCATACAAGAGGTTCGATCTATGAGTAAAAAAGCCAAGGGCAGAGGACGGCAGCGCAACCAGTCTTCCTTCTGGGGCGATGAGCGGTCGTGGGATCAGAGCGACTTCTTACCCACTTGGCTCGATCCAGTAGAGGTGGGCACGGCCTCTGGCGGTATTCCCTTCGAGTTTGAAGCCGGCCCCGTTTCGTTTGAAGTATTTAACGACGGCGTGCCCGACGGTACTGACTCGGTGGTGTTCACGCTGTCGGAGGGCGATGGCCTGGGCTTTGCCAAATCGACCTACGTGTTTCGAGAACCCGCTGCGGGCAGCCAGATCTTCAGCATCCGCCTGGCAGAAGGGGCCGCATCGCAGGAAGTGACGATTATTCTGCTGGATGCGGGAGTGGTGCCGGTGCGGTTGGGCAAACAGGGCGATCGCTACGGGGGGTCTGCTGGCGACGACGCAATCTTTGCAGGCAAAGGCGACGACACGATAGACGGCAAAAGCGGCAGCGACACCCTGCGGGGACAGGAGGGCAATGACACCCTGCGCGGTCGTGGCGGCAATGACTCGCTGTTTGGCGAAGAGGGCAAAGATAACTTGCTGGGGGGCGCAGGCAACGACACCCTCAACGGCGGCGCAGGGAACGACACCCTCAACGGCGGCCCAGGCAACGACATCATAGATGGTATGGCGGGGCGAGATTTGCTGATCGGCGGCGATGGCAAGGATATCTTGCTGGGGGGCGCGGGCAACGACACGATTTATGGCGGACTGGCAGACGGTGCAACGGAAGTCAACTTTGGCAATGACCAGGAACTCAGCGGCGGCGACGGCAACGACCTGATTTTTGGCGGCGAGGATGTCGACCTGATCTTTGGCGGCGACGGCAAGGATACGCTGTTTGGCGGCGGCGGCAACGACGAGATCTTTGGCGGCAATGGCAACGACCGCTTGGAGGGACAAGAGGGCGATGATACCCTCAGCGGCGGCGACGGCGACGACACGCTGCTGGGCAACGCGGGCAACGACTCCCTGACCGGCGGGCTGGGCAACGACAGCCTCAGCGGCGGCGAGGGAAATGACGTGCTATCCGGCAACAGCGGCAACGACACGCTGGCGGGTGGCGCGGGCGCAGACACCTTCTCGTTTTTCAGCTTCGACGGCGTGGCGACGATTCAGGATTTTTCTCGCGCCGAAGGCGATAAAATTCAAATTTCCAAATTTGGCACTGGGGCGATGCTGACGAGCCAGTTTGCCTACAGCAGCGCCACTGGAGCGCTGACGTTTAACGGAACGCTGGTGATGCAGCTTCTGCCGGGGTTGACCTTTTCACCCAGCATCGACCTGGTGCTGTTCTAGGTGACCCGGCCGGCCTAGTGTCCATCCTTCTAAAGGATCGCTATGGACGAAATTGCGGAGGCCCAGCGGACGCTGACCGGCAATCTAAAATCGCAAATCCAAAATCCAAAATCCAAAATCATAAGCTCGCCTGTGAAGCATTTGCTACATCAGAGAAGGCTAAATCCCGACAGAAAAGAAAAGAGCAGACGGAGCGCACCGCCTGCCCTTCAGGATCACTACTGGTCTTTGAAAATAGTGTATTGGGTTTTCTGTGAAATTACGGAAAAGTTCAAAGTGCTTAAGTAAATATTCTGAGAATTGTTCTGAGAGTTCCTGAGCTTGCTCCTTTCCCCGCGACGCTCTGCGGACCCTTTACGATAGCTGAACTATGGCTGGATCGCTCTCCTGGAGGGCGATCGCCGAAATAGGTGATCATGCTCTGGGTTATACAAGCGCGATCGCACGGACGTTTCAGATCTTTCCGCAGAACCCCTTGCCGCCGCCAGCGCCGGACTAATCACGTATAGCGTCGTGCGAATCAGGTCTTTTTCTTGGGTCGTTGCTGCCATCTGGCTGAGCGGCGTAAGCCAGATCTGCTCATCGGGCCAGCCCAGCCGAAAGCAAATCGCCACGGGCGTATCGGCGGCATAGTGTTCCATGAGTTGCGACTGGGCGGCTTCTACATGGCGAGCGCTGAGGTAGAGGCACAGGCTGGCTTGGTGCGCTGCCAGAGAAGCCAGATTTTCGGCATCGGGAACCTGGGTGCGCCCGCTAATCCGCGTCAGGATGATGGTTTGCACCAGTCCGGGCAGCGTCAGTTCTACTTTTAGCCGTGCCGCCGCCGCCTGAAACGCGCTGATGCCCGGAATCACCTCAAAGGGAATGTCCGCTGCCGCCAGCAGGTGCATTTGCTCGTGGATGGCGCTGTAGAGGCTGGGGTCGCCGGAATGCAGCCGCACGACCGATTGGTGCGATCGCACTCGCGCCACCATCAGCGGCAAAATGTCTTCCAGCGTTTTGTTGGCCGTCCGCACAATCTCTGCATCCGGACGAACACAGCCCAACACCTGCTGCGGCACCAGCGAATCGGCTACCAGAATCACGTCTGCCTGGGACAGCAGGCGATAGGCCTTCAGCGTCAGCAGTTCTGGATCGCCGGGCCCCGCGCCCACGATATACACGGCTGGCTCCAGCGGTTCCGCTGTTCCAACTGCAAGATTTGCCCCGAAATCAGTGACCTGAAGACCCGTCATTGGCGATCGCCCCAAACGTGATTAGAAAACTAGGACTGATGCAGTTGGACAATTTCCCGTGGCGGATAATTTCTCGTGGGCTGCACCCGCGAGAAATCGTCCAAAATTCAGCAAACCGCTCGCAAGTGCGTCAGTCCTGAAAGCAAAGTGTAGCGAATATTTGCGAATATTTAGGGAATTCACAGCGTTTCATGTTTGGGCGCGACCGAGACAAAATAGAGCGTCGGCCCGCCACACCTGTCACTCGCCACACCTGTCACTATTCCGACAGCTTTCAGCGTCATACATTACGCCCGCACATCGGTCACGGTAATAACACAGGGGCGATCGCGCTGTTTCTACGAACGCTGTGATATTGACCCAATAGGACAGGGAGGGGCGATCGCCACGGGGCAGGGAATCAACAATTAGCTTACTTACTCTTCTTTTTCGGCTTCTTCTGTGCAGTTTCAGCACCAAATCCCTTAGAAGGAGACGCAGGCAGCTTCGACGTTTTCACCCTCAGCCGTTCTGCATCAACCCGATGCCGATGCTCATACACTTCCGCTGGCGAGAGCAAGCCTAAGTGACGCTGCACATCTAGCCAGTCTCCACATATCGAAAAGTCTACCCATTTCGCAGCATAGGCCTGCTCGATGATGGGCGCAGACTCCCGAGATGCCAGATCCAGCAGGCTATTGACCAAAACCCCGTTCATCTCTGGGCTGTTGCTGGAATACTGCTCAAGCGTCGCTTCCAGAGCCGCCACACATGCTGCCCTCATCTCCGGGTGGGTTTGACCCAGTTTGACCAGGATGTTAGCTGCTGTCCAGCGGCAGTAGAAAGGATTCTTTGGATTTTCTAAAAAATCCCGAGTTGGAGAGAGAGCCGCCGAACCAATCAGCGCAAAGACTTCAGGCATTTCTTCATTGAACCAGTCATTCTCTTCCATAGCGCTGAAGACTGAGAGCAGCGGCTCAACTGCATCCTCGGCTTTGAGCTGCCCTAGTGCCCGCCACGCATGAACAGGTGCCCAAGACTCTGGGTTATCCGACTCAGCCCAATTTAATTCCTGGTCGATCGCCATTCGAGTCAATTCAGGAATATCCGCCTCAGTGAACCCATACTGCTGGGGATAGTCTATCCACTTGTGATGTAGGCGCAGGCGCTTTTCCCCAAGCTGAAGCAGCACGTTGACGGGTGGAGAGTAAGTTTCAGAAGTCATAATAGTCGGTGAAAAATAGTCGGTGAAAACAGGTTACAAATGTTGTAAATGATAAGTGCGGTATCGCATATTGCTGCCTAAACGCCCTCGGTGACGGGGATACGTCCCTGTCGCGCTGCCGCCACTAGCAGATCATAGTCTCGTTCTGTCTGGTCTGCATAGGCGTTGGCAAAGGGAACCAGTGCGTCATCTAGGGCGGCGCTCTTGCCCACGTAGCCTGCCAGCATCGCCGCATCGCCAGATTTGGCATGGGCGAGGGCCAGCGCCCAGCCGCACAGCACGCCGTAGTTTGGCAGGGACGAGGGCGCAAACTTACCGGGTTCGATCTTGAGGGAACCTTTCATGTCGCGCAGTTGGCGAAGGTAGTAATGAACGCCATCCAGCGTCCCCCATCCTAGAAAAATGTCTGGGGCACCCTGGATCAATCGCTGCCCAATCACAACGCGGTGTCCCTGATGATGATCTGGCAGCCGATGCCGACAGAGCGGATCTTGATTTACTGGGTCTACGTAGGGTGCTAGAACCGAAGGCTGGGCCTCTTTGATTTGCAGAAACAGGGGATCATTGTCGCCTGTGCCTTCTAGGTAAATGACTGAACATCGAGTCCCGACGCTGCCAACTCCCACCACCTTGCGGGCCCCATCCACAATTCTATATCGAGACAGCAAAAAGCGGCGATCGCCACTCAGGGAGGTCAGATAGTCCTGCATGAGGAGCGCGATCGCGTCTACGGGCGATCGCCCGCTGCTGGTCTTTTCCAGACGCACGATCAAAGGCGGCGACTCCACAATATGGCGCTGGTCATCAATCAAGTCTGTTATCTTATCTAGTGTCTGCAAGTTCGTTCTCTCACGCGCCTTAGTCAAGAGGCGATCGGTTTTTTGGCGTAGCTCATCGGGCAACTTCTGAAGCAGCTCATCTTCTGAAATTGTTTCGTACCACAGTTCTAGATGCCCCATTTCGGCATAGATCTGCAAATTTTGCCGATAGGACTGCACGACCGCCCGCACTGCTTCTTCACACAGCACCGAACTGGCTCCCAGCGTCCTTCCCGCCACCACAAAGCTGGCCACCAGCCGCTTCAAATCCCATTCCCATGCCCCTGGATATGTTTCATCAAAATCGTTGATCCCAAAGATCAAGTTGCGTTCTGCCGAAGCAAACACACCAAAGTTAGATAAATGAACATCCCCGCAGGCTTGAACCATCAAGCCCGTTGTTGGCGCTGGGGCAATATCTCGAATCATGATTGCCGCCGCTCCTCGCAAAAACGCAAAGGGAGAAGCCAGCATTCGCCCGTAGCGAATCGGCACCAGGTCAGATAAGCGAGTTTTTGCCTGGGCTTCCAGAATTGCGATCGGGTCTTCACGAGGGTCGGCAGGGCTATAGCTGCCGAGGGCCGAGCGCTTGAGGACTTGACGCAGAGCTTTGCCCTCCGCCCGACGTTCAGCAACGGATCGGTTCTCAGTCGAGAAGGGCAGCGTATCTGCATCGACCCGGAGATTTTCAGACGATGAAAACGGCATTTCGGGGTTTGCTACGGCGAAAGTCAGATTTATTCAGCAGCTAGACTCAGCCTACAACGTTTCTAAAGTGAGGTACACGAGTGATCACAAAGGTTTTGTCTCTTCGGGGCACCGCATACCCCACCGCTAGAGATGCTGTTTTAGAATGGAATCAGCCCCAGAAAGCGCTCCATCAGCTTGCGTCGCCAGATAAAGCGCACCAGCAGCGCCCAAACAATAGCAACCAGCCCAATGCCGATATATTCCTGCGGTTCCAGAGGAGCCAATTCAAAAAAGCGTTGCAGCGGGGGAACCGTAATAATCGCAATGTAAATTAACAGCACCAGTCCTGCCAGAATCGTATAGCGCCAGTCTCGACTCAGCGGCTCTCCGCCCGCCCAACTCGGCGTTGGCGGCTTCAGGAACGGCAGCAACAGCAGCCCGCCCAAAACTTGCATTGTCACCATTGCGGATTCTGCAATTTGCTGAGCTTGGCTGATCTGTGCGCGATTGATTTGCCGTGCCAACTCTTCTAGCGAAATTGCGCCGCTCAACCAGTCCATCAACGGGCCGACGTTTTCTGCCAAAAAGTAGAGATAGACCAAAATACTCGCCAAAGAGAGGGTGAGTGCGGCAGGCACGACAAAATGACGGAAGGATTCCCACAAGGACACTTTGGGTCTGGTAGGGCGGGCCCAGAGCGTGACAAAAAAGGGCGGCAGACCGACGGTGAGGAACGTGACAATTGTGCTGGCTTTGATGCTAAAGGGAAACGAGAGCGTAATCATGCCGATCGCTACGATCGCCAAGATAAACGAGAAAATCCGAACCATAAACAGCTTGCTGATATCTACCACGCCGTTGCGGATGCGTCGCCCTTCTGTGAAGATTTTGGGCAAGGCGCTGAAGGTGTCTTTGAGCAGCACAATATCGGCAACGCTGCGCGTGGCCTGGCTGCCGCTTTCCATCGCAACGCCGACATTTGCCTGCTTGAGCGACAGCACATCGTTTACCCCGTCGCCCATCATGGCGACATAGTGCCCGCGAGCCTGGAGGCTCTGCACCAGCCGCGCCTTTTGCTCTGGCGTAATGCGCCCAAAAATCGTACTTTCCTCAGCGGTTTGAGTGAATGCTGAATCTTCCATTTCTGCCAGATCCTGACCTGACACAGCGATGATGTCGTCGCTCAACCCAGCTTGTTTGGCCAGGGCTGCAACTGTGACCGGGTTATCGCCCGAAATCACCTTGACCTGGATGCCCGCCTGACGGAACTCTGCCAGCGTTTTTTCGGCATCCGGCCGCAGTTCATCTCCAAAGAACAGGAGCGCCAGTGGCTTCAGGTCAGGGGGCAAAATTGGAGTTTCTGAGGCATTTGACCAGTCGGGAAGCGCGGGGCTATGGGCGAAGAGCAGCACCCGTAGTCCTTGGTCTGCGCCTTCCTGGATGCGCTTAAGGAGATCTTCCGACAGAGACATAGCCATCGCCAGCACCTCTGGCGCACCCAGAACGTACACCCCAGGCTGATCTGAGAAGGCGATCGCACTCCATTTATAAACCGAGGAAAATGGGATTTCTTGCTTGACAGAACGCGGCGATCGGGGCAGAAACTCGGCGATCGCATCATTCGTTTTATTACTCGCGGCGGCGCTCGCAGCGTATTCTCCCAGGCGTTCTTCCAGCCATGCGCGATCAGTGTAAATGGGTTCGAGCGATCGCAGGTTAATTCGATTCGCCGTTAGAGTCCCGGTCTTGTCCAAACACATGACATCCACGTTACTTAAAGACTCCACTGCATTGGACTGCTGTACGAGCGCACTCTGTTCTGCAATGCGGACTGCACCCAGTGCATAGGCCAGGGTAATCATGAGATATAAGCCAATCGGCACCAGCCCCACTAGCACCGCCAAGTTTTGTACGCCCGCTGTAATGGAAGTAACGCCCAGCAGCATTCGCAGAAACGTTACCAATCCCAGCACGATCGCCACACCCAGCAACAGGCGAATAATCAGATTAATTCGGCGTTGCAGCGGGGTCAGGACTTTCCGAAATCGACGTGCCTCCGCTGTCATCTTGCTGGACAGGCTGGCAGCCCCCACCTTCTCTGCCTCATAGCAAGACGAGCCACTGACGCAAAAGCTGCCGGAATATACCGAGTCGCCCGGCCGCTTGAGGATCTGATCCGATTCACCCGTTAGCAGAGACTCGTCTACTTTGACTTCGCCCTCACCAACCACAACGCCATCGACCACTACCTGATCGCCAGGGCGGAGCATCAGAATATCGCCAACCACAATTTCTGCCAGGTCAATCTCTTGCGATTGCCCATCTCGAATCACCGTGGCCGAAGGGCGCGTCAGCAGCGCAATCTTGTCTAGCTTTTGCTTGGCGCGAATTTCTTGAATAATGTTGATGACGACGTTGAGCAACACCACAAAGGCAATCACCACCACATCGCTGGCCCGCCCCAGGGCAATCAGCACTAGGCTCAGGAACAGATACACGCTGTTGATAAACGTGAACAGGTTATCGCGAAAGATATCCCAATAGGTGCGGCTGGTTTGCACTGGAATATCGTTTCCCTGTCCCGCAGCGCGACGGGCAAGAACTTCGGATTGGCTGAGACCCTGGAGGGCGGAAGGCGTGGAAGACATGGGCTTAGCTGGGATTTTGGATTTTGGATTTTGGGTTTGGAGGTGTGTTGAAGTCAGTGGACATCATCAATTTGAAGAATATTAACCCCAATCGTGATGCTGAGGGGGTTTTGAACACAACGTTCTAATGCTTTACACGACTGCGGCGACTGCCAAATAAATGGGCATAGACATAGGTAAACTCGCAGCCAAAGAAGAAAATCTGAACGGTCAAGAAAATCCACAGCATCAGGATCATCACGCTACCGATCACGCCGTAGGAGAGAAACCGTCCGCCAATTGAGATGACGCTATTGCCCACAAGCTGCTGTAATGCAAAGATTGCCACGGCAGTCAGCAGTGCCCCAGGCCAGACATCTCGCCATTGGATGCCCACGCTGGGTAGAATTTTGAATAAGATACAAATGGCGATCGCCAATATTAAAAAAGACACCCCTGTTTGCAGACCTCGATCCAGCGAGATATCGTCAAACTGAGTTACTTCAAAGGTTTCCTGGAGCGTCTTGACCAGATTCAAAAAAATCCGAATCGCAATGTTGGACACGAGCGAAACCAGCAGCAGCAGCGCTGTTCCCAGCACTAGCAAAAATGCAAATAGCCGATTTTTAATGAAAAATAGCACTGAATCCACCAGACCCCGCCCGTTGGAGTCTGGATCGGCCGATCGCCAGATGTAATTTACCGAATAGCGCAATACTCCAAACACACTGCTCGATGCAAAGAGCAAAATCCCAAAGCCCACCAGTCCCGCGCCGACGCTGTTCTCATTCATCGTGACGATGGTTCCCCTGACCAGTTCGTGGGCTTCGGGCGGCAGGGCCCGCGCCAACCCTGCGGCGATCGCCCGAAACGCTTCCGTATCTGGCCCGATCAAGGAACTGATGATGCTCAACATCACCAGCAGCAGGGGAAACATGGCAAACAGCGCGTGATAGGACAACGCCGCCGCCATCCCTGGACAATTGTCTTGATTCCAACGCAGACCCGATTGAATAAACAATTGAACTAACCTCGACGGCAGGATGGTCGAGCGGATGTACTGAATAAACCGCATGATACTGCTGAATCCCGCGCTGTCTTGCACACAGAATTTACATTGATTATCTTAAACAAGACTAGACCTGATATTGCTGAAAACCTTGCAAAGTCTGAATTGGCGAACTTCTAGAGTATCAGGGTCAAGTTTTGTTGAGATTGCAATTTTGCTCCTGAGGCGATTCTAGGTCTATGTATTAAAAGGACAGGTACCCATAGCGGTACTGTCATCGGTTCTACTCCTTCCCTAGGATGGCGGATATCTAGGTACGGCGTTTTTGAAGCTAGTGATGTGTGCAGAAGGCTACGAAACCTTCGTCTTTTCAAGACAGCGCATATCTCACTCTGCAAGAAAATGCTGTAGCGCATACATAGAGGATAGATACATAGAGGACTGACGCTTTTCGATACAGTAAATTCGATCAAGACAAAATGGCGATCGCTCCAATCACGTCAGATGTTTTTCAATCGCTGGTCTACGCCGCCGAAAACAAATTTCGGAAGCATTAGGGATGCAGGTCAGGTATCTTTGAATGCTTTTATCGAGCTTAGGACTTACGCAGTTGGACGATTTCTCGCGGGCGCAGCCCGCGAGAAATCGTCCAAAACCCGGAAAACTTGTCGCAAGTGCGTAAGTCCCGGAGCTCTTTTTAAGAGGGTTTCTACTGTCTGCTTTTGGCGACTAGTCTGCTAACGCTAGGTCGCACCGCATCAATTTGGAAACAAGTTCTGACGAAAGACTGGCTGCATCTTCTCTTTATTTTTCCTGGCGCCCCCATCTGGGCCGGCCCCAGCAATACAGATACAACCGATCCATCAATATTGCCCCAGGCCGATAACCTCGCTGATCCCGACGGCGTAGACGACGACGGCAGCACGCTGCTTAGCCTGTTGGGATCGCTGCTTCTGGAAAACTAAGTCTTCCCTTATCGGATGAGGAATGCGGATGTCTGCCCCCTGTTCTTGCGAAATAGATCGTACCGCACCCCGTAGGGAAATACTGTAAGCTATTGCAGAAGTCGGGCGCGAACGGTTGGGATTGAAAATTCCCCTACTTCAGTTGTCCTGTCCAACCATTTTGAACCTGCAATAGCCGATGGGTCACTCGTTTCAACCGTCCATCTCTAGAATCTCTTCCCTGCAACGATTTGCTGATCGTTCCTCCAGGAGACTAATCCAATCGCTCTCTACAGGTTTCTTATCGACCTGCGCTGCACTGGGCATTGGCGTTTGGGGTAATCTGCTGGGAGCATCGCCAGCCCTCAGCGCAGAGCGGCTCACGACCTACGTGGGCCCCCTCCAACTCTCGATCTCCGTCGATGCGCTCGAAACCTATGCCCAAACGGGGCAAGTATCGGGCAATTTAAGGCTATTTCTGGGCTTTTTGGATGCTGACGCTCAAGCGCAACTGCGGCGACTGCTCCAGCACGAAATGAAAGCCGATGTCGCGCTAGTCTCGCGTGTTCTCAGTATTCCAATGGCGGAGCAGGTGTTGCAGAGCATCGGCAAGACTCTGCAAACCAATTCTGGACTCAATGGGTTTCGTGCGGTGCGATCGGCGCTCATCCTCTCTGCCGCCAATCACCCAGACGGCTGGACCTGGATCGACTGGATGCGGCAGTATCCTACTCCAGATATTCGAGTCGATCTGCGTTCGCTAATGGCGCTTCTGCAAGATTTGAAAACCGTCGTTCTGTATCAGGATGCAGCCGCTCAAGTGGTGATGGATGCCTCTAATCAAGAAGCCGCTGCTGATCCGGAGTTTGCCTATGATCAGCTGCCAGACCTGAGCCAGCCCGGTCCCTATGCTTTTCGCCGGGAACAGTTGACGTTTGATATCCAAGCCACTCGCACGACGCTCGATGGTTTCTCTGGACGCTACACCATGCGGGTAGATGTTTACATTCCAGAGAACGCTCCAACGCCCGCGCCGCTGGTCATTTACACCCACGGCTGGGGTGGTCGTCTCAGCGATGGCATGGTAGATGGCGAACACCTGGCCTCCTATGGATTTGCCGTTGCAGTGCCCGAACATGTTGGCACCACGGACACCTATCGCAGTCTGTTCCTGGCAGGTGGGTTGGGCGATTTGACCAGTCCGACGGAGTATGTGAGTCGGCAGCAAGACATTATCTTTTTGCTAGACGAGCTAGAAAAACTCGACATGACCGATCCCCAGTGGCAGGGGCAAATCGACGTGCAGCGGGTCGGCATTATCGGTCAATCTCTGGGTGCGATGACCGTTCTGGGAGCAGCAGGGGCCAGCTTCGACCCGGCTCAGCTTGTGCCGCGCTGTGCGGAGGGGTTAACCCAGCTCAATCCATCGTTTCTGCTGCAATGCCACGCTCGCTTCTTGCCGCCGACTCTCTATGACTTTACAGACCCCCGCATTCGCGCTGGGATTGCTCAATATCCGATGGGGGCAACCCTGTATGGCCCGTCCGGGGTGGGCAATGTGCAAATTCCGATGCTGATTCTAGCGGGGACTCGCGATATCTTAGCGCCATCGGTGTATGAGCAAATTCCGATGTTTGCCTGGATGGATGCCCCCGATCAGTATTTGGGACTGATGGTGCCTGGAACCCACTTCTCCACCAGCCCGCCCCAAAATGAAGAACTGGTTCCTGCGCGGATTCGGGGGCCGGCTTGGGCGATTGGGCGTTCCTATATCCGCAACCTCAGCGTCGCGTTTTTCAAAGCCTATTTGGGCGATCGCCCCGAAACGTCTGAGTATCTTCCCTACTTGACTGCCTCCTTTGGACAAGTGCTGACCCAGCGAGCGGCGGCCTTCAGCAACGACGAAAATCGGCTTTATCTGATTAAATCTTTATCCCCGGCGCAGTTGGTCGCTGCCTACGGAGGGCAAATTCTGGGGGGCGATCGCCCTCTTGCATCCCGTTCTTCACCCGTCGCCGCTAGTCGTTCCGTGCTAGACGATCTAGACGCAACGGGCGTTCTGAGAATTGGGATTCGCTCCGAAGTGGCTCCGCTGGGTTACGTTAATCCACAGTCAGAGTGGACGGGCTTTTGCTTTGACATGGCCAGGCAACTGGCTGACTATATTACGAGGACGGAATCAAGGTCGGTGGCGCTGGTGGTGCTGCCGTCCAATGCAGACAATCGCTTTGACCTGGTTCGGAATGGATCTGTTCATCTGGAATGTGGCCCCAACCCGATCCACACCACGGTCAACGGAATTGTCTTCTCTGAACCTTTTTACGCTACGGGCAACTTTGGGCTAGTGCCCAATGAATCTCTGGAATGCAGTTTCTATGGTCTGGCTTTGCCCGATGGCGATCGCCCCTGGCGCTCCTTGGTCAATCGCTATTTGCGCTCGGAACCTGCTCGATTGCAGCGTCGAGAGTATGCCAGGAACTTTGATGCCGATAATCTATTTAACCTGGAAACCTGCTTTCGCTGAGTCCTATAAAATGGCGATCGCCCTCAAACTCCAGCGTTTCAGGCTGTCAGGAATAAGATAAAAGCAGCATCTCCTGACCAAGCTGAAGTCGTGGCGTTAGTATACTTGAACTGCTTTTGCGTCTCAGATTTGAGTGCCCTAAATTCTGACAATTTTGACACCTATTTGAGACCTATCAGAGCAATTTTGGAGTTGTCATTTGCCTGGATCTCAATTCCTTCCTGAAAGGTGAGATATTTTTGCACGCTTTCTTTAGAAATAAGCTATTCTAAGTAAGCTATTCTGTTGAGGCTCTGGTCAAAATTAATGCACAGATTAATGCACAGCAGGTTAATGCACGCCAGCTTGAGGCGAAGGTGACGAGTGCTGTGGGTTGAGCGTATCTCATGCCCACTGCCCCAACCGCCGTGATGGCGGACGATCGGGCGATCGCGCCAGATTGCGCCAGGTTGCGCCAAACTGCGCCGCATGGATAAAGCAGCCGCGCCCTGCTCACAGTCTTCTGCCATTTTTGCCCCTGAACAGCAGCACACGCCGATGCTCTAATCTGTAAAATCCTTGAACCATAAGCAGTTCAGCCTGCGAAGCCTGATCGCTAGAACCAAGGCGGGCGATCGCCCCAATCCCACCGACTCTCGTATCCCATCCGTCATCCCCAGACTTCCAAAACCATCATGACAGACGATTTCATCACGACCGACCAAGACCAAGTAAGCCACACCGACCTAACGAATGCTGCCGAAATGCTTGCCAAACTGACTGCGACGACCGCTGACAAACCCCAAACGCCATCTGCCGCTGAGTCTGATGAAAAGCCGTCTAAAACCCGACGCGCTTACCGAAAGCCCGTGATTGTGGATTTGAACCTGCTAAAAGCCGTTGCAGAACAGATCGGCATCAAAGGTAAAAACCGCAGTTCTGAAGATCTATTGCACCAGGTTCTAGAAATATTTTTGGTGCTGGGCGTTGATCCAGCAGAGGTAGTCGAGGCGCACGCTCAGTCCGCCCAACCCGCCTCCGAACCCGTCAACTCGGCCGAGGAGACCGCCGAATCTTCACCCGCCGCCGTTGACCTCAAGATTGTGGCAGATCAGGCCAAAACGCTGGCCTGGTTTACCAACGAAATCGAAACTCTAAAAAACCAGGTGAAGCAGCTAGAGCAAGCGCTGCAACAAGGACAAGCCCAGCCCAATGCTCAGCTTGCAGCCCTCCAGCAGGAAAACCAGCGACTCCGGCAGGAGCGAGATGCAGCCGTAGAAAAGCTGGAAGCCTTCCGCAAGCTGCTAAACGGCAGCAGCACGCCAGCCCTTTCTACGCCAGCCCCTTCTGAGGGGGTCGAAATAGTACGTCCAGCAGTGCCCACTGTGTCGCTTGCCGAACCCGAACCCACGCCTGTAGCGTCGAAAAAAGCTGCGTCCCGCGTTTCATCGACCCGTGGCAAGAAGGCGATCGCCCCCACCGCCGCCAAGCCCACCGCCGCCAAGCCCACCACTGCCCGGCCCAGCGCCGCTAAACCCAAACCCGCCCCAGAAGATGCATCGCTCGATCCGGGCGTGCTAAAGGCGCTGTACGCCATTATGGACTATAACAATGCCCAAACCTCCCATGCAGACAAATGGGCAATCTCCTTTCCGGTGATGAAAGATCTCTGCAAGACCATCGGTGTGGCCACACAGACCAAAATCACCCAGGTATTTCGCACGAAAGCAGACCTGATCGAGCAGCACCACCAGGAGCATAGCCTGGGGCAGCGCCACAATCGGGTTCACCAAGGACAAAGCATTACCGACGTGATTTCGCTGGGGGTGTAGCTGGCTCTTACTCTATTGCAACTGCTCCATCACTGTTCTGTCGCTGCTTCTGCGATGCTCCACATACCGGAAGCCGGACTTGCAGCACGCTCAGAGCATGGGCGATGAGGTCAAAGCTGGCAGCGTGTGCTTGGCATGGCTAAAGTTTGTATGCCACATCAACACCTTACTCAGATTTGCGTCTGAAAGGTCGGCATAGCTAAAGTCTGTTCGCGTCAGAAACGCCCCATCCAGCACGGCCCCGCGCAGGCAGGCCCGATGGAGCCGTGCATCCGTCAGGTCAGTATTGATCAGGATACTTTCACTCAAATCTGCATTACTCAGGTTTGCCTCCCGCAGCAGTGCCCCTGTCAAGTTTGCGCCCCGCAGAACTGCACCCTGGAGATTTGCGCCGCTGAGGTCAGCATAGGAAAGGTCTTGCCCGCTGAAATCTACCCCTGCTAGATCCGCCCGAATTAGGTTTGCGCCCCTCAAGCAGTGCAGCTCTGGCACAAGGCGGGTTGGGCAAGGTTGAGGCTCCCAAAGCGTTTGTGGCTGAACTTGCGGCGCTGGCTCACAGATCGGAGAACTTGGCTCAGGCCCGTTGCCGCTGAGCGCAAAATCTGATAGCGCAATATCCGATTCGGAATGGCAGAATGGCTTAGCATTTGGGAAATCGCTTAGCCCGATTTCATACTGCACGGGTAGACCCTCTAGCAGGGTTCGATCTTCGCTGATATGGGGCAGCTTGAGCTGCGAATCAAATATACCGCGCTGCACCTGGCGCTGATGGAGCGTGGCAAAGCTGCCTGCTGCCAGAACCCGCAGACCAGGCGGAGGCACCTGATCCTGGCGGGCGCTGGCATAGAGTAGATTAGTCTGTTGCAGCCAATATTCAAACCGCATTAGGAAAGAATACGGACGCGCTAGAGAATGTCCAGGGGCTAGCTCAATGTTCACCCAATATCGCGCTGGAAACTCATCGGCAGACAGGGTAATGCAAAAGTCTTGGAGCTTGATGTTGAACTCGCGCTGCACCTGTTCCATGACCTGGATTGCATGAAATTCCGTTGTTTTCTCTGTCGTAGAAGACAGCAGCCCACCCTGCCGATGGCGAAACACAATCAGCGGCGCTTGTTCATAAAATCCAACGACTTCCACAACATCGCCGATGTCGTAACGATAGAAGCCGCTGTAGCTGGTCACTAAGATACGATATCGTTCGCCAACCTGCACCTCCACAGGCAGGAGGGTTTTGGGCTGTTCAACATGCCACTGATCCTGCGGGACGAATTCAAAAAAGCCGCTCTCGATTGCCAGAATGCTGCCGTCGGTGTTGAAACTGGGATAAACGCCAAAGGTGGCTTCGGCGGTGCCATAAACGCCGCCAAATACCGGGATGTCGCCAAAGTAGTCGGGAAATCGCTCTAGATAAAAATTGGAAGTGCCGCCGCGAGCAGTGGTGAGATAGCTGAGTCCTGGCCAGGCCGCTTTGGGCGTGAGCCGACCATCATAGTAGAGGGCAGCCCGCAAGTCTGTTGCCCGCTGGGGAGCCGCCGTAAATCGCCGTTCGAGCTGGGCCCGCAGGTGGGGTTCAAGCTGGAGCCACGGGGCGATCGCCCCCTGTTCTAGGTCGTGAATCAGTTCCTCGGCATAGGTTTCCAGATAGCGGCAGGTTCGCAGCATCAGCATCGGGAAATTGGCGACCCAGCCCCGCAAATCTGCATGGCGCAGCGCAAACAGCAGGCAGACATAGTGGCGAGCCAGGGTATCAGCGATTTCTAGCGCCTCGAAGGGCTGACTAAACAAATGCTGGAATAGCGGTCGCCCCTGACGAATGCTGCCCACGCTGACGGGGCCGGTGGGGATGCCGCCGCTCGTTGTTTGGGGTTGAGGCACTGCATTGGTGAGCAGTGCTTTGCCAAAGGGGAGGCGGCGCTGTTTCAGTTCGGCGATCGCAAAGCCCATGCTGGCCAGGTCAGCCCGACGCAGCGTGCGCTGATAGCGTCGAGTCACGGGCACTTGTTTTTTGCGGCTGGTGGTTCCACTGGTGAGGTTAATATAGACCACCGGATCGGGGTTGAGGACTCCCCGATCGCCCTGGGCAATTCGTTCTGTGTAGGGTTCATAGAAGCTGTAGGGCAGCACCGGAACTTGTTCACGAAACTGCTCCAGTGTTTTGATGGTTGACAGTTCAAACTGTTGTCCTAGCTCTGTATTTTTATGTGCTTGAATAAATTCTCTTAGAAACAGTTCTTGCGTTTCCATCACCTGCTTGGTCTTGTGGATCAGACGTTCTCGCGCATGTGCAGCATAGGATTCCAGCAGTGTGCGTGTAAAGCGATGATTCATGGACCTGATCAAATCTTGCTAAAGAAACTGGGCACTCCAAAAGACCTGCACAAGATGAGGGCAGCCGTGCAGCGCCAGCTTCTACAGTGCCAGCCAAAAGTAACAAGAAGGTTTCAGGAACCCTGGGCGGGTTTTCCCTTGCGGCTTCCTTTTTGCCGGATGAGCGGCAACTGAATTTCAAAGACCGAGCCTTGATGGATTTGGCTGCGGACAGCAATGCTCCCCTGGTGGGCTTCAATGATTTGACGGGCGATCGCCAGTCCCAACCCCACGCCCCCGGTTTCGCGCGATCGCACGGCATCAGCTCGATAGAACCGATCGAAAATGTGCGGCAAATCGGCTGCATCAATTCCGATGCCTGTGTCTCTGACTTGCAGGATTGCTTTGGCGGGCTGTTGAGTAAGAACCAGGTCAATCGTGCCGCCTGCGGGGGTATAGCGACAGGCATTTTGCAGCAGGTTGGCGATCGCCATTTGCAAAACTTGCGGCTCGGCGAAAACCAGAACGGCCGTCTGTGGCACTGTGCAGCGCAGGGTTTGCTGGCGGTGGGTGGCTTGCGCCTGGGTCGCGTCTACAAGCTGTTTCACCAGTTGCCCCAAATCAACGGACTGCAAAACATGCGGCGGCAGTTGCCCAGAGTGTCGCGCCAAAAACAGGAGTTGACCTACTAAAGCGCTCATGGATTCGGCAATCTCGACAATGGCTTGCAGGCGGTGGCTCTGCTCCTGGGAGTCCACTGGCTCCATCAGCCCGACCTGGGCGTTGCTGAGGATGCCCGCCAGGGGCGCACGCAGCTCATGAGACGCATCGGCAGTGAATTGCTGGAGCTGCTGATAGGACTGGCGAATCGGCTGCATAGCCACGCCACCCAAAATCCAGCCTGTGAGGGCGATCGCCCCCAGCGCCACTGGCACGCCGATCGACAAGAACAGCCGCAATTCTCGCAGGGGTTCCTGAACCGAATCGAGGGATGCCGCAATTTGCAAAAAGCCCAGCACCTCCTCGCCCCGACGCACGGGCAGCGTGAGTTGGCGAAACTGCTGAGGCGGGCCGGCCCGTGACGGACTCGATGGAGCGGCCGGGCGCAATGCCGCACCCGTCAGAGTGACCAGTCCAATAGGTGCCTCTAGCGTGGCAGCGGGAATGTCTCCCACAAACTGGAGGAGCCGTCGATCGGGCGTATACCACCGGGCAAAGTGCAAGTAGGTGTCTAGCACCAGCGTATCGTTTCCCAGCAGGGGCACACTTTCCAGGTCGATGCGCCGAATCGATTGATACTCAATCTCTTCAACGCCGCCCGCCATGATTTGGGCCGTATTGTAGAGGTCTGCGTCAAAGGTTTGCAGGCGATCGCGGGCCTCGCGCCAATACAACAGCGCTGCAAAGACAACCAGAATGCTGCCCATCGAGAGCGTAAACCAGGTAGCTAGATTTTGGCGGCTGCGGTTGAATAGCATGTCAGCGGCATCAGAACGGAGTCTCAAAGAGTTGCCTCTGGCACGCTCAGGCGATAGCCCATGCCATAGACCGTCTGCACCCAGGTTTCTGCCCCCAGGGGTTGCAGGCGCGATCGCAGCCGGTGGATTAAAATCGCGACTGCCTTACTTTCCGGCTGCATGTTCCATTCCCACAGCGCTCGCTCAATCTGGTCGCGGGTCAGGACTTGCTGAGGATGCCGCATCAAGTATTCCATCAACTGAAACTCTCGCGTCGAAAGCTGAATGCTCACGTCTTGCCGCTGAACCGTCAGCGTGGCGAGATGCAGTTGCAGATCTGCCAAATGTAGGATGTCGCCCGTCCAAAGGGGCGATCGCCGCCCCAGCGCCCGCACCCGCGCCAGCAGTTCTAGAATGCTCACTGGCTTTATCAGGTAGTCATCTGCGCCTGCGTCCAGCCCCGTTACCCGATCCATCAACCCATCCCTGGCAGTCAGCATCAAAATCGGCGTGCCTCTACCTGTCTGACGATGCTGCTGACACAGATCAATCCCGCTAATCTTGGGCAACATCCAGTCCAAAATCAGCAGATCGTAGGTGTGTTCCTGCATGAGCCACTGCGCGGTTTCCCCATCCAGCGTGGCATCCGTAATGTGGCCGGCTTTTGCAAGGGCGGCATGGAGCGGCTCCAGTTGAATCGGATCATCTTCAGCCAATAGAATCTTCATAACCCTGCTCTGCTCAGGAAGCTCGTCCTGCGGCTGCCTCCAGGTTTCAAATTTTACCTGCTATGACTCCATTTCGCTGGCTGCGTGCCCGGTTCTCCCAAAACCGAATTCTATCCGCTCAGGATGGGCAGATTGCCCAAAAGCAGGAGAGTTCATCCTCCCTGCGATCGCCCGCCAACAGCCTGTTGCCCGCGTCATTCTTGAAACTGGGGCTATTTTTCCTGACGCTACCTGCCGTTGGTGCGCTTTTCTGGCTGGGAACAGGCTGGCTCAACCAGAGCGTTTTGGGGCAATCCTATCGCCTGCCAGACCAAATCATTCTGCCCAATCCGCCACAGGTGGAGCTAACACTGCGGCTGACGGTGGTTTCGATTGATGTGGAGATTGACCAGCGCGAGGGCACGTCTGAGGTGGCCGTCCAAGTGCGTGGCTCGACGTTGCAGGCGCTGGAGTTTGAATATCCGCTCACAGACTATGCCACGGTGGAGCGGGCGATCGCCCAGGAGCTAAGCCTGCCGCCTGAGCAGGTTCGCCAACTGATTCGCTATCGAATTGAGTAAGCGTCGGTGTTGGGCGCTAATACGGTTGGGTCAGCAGCCAGTCGGCAAACTGGGCGATCGCCTCTTGATAACAATCGGCTCCCAATTCGCGGCAGAGGTTGACGAGTGTGCCTTGAGGAATGGGGCGATCGGTCTGAATCGTGGAGCGGGCAGTCGGGTCGATTTGATGGTTGGGCGATCGCACCAGGCGCGACTGAAAGCTAGCCAGCACTGGACACCCTTCCTCGGCGGCGAAGACATGCCAGCGCATCGCCTCTTCCTCATCTGCTGACAGCACAAGGCAATGAGTGGATCGCCGCAAGATTTCGGCATTCTCAGCCGTGCGCTTGCCCCCCAGATCGAGCAAGATCAGAGACAACTGAGAGTTTCTTCCCAATTGCTCAATCACATGCAGCGTTGAGCCAACAAACTCTTCCGAAAAGGCAGCTTTTTTGCGGATTTGCTGCACCACGGTCGGATCGGCTTCATTAGACCACATGCCCTCTCCATCGGGACAGGCGCGGTGCAAAAATACCCCCGACGGCTGTTGCTGCAACAACTGTCGATACAGTTCTGCCAAAAAAACTGATTTTCCTGAATGCGGCGGCCCGCCTACGGCAATCACGCGACCGTGATAGTGGGCACGGGGATCAGTGGCAGAAGAGGGTTGAGTCAGGGGGCGATGGGGAGTCGTCATGGTAGATGAGGGCACACAATTAGAGATTGGAGTAGAGATTAGAGGCTGATCGTCTTGCCAACTTGAAAGCGTTCATCATGCGTTTGCACAATGACATAACCCAGGCGGGGGTCATAGGTGGCGATCGCCGGACTGGGGTGCGCTGCATGAAAAATCATGCCGTATCCCCACACCGGGCCACGACCGTTGATCAAAATTGGCGATGAACCCACGAGTGCTGGTTCAATCTCTCGCACCGCTTCTGCAAATTGCTCTGGTGTCGTGACTCCAGTGGGAATTTCAAACTCCACCAAGCGAAAGACTAGCCCATTCTCATGGGGGTGATCAGTAATTGTGAAGACGGGTTTTGCCATGAGAGTTTACGTTTGAGGTGAGATTGTCTAAAGAATTTTCCAGATTTGTAAGCAGTGTGCGGAGTTCTATTAGCATTGGGCTAGAAAAGCGATCGCCCACGGCATCCAGGCAAGCCCGATACAGCGTTTTTGAAGCTAGTGAGGCACACGGATGGTCAATAAGCCCTTGCATCGAGAGGGCAGCATGTGCCTCACGAGGCAAGAAAATGCTGTAGAACCACAGAATATCAGCAGGGCTGGCATTGAAACGCTGCCACACGCGATCGCCCTGACGCTGCCAGTCTGCCCAGATACAGCGCAAGTTGTGCAGCTTATCGGCAAGGATCACGCGCTGAATGGCGGATTCGGCTTGCTGAATCTGGGCGATCGCCCGAAGTTTTCGTGCTTTCCAGGATGGTTTTGGCGTTTCGTCCGATTCCGTACAGGCATCTACAATGCGTAGCACGGCATCACCAAACTGTTTCCGGATCTCATTCCGAGTGGCATTCCCGCCCTGATCCTCAATTGCATCATGAAGCAGTGCGGCGATCGCAGCGTCTTCATCTCCACCATCTTCGAGAACTAGCGCCGCCACACTCATCAAGTGACTGATATAAGGCACAGTGCTGCCCTTGCGAAGTTGATGTTGATGCAAGTGAAAGGCATAGGTCAAGGCGTTTGCAAAACGCGAGCTAAGAGGTTGGAATTGAGACTGATTGTTAGCAATCATCTGCGTGGATTGATCCTTACTGATTTGGATGATTTATTTGGTGTTTTTATCCAGTTAGGTTATATTCATACAGCGTCCAAGTTTCTTGCATATCGTCCTTCATGCGCTGACGCAGACTTAGTGGCAGCAACACTTCTACATTGGGACCCCACGCCCGCAGCCGCATCACGACATTGTTGTCGCCGAGTCGATGTTGGGCAGTGCAAAAGACGCTGCTCTTGTGGCGGGGGCGATCGCCAAACAGCTTGGTTAGCGATAAGCCCTGCCTGCTGATCTCTGGATCAGCCCGAAAGCGCTTTTCTGCTTGGGCAAAGCCCATTTCAGTAAACAGCTTGGCGCGTTCGGTGTTGGCAATGTAGTTGCCATAGAAATAGCGCTCAAATCTGAGTAATAAAGGGGCGATCGGGCGATGAATTTCGACACCCATAGCCAAGGCAACCTCTTGCTGCACAAATTCCGGTGTTTTCTCAGCAAATCGCTTGGGTAAGCGCGGGGCCGACTTTGCCGAAGATAATACCTGTGAAGGCTTGAACCGCCATTCGGCAGGCAGTGATGGATCGTTCCAATCCAAAAGCTGGAGAGACAGAATTCGATCGAGGCGATAGTCATACCAGCTCCAATGCTCCGGTTTACCATCATCTAAATGCTGCGGCGTTTGACCAAAGGCAAAGAGGTATGGCGCACGCTGGAAATAATAAATGCAAACGGGATACGTTAGGATATTAAACTCTGCCTCGTAGTAGCGAATGCTGCGATAGACCAGCCGCACGGGAGGTACGGGAGTCTGCTGCCAGCCCTCCTTTAAGGTTTGGAGTAATTGCTCCACTTGGCAAGATACAGCCTGGGAAATAATATACTCCGTATCCAGGATAAACCGCTGGATGCCGTTGATGGGCTGAGGAAAATGCTCAACGACGTTAGCCAAATCATTCGGGATGAAGTGGATCAACGCTGGCTCGTCCGCAGATTTGGCGGCGATCGCAGCAATCCAGGGCAAGGTCGGCAAGACGCTAACTTTGTAGTAGCGCCGCTGGCTGCCTGTGCCGCTAGCCTTGAGCCAGCCCAGTTTTTCCAGCGTTGCAAAGTCGTTCCGCAAGGTGCGGTGATCGACTTGAAACGGAATCGGCTCTTCATCTGCTGGCGAATCTCCCAACAGTGCAGAAAGGCGATCGCGCTGAATGCCATAGCGATTCACAAATGCTTGCCGCCATAGCGTTTCATCTATCTGAGGCTGATCCTGAAAGAGCCACTGCTTGAGGGTTCTTTGCTGTTGCTCTGGCTGCAAGAACGAGTCTCGCCATTGGGCATTGCTAAAGGAACCCACTGCATCGGTAGAAAGCAGCATGGGTTTTTCGCCGTAGAGCGATCGCAAAATCGCCCATAGCCGCACTGCCTTTTGCAGATTGCCCTTTTGCCCCAGCATACCAGGCACCAGATAATCCAACAGCTCTACCGTCGGCGGATAGTCAAACGAAGATTCCATAGATATGAACCAATTTGGATTTTGGATTGGCGATTTTGGATTGCGAATCCAGCGTGTTATTCCCCATAGGGCAAACCCGTTTCATTCCAGAGCGGCGGGAGCGATCGCTTGTCCTTGCTCTCATTTTCGGTAAACCATTTGTAGTTTTCGCCATCTGGGTCTGGCTGTGGTTTCACTCTAGGGTAGTGAATCGGGCCGTCGAGTCCTTTTGCGGCCTGCTTGAATGCTCGAATAAACAGAACTTTTTCAAAGTCCTCTTTGTTCTTGTGCGGTGAATAAGCAAGTGCAACGGCCTGCTTAAACGCATCGACACATTCCGCTGCCTGCCCTGGATCGGGTGGCTCGATCGGCAGCAGCGATTCATAATATTGCTTCCAAGTTTGTCCTAATCGCAGATCGGTTTGGCTCCAATCAATCTTTAGCTGCACACTGCCAAAGCCGAGGGGCTTGCCGCCGCCCAGTCGGTGGTAATGGCCATCTGGCAACTCCAGCAGCCAGAGCAACGCGCCCAACTCTACGGGCGACAGGTTTGTAATGTCAATGTCAAATTCAAACTGCGTCTTGGGCTTCACCCAGTCTTGGATCGAGCGGTTTTGGCTATCGCGCTGCTCAGCACCGTCTTTTTTCGGGCGGCGATATTCTTGATAGTAGCCATTGACAGATTGCCCAGTGCGATCGCCCATCGGGTCGTCCCAATGGTCGGCATTCCAATAGTCGGCATTTTGGGCGATCGCCTTGTGATGGGGATACACCTTCCGCCCCCGCAGCCCTTGATTTGCAGAGGCATACCCATCTTGCTTGGAGACATTATTCCCCAGAGCTTCGCCTTGTTTATTCTTGGCAACATAAAATCGAGACTGTTGGGGCTTTGGCTGTCCCAAAATGGTCAGCGGCAATCCAGGATGATTCGCTGGGTCGTCCGTGAACTTTTGAATCGCATCCGTTGACAAACACTTCACTGAGTGAAGCCGCAACTGACCTTTATAAGCACCTTTGCCCTTCTGATTCACCCAACCAAAAACGCGATCGGCGGGTGAAAGCTCATTGAATGTGCCAGGAGGTTTTAGCGACTCAGGCAAAAGTGAATCAGGATCGATCTCAAACAGCTTCCTGGCAATCATCACTGGATACAGCGCAATCACCTTCCAGTCTTGCCCATCCTTCTCAGCAAAGGCATAGCAGAGAGTGCCATCTTTCAGTTGAGCTTCCTGACTCCCTCCAGTGATGTGTCTTGACCATTTTCCGTATTGGGTTTGAGGTGGACGTTCTGAGCCTGCTTCAATTTCGCGTTTGTGTTCTTCTTGATAATTCTCAATTAGCTCTTTCCAAGCTTTCTTAAGTTTGTCAGCTTGAGGCTCATCTAAGCTCACACCCCATTTCTTCTCATCTTCTGGACGGATGAAAAATACCCGCTCATTGTATTTGTTCTTGATGTTTTGGTTGGTGATACATAGATAGGCATTTTCAATTTTTAATGTTTCCGAGGTGAGTCTATGACTCCTGCTTAAGTTCGGTGGAGTTGGACGTTCAGGAAGTTCGGATGAACTGGGCACCATGTCACAAACTACCCAGTAAAAGAAAGGCTTTCGCTCTACTTTTTGCAGCCAAACCTTAACAGCCTGCCCATGCTGCATTCCGGTAAATTTAGGAGCATCCAGAGAGAGGCGATCGCTCCCCTTCTTATATCGAGGTAGCCACGCAGCATACATCAAATTGCCGGGAATATTCCAGCGTTCATTCTTAGTATTCCAAGTCGGTAAACCGGGGGTGGTTCCAGGTAAAAGTTGAATGCGATCGCAATCGCCCTCAATTCGGGCAGGCACTAGACTTAATCCCTCTGTCGCAGGCATTCGATAGGCAAGCCGATCCTGATGATTTTGGAATACCCCAAACCGAGAGTTCGTCACAGCCTCATAAGCTGTTCTCAGCATTCCTTTTATAGACGTGGGAGGAAGATAAGGCTGCTCACCAAGCTTTCGGATTGGATAGCTCTTATGCTTTTCCTGACCACTTGCCTTAAGATTGGCAGCATCAGGAATCAGCAATGGTGTGATTGTCTCTAGAGAAACACGAATGCGTCCACTCCACTTGTTTTCTAAATAGCTCGCATGACCCAATGGCTTTTCATCCTGAAGTTCCCCAGTTTGCTTTCGACTGGGCGCAGGAATGAAGTTGTAAGGATTATGAAATCCTCCTTGAAAAGCGGATTCATTCTCCCTCACGTCTTCAAGTGTTACGTCGTTTTCATTTTCTTCCCCGAGTGGCAACTGAGATTTGAGTTGTGCCAATTGTGACCAATTTACTCGCTTCTTATTCATAGCTGCTCTCCTTGTGGGTTTGCCAAGTCAACTTCACCAAGCGTTCTTCTTGCACTGCGACATTGCCGTACTTATCAACTTCGCCCAGGTACTCGCGACTGTGCAGAATCACAGTGTCCTGGCTGCTAGTGCCTGCGGAAATTGGAACAGACATCGACCCGATTCGAGCCGCAGATAAGATGCTCCACTGCTCTGGAGTCCGCTGTGCAAGACGCTTGCCCCAAAGCACGTAGGTCTGGTCGAGGGTTTCGAGATAGGTTAATGGTTCTCTGTGGTCTGCAAATCCATTGCCCAAGTCTGTTTCTGCGATCAGCACAGCCTTTCCTTTTCTGCCGGGAATGCTGAGCCAGCGTAGCTCTGCCTGTTCGTTGAATACTCTGGCTTCAAACACTTTGGCTTTAGACTCAGGGGACAGATCCAAGTGCTGCTCTTGCCAGTCTTGTTTACTGTTGCAGCAAATTGTGACTTGTCCATCTGACTCTAATTTGCCGAACCTGCAAGCTTGGGGGCTATAAAGTAGTGCGATCGCCCCTGGCATCAGCTCTTTAACCTTGTTCAGCGCGTCTTTCAAAGAGATGTCCTGATCTGATTGCCTGTAAAGTTTCGTTTTGGTAGCGACTGCCTCACTCATGATGCAACCTCCTAAGGAATTGTTGATTTGATCCAGGCTTTCCAGGCATCGTTCAACCCTGCAAGGCTGCGGATCTGAGCGAGATGCTGGGCGGTGAGGTAAGTTTGCGATTGTTCTGGTTCAACCTTCAGCGTGACGTTGTGAAGGGCTTGGATTTCGTCGGGTAAGTTCGCGCCGCTGGCTGAAAACGAAATGGATTTGATGGCGATCGCCCCCATGCCTCGGTTCACGCCATAGCCCAGCGGAATTCGCCCCTGAATTAGATCTCGCAACACCAGCAGCAGCAGCGCCACACCCTGTTTTTGCAGGTCTGCCCCCTCCAAACGATGCAGATTGATCCGGAGGGCGATCGGCTGCCACTGCACCCCCATCGGTTCCAGCGTGCTATACAGAAACTGATCCGCTGCGCCACCCGTCCAGCGATCGATCGCAACGTGAAACGCCTGCTGCACATCATGCAGCTTCGCGTCTTTTAGAGCCTGTAGCAACTCCGCAGATTCCTTGGCGGTCTGAATCTTTTCCCATTGCTGTCCTGAGATTTCGTGGTCAGCGTAGCAATCGGCAACGGACAATGCACCCATGCGCCCTTGCTGTTGCTTACCCTCGGTTTTGGCTGCCTTGCCGAACAGGTTCTCGACCAGTGGAACCTCCACCTGCTGCAAAAATGCTTTTTTGGAATCGGCTGGCTTTGTTGCGGCGGCATGATTGAACTTAGGGCAAACCGTGCGAACGATGCGCTCTGCCTGGGTTCGCAGCGCCCCTTTGATGGAGCTTCCCGGCAGCACAAACGCAACTCGGTCGCCAATGCTGCTCACCAACGGCAGCATATCGACTGCGATACCTTCGCGCTCTGCCTTTGCCATCAACGGCGAAACAGGTTCCCAGTCAATGGTAACGGTCAAACCAGAACGCGCCTTTCGCGGTGTATTTGCCTCCAGATTAAAAATCGACGAGTTGCCAGATTCCCCTTTGAGTAGCGCAAGAATGCCTGCACGAGAGTTGAACAGTTGCTCTTTAACTTCCAACTTTTCCAACTTTACGGTTCCCAGTCCCCGCGTTTTGGCAGCGCCCAGGCTCAGGTCGCCGTCTTGCAGTGCTTGCAATAGCCCCGACCATGCTTCACAGGCTGCTTTCCATTCAGCATCATTCAGCGCCAACTTTGACTCTGCAACCCGATCTAACGTAATGTGCAACTTGAGCTTGCTACCTTTCGGCAAAATCGCGCGATCGAATTTGATGTATTCTGCGGCGCTGCCGCCAAAGCGATCGATTCCCACCCCATCGCGCAGTTCCGTTTGCACATCGCCCTGAATCACGGCATCTTCTATCAGCACCCAACTCGCGTGGCCGTCGTCGCTCTGCGTTCTGCCGTTTTGCCCCAGACGCGGCCCCCAGAGCATGGAAATAATTTGGGAATCTTCTTCCAGTTCCTCCATCCAGCCGCGCAGCGCCCCCGCAAGGCTGGTGCCGGGAATGTAGTAGTCTCCGGCTCCGTTGATTGCCAGCGTTAAATCAACCATTGGGTCATTGTTTAACCCGCCAACGTGCAAGGGGCTTTCGGCAATGAGTGTACCTGTGATGATGTATCGAGCGTCTATCTTACGCGCCATGATTTGCTCCTGCTGCAACGCCTGCTTGCTCCTGCTTTTTCTCTAGCTCCTCTAGCTCTCGCTTGTGAGCGCGAATGCAGGCATCAATGACAACTTGAACTGCTTCTGCCCAAAGCTCTTGCTTCAATTCTGATTCGCCCGTTTGGGTCAGGGTGAGTTCCTGAAGAGAGGGATGGTTGAGGCTGTTTTGATTCGGATCAGCATGACAAAGTGCAGTGCTAATCCATTGCCAAATCTGTATCTTTTCATGGATCAGACGCTCAATCTTGTCCAGTCCATCTCTTGTTCCATCCCATGTGTTAGAGCGCTTCTCTCGAATGTTTTCGATCCAGGACAGAACTGGCTCTTTTTGATTGAACTTCAGTTGAGAGAGGACTGAGCGCAAACCACCAAGCTGGCTCATGCTGGGCTGGCTCACAAACGCGCCCTGTTCGGTTTGGTGTATCCAAATGCCTAGCAGTCTTTCACGGCGATCGCCCTGACTAGCTAAAAACAAAGCAGCCCTGCGAATCGCCTCGCGCCAGGCCGCCTTCTCGATCAAGCGGGCATATTTGAAAACCTCAGAATCGCAGTTAGATGCGCTAATCAATGATGGCGGCGGACTTGACTCAGCTTTTTCAGATTTGTGCTTTGGTTTCTTAGCGCTCAACGGTTCGCTGAGCAGTGGATGGTTAAAGCAAAGCTGCCCGTAGCCCTCCGCAGTTCGTTCGCCCATGCCCGATAGCTCAAGCTGTCTGAGGCGCTGAGGAGTAAGCGTTCCAGATTTTACCTCAAAGACCATGCAGTTTCCTGCCGCAATGCCCACTAGAGAGGGACGAGGCAAATTCCACTGCGTCTGCCAGGACTCGACTCGGTGCGATCGTAGCATGGCGGAAATTAACCCCTCACCGGGAGTAGAGAGTTCTAGCTGAATAGATTCATTCCCCTCAGCGCTGAGCGTCTGCTGGAGTGCTTGCCGAAAGTCTTCGACCGATGCCGTCGGCCGCAGCGACTCGTTCCGCAGAAGCACATCTGAAAGCAGCCACACCCAAAGTTTTCCCGTTGGTTTTGAATCCTCCGTTTGGGCATCCGTTTCGCGTTCCGGTTGAATGATCTTTACAGTGATTTTAACGTCCCCATAATCATCTTTTTTAGATTGTCCGATGCGGTGATGTCCCTGCAATTTCTCATACCAGTTAGCCTGTTTCTGGCACAGTGCATCGTATATTGATGATCGAATTCGTAGCTCAGCCTGGAAGCAGGTTCCAGGGGCGATCGCCTCATAGCTATAGACCCCGCCGACCTCGCTGGTAGGGCGCTGGTATTGGTCTTCGATGGTATTGTGTGTGCCAACGAGCGTATCGACGGTTTGGTATTCGGGGAGCGTTTCTAGGCGCTTTGTGAACTCGATATAGCCTTTGCGATAGCCCTTGAGCTGAGCGTCTGGCTCCAGTTCACAGAAACGGTTGTAAACCTTGCCTCCTTTGTCCAGTCCACCGCCCGATTTTTCGTAAAACAGGCAAGCAGGAATCGGCTGTCCTGGCTGATCGGCGATCGCAACCGTGGCATTCGTCACCAGCAGGTCGCCCCGCCCCACCGCATCGCCCAGATCCACGCCGAGCGATCGCACCTGTTGCAGTACCAGCCGCAGCAATTGCGTGCCGGGAATGTAGTCCAGCGTTTCGACTACGTTGCCAACCGTGCGGGCTGGAATGACCAGGGGCGTTAGGGCTTCTAGGGCGATCGTGATTCGCTGCCACCCGGATTGATCACTGCGAATTTCCGGAGAATTCGTCTTTTCTGAGTGATCTGAGTGATTTGAGCTGTGTGTTGAAGCTTTGGGAAGTTCAGGTGCATCTTGCGCCAGAATGTCCCACAGGGCTTGCTGAATTCCAACCTCCTTAGGCCAATCAATCTTGAACTCGCAGCGACCTGCACCGCGCCGCCGCTTGCCGCCGAGCCGTTCCACCACCGCTGCGCCCGCTGCCAACAGAGTACAAGCTGCTTGCTGCTGATCCGGAGTCAACACTGCCAGCAATTCACAATCTGCCGTCAGCACCGTGCCAATTCGCGCCATTTCTTCAAAGCGCAGAAAATCTTCCTTTGCACATCCTCTGTCATCAATGCTGATTCCGGGTTTGATGAAGGTAAACGCACTTTGCAATGCCTGATGTGCAGGACTGGAGGATTTGGCCCGATGCTTCAGCAAATTTCTCAGGGATTCCGGCAGGTGGGCGGCTCGGATGGAAAGAGCGGCGGGCTGGGGCGCAGTTGAAATTCCAGCGTTGGCGATCGCAGGCTGATCTCCAAATAAGAAATCGACCCACTGGTTCCAGGATGTGGATGCATCCTCAGAGATTCCAGTGCTATCCAGCCCATCGGCAATGAGTTCGCAGGCATCTCGCCAAATGCCCGTAAGCGTCTTTGCAGGCAAGTAAGGTAAGCCGTCGGGGTTGCGCTGAATCAGCCGATCGATGTCGCCTCGCCGCCCAGCGCCAGCGCCCACATGCCAGTCGCTCCGCATCGTAATGGTGAGTTGAAATTTCATTTAGCCATCCTCCCGGTCGGCAGCGCGTTGAAAAATTGGGTCCGCAGAGAGGTCGGCGGCTAAAAAATCAGCCGCATCCAGCGCATCCAGCAAGCCAGTCATTTTGAGTGATTTTCCTGTGACAGGATCAGTAACTTTTGTGAATAAAGACTCGCGATCTCCTTCCAGTGCTTGAATGTCGAAAATGGGGCGATCGCCCTTCTCAACAGCATCCTCATCTTGTACATCTGCGTGTGAATCAATATAGCGATTGCGAATCAGCCGATACTGGGCATCTGCCAGTTCTGCACCTTGCGACAGTGCATTCCGCAGGTTGTGCATCTGGCTATTCGGCAGTTTGCGCCGCCCGTCTTCATCCTTTGCATTTAGCGCTTCAACTCGACGCGCTAGGTGTTCCCATTGATGCGGCTCTGCCCATTGCGTCATCTCGTCTTTGACCGACAGATCTTTAACTGGAGTGAGGATGTAAGGCGCGATGTAGAGCTGAGTGTCGGATGTGGGGCTAAGGCGATCGCGGATCTGTCTCAAGTTCACGCCGCTTGTGTCATACAGCACATGAAAATCTAGCGCAGAGCAGGGATAGGGAACGGCTTTTGTTTCATCAGGCAACACATGGGTCAGCTTTTGCTTTACTGCTTTTGCCGATTGCATGAGCGATTCCGAAAGCTCGTAGGCAACTGAAAAGGGAAAATGAGGCTTGATAATCGCCACGCCTGCACAAGAAGAGAGACGATTCACGCCCAGCGCTGCTTCAGCAATTTCAGGAAGAATGCCGTGGTAGTGAGCATCATCGGTCTTTTGCGTTTCGGCTTCAAAGGCGAGGAGAAACTGCTGCGTAAACCGCAGCGCCGCTTTGCCATCGCAAATCACCGTCAGGTCATCGCCACCCAGCACCAACGGCACGATTGGCAACTTCTCAAGCCCCGTACCAAACGATCGCAGCGCGGTGATAAATGCCTGCTCAGTGCAAACATCCAGCGCCAGGGAAAAACGGCGCAATGCGTCTACATAGGTGCGATTATTTTGGCTAATATCACCCGTCATTTTCCCCAGCTTGGTCAGGTGCGCTCCAAACTTGAGAAAGATTTCGCCCAGGCCGTTGCCATCGGCATGAATCACAGCCCGCCAGGAACCTTGCTTGTTCTGCCGTTCATCCTCGTCATCTAGGGCTTTAATGCTTTCTGCAAAGCTTTGAGGAATCTGATTTCGCTTGAGTAATTCTCCGATGCGTTCGATATTACTGTCGTAGTTCCTGCGCTTTGCTACGGAGACGCGCGATCGCAGCACAGATTCCCCTCCAGCCGCTTTTGGATCTACTTCGTTGGCAGGCAAACCGCTGGTGGCGCACTGATCGACCACGGGCAATCGCAAAAAGCGGAGATGATGGGTGGCATTGTGCGATCGCGCTTCTGCAAATTTTCGATGCACCCGCTCGTTCACATCCGATAGGTTATCCTGTTCCCAGCTAAATTCCTCAAACACGCCGAAGATATCCAATCCGGCTGCTTCTCTCAGTGCCTTCAGCGTGACGGCTTGAATCATTCCTCTTGCTTTCTCTTCGTCATGAGTGAGAATTAGCGCCTTGCCAGAAGTTGCCAGGATGATTTCAGAATCAATGTCTGGCGTTGACTCCAGCGGCGGATTTAGCGCTGAATCCATCAGCTTTTTTCGGATTTTATCTTCTCGGATTTCTTCTGTGCCCTGCGAATTTTTCCAGATTCCTAAACGGGAATTTCCACCGTTCTGAGCCACGGCATCCAGCACCCATTTCGTGCCAGCGCGAAAGGTCATCTCCGATGCGCCGACGTTTTCACGCAGCTTGTTGGTCGAAAAGATATAGCCCTGATTGCCAGACGTTTCCAGAAGGACGAGAAACATAGCGATTGCTCAAAGATAAAAAGGGAAAACCGAACACGCGGATCTAGCTACACCCAGGACTCGCAGACACCCAGGACTCACAGGCACCCAGAACTCACAGCAGGTAGCACACTTAGCTTACTTTTTGCCGATCGCGCCAGGGCGATCGCCCCACCATCTGCACCCCCAGCGTCACACGGATCGGATCGAGCGAGCCGATCACTCTGCCAGTTCTTGGATCGGTTCGAGCAGGAATATATTGCAGCGGGCGAGCCGTGTTGATGCAGGCCAACACTGCCCCTACCGTGGCGTGAGCAGTCATGCCCGTATAGTCAGTAATGATGTCTTGCTCAGACCAGCCCTTGGGTAAGCGAGTTCGATAAATTTCATCCACACAATCGCGAAACTTCAGAGGATCATAGACATCATTCATCACAATGGGATTATCCACACATACGTCAGGAAATTTTTGGCGCAAATCCATCGCCTTATCTAGGCTTTCGCGTGAGCAGATAAGCCAACAGCATTTGAGCGCGGGTAGATGAAAGCGAATGGCCGTTTCGCAAGCTTCTAGATTGCTGACCAGCAGAATCAGCCCCGGATATCTTTGCTCCATCTGTTTTTGCTGCACCTCAAACGGAACGTCCGTTGGCAACAGGGAAATCTGGCGAGAGATCAACCACGAAACTGTGGCGATCGCCCCCACCAAAATCAGCAGCGAAATCAGCGCAATGCGAATCAGCGCCGTCGCATCATCGCCCAGCCACGACTGGAGCAGGTCATACACCGCATTGCCAAAGAGTCCCAGGCACACCGACCCAATAAAAAACGGCAGAATCGTCTCTGCATTAAACACAATCTTGATGGCTTGGGTAATGGCTTCGGTCAGCGTGTTTCGCATGGCGTAGGGCAAACCTCCCTGTTTCTCAAGGTCTGATGTCGATACCGGATCTATACCTAACTGTTTTACACCCCTTTGGAAGGGAGGTCTTCCAAGCCCGTTGAAGATATGAACTGAAAACACAAACCGCACCAAGTGTCATTGCTATGCCATCTGCTATGCCATCTGCTTTGCCAGAAACAGAGGGAACCTCCGGAGCGGATCGGTTTCCCCCCCTTTTAAGAGCACTAAATATAAGGGCACTAAATATAACTCACGCAGCAATTTCAGCCCTCACCCGTTTCTGGTATGCCGATGGCTTTAAGCCCTCGCCCAGAGCGGGAGAGGGACTTCAACCCCATATCTGGCTCCCCTTCTCCCAAGCGGGGAGAAGGGGTTAGGGGATGAGGGCAGTAAGTTTGCTGTCTCAAGTCTGTCAGTGCCTTTTTAAGGCGGGCTAGAGGGATCAAGCTCGGTCTTAGGTACATAAGTCTCAAATCTAATCGCTGTCTCTGATTTTGCGTTGCAACCTTTAACTTTTCTTTTCTTGCAGGAGATGTCCCCATGCCAGATCGACCCAAATTGGAACTGCCCCAACTAGATTGGCAGCGGTTTCTGTCGGCAGAAAACTTTTGGCAGTCCTGGCTCAAGGTGCGGCGAAACCGGGGCTGCGCGGGGGTCGATGGCGAAACGGTGGAAGCCTTTGAGCAGGATGCCGAGCGCAAGCTGGCCACGCTGCGCCGCCAGATCGAAACGGGTACCTACCAACCCCTACCGCTGCGATCGCTCCACATTCCCAAAAAGCCCAGGCCAAAACCAGGCGAACCCCCCAAAACCGAGTGGCGCGGACTGTCTGTGCCCACGGTGCGCGATCGCATCGTGCAACAAGCCCTGCTCAACCTGCTGCATCCCCTGCTGGAACCCCAGTTTGAAAACAGCAGCTTTGCCTATCGTCCCGGCCGCTCTTATAAAAGCGCCGTGCAGCAGATCGACCAGTGGCGACAGCAGGGCTATGACTGGGTGCTAGATGCCGACGTGGTGAAATACTTTGACAATATTCAGCACCGCCGCCTGTTTGACGAGCTACAAGAGCGGGTGCATGATCCGGCGATCGGGCATCTGGTAGAGCGGTGGATCGGTAGCGGTGTGTCCACCGCGGCGGGGCTGATCTTGCCGAATAAGGGCGTGCCCCAGGGGGCGGTGATTTCGCCCATTTTGGCCAATGTGTATTTCGATGATTTTGACGAAGCCATCGAAGCCGCCGGGCTGAAGCTGGTGCGCTATGCCGATGATTTTGTGATTTTGGCCAAGTCCAAAGCGCGGATCGAAAGAGCCTACGACCTGGTAGCAAGTTTACTCCACACGATGGGGCTGGAACTGCACCCCGACAAAACCCGCGTCACAACTTTCAACGAAGGATTCCGGTTTTTGGGCCATACCTTTGTGCGATCGCTCGTCGTGCAAGACCAGCCCAAAACCCGGCAGCAGCGGCAGCTTGAGCAAACGGCGATCGCCCAAAAAGCCACTCACCCAGAGGCATCCCCCATCCTCCACCACAGCGACCCGCCGCCCCAAACAACCCAAATGCAGCAAGCCCTCTTGGCGGCCATTCAAACCGCAGAACAGCCAATTCCGCCGCCGCTGTATGTCGTCATGGGCTATCGGGTGCGCGACGAAAAACCCGTGCAAATCGAATCTAAAGAATGGAGTTGGAAAAACGGCATGTCTACGCTGTATCTGGTTCGTCAGGGCACAATGCTCCGCAAAGACCACGGGCGCTTCGTCATCGAGGGCGGCCGGTTTGAAACCGACGAAGACGAAAGCCTCACGGCGCAATCGCCCCCGTCCCCACCTCCAACCCCCAAATCCAAAACCCAAAATCCCCAATCCAAAACCCCAGAACCATTCCCCCCGCTTGAAATCCCGATTAAAGAAGTCGGGCGCATTTTGGTATTGGGCAATGTGCAAATCAGCACCAGCGCCCTGTCGGAATGTTTGGAACATCAGATTCCCGTCGTGTTTATGAGTCGTGCCGGAGACTATAAAGGGCACCTCTGGAGCAGCGAGTTTTGCGACCTGCCCACCGAGGCAGCCCAGTTTGGGCGGCGGCATGATCCCCGCTTTCAGGTCAAAATGGCGCAGCAAATCCTGCATGGCAAGCTCACCAACTCGCGCCATCTGCTGCTGCGACTCAATCGCAAGCGCAAGGTAGAAGGGCTGAGTGCCAAAATCCACCGCATCGACCAGCACATCGCCGCGCTGACCAAAACGACAGATCTGGACGCAATGCGCGGGCACGAAGGCGCATCGGCCCGGCTCTATTTCACCGCTTTGGGGCAGTTGATCACCAACCCCGGCTTTAGCCTGACGGAGCGCAACCGCCGCCCGCCCAAAGATCCCGTCAACAGCCTCCTCAGCTTTGGCTACACGCTGCTGTTCAACAACGTCCTCAGCCTCATCCTCGCCGAAGGGCTAAATCCCTACCTGGGCAACCTGCACCGCTCCGACCGCAAGGAGCCACACCTCGCGTTTGACCTGATGGAAGAATGGCGATCGCCCATCGTCGATAGCCTGGTGATGTGGCTAATCAACAAAAAGGCGATTCGCCCCACCGATTTCACTTTTCCCAATGCCGAAGGTGGCGTGTACCTGGAAAACGCGGCGCGGCGCGTGTTTCTCAAACATTTTGAAGATCGCATTACCGAAACGGTGACTCATCCCATCGTGCAACAGCCCGTTAGCTATCGGCGGGCGATTCAGCTCCAAATCCAGCGCTACAAAAAATGTCTGCAAGACTCCCAGCCCTACGACCCGTTTATTCGGACAATTTGAGGGAGGGATGCCATGCTAGTGCTTGTGGTGTACGACATTCCCGATGACAAACGCCGCGATCGCCTCGCTATCTTGCTCGAAGGGCATGGGCGGCGGGTGCAATATAGCGTGTTTGAATGTTTTCTCTCCCAATCAGAGATGAAGAAGCTCTACGAAAAGGTGAAGCGACAGGTCAAGCCTGCTGAAGACAACGTGCGGTTTTATTGGATCGCCGCCGACAGCCTGCCCAAAACGCTGACGATCGGCAGCGAACCGCCCGCGCCCCCGCCAAAGGCCTATATCATCTAGCGCAAATCGTTTAGCACCAGCCTGGGCAACGGGCAAACCCAATGGAACGGATGGAGGGCAACCTCTGTCCGTTTTATTTTTTCTTCCATTGACTTTTCTAGGAAGAACCCACTATGCTGAGGGGGTCGATGGGTCGCCTCCACGATCCAACCGCACCTTGAAAGCCGCATAACTTCGTTCGATTGTGGAGATGCCTGACTCAGTAAGGGTTCTGGCTCTCAGAGAAAAGTCCTGGTGTCTCTTTTCTTTGCTTTATTGCCACTCCGGAAAGATCGTGTCGATTTTTGTTCTGGGAGCCTTGCCCAGACAGGGTTTCAGACGGCACTCTTTCACCACCACTTCCCCGCAAGGGGACTGAAACAGTGAGACATGGGTGTTTTTTCCTTGTAATTCAGAGTTTCTTTCACCACCACTTCCCCGCAAGGGGACTGAAACCGAATTGCTCTGGTACTGCAAAGCCCATTCAAGAGACTGCTCGCTTTCACCACCACTTCCCCGCAAGGGGACTGAAACTGTTGTTGTTGATTGTTGGCCATGGTTACCTCTTTAGATGAAGCTTTCACCACCACTTCCCCGCAAGGGGACTGAAACACAAGGTGTCTAGCCGCCTTGAACGTTGGTGTCATCTGGGACTTTCACCACCACTTCCCCGCAAGGGGACTGAAACCCTTGAGCAACGCGCTGTTGGTGTCTCTGATAGAAAGACTGCTTTCACCACCACTTCCCCGCAAGGGGACTGAAACTCGGTCAGGTAGAGGTGATTCTTACCTCTTTTCAACCGGAAACTTTCACCACCACTTCCCCGCAAGGGGACTGAAACTTCCTGACGATTCGCTTGGCTCATGACAGCAGAAGCAGCTTTCACCACCACTTCCCCGCAAGGGGACTGAAACCACGATCAGCTTGTGTTTCGCTGGCGCGTTCCATAGCAGCCTTTCACCACCACTTCCCCGCAAGGGGACTGAAACTGCACTGACCAATCAAAATCATGTGTTACAGTTGCCATCTTTCACCACCACTTCCCCGCAAGGGGACTGAAACTTCGCTTCAGCCGCTGCATTCGCTTCACTCGGAGAGACTTTCACCACCACTTCCCCGCAAGGGGACTGAAACTTTGCACCCGCCTTGAGAATCAACTTACGCCCGTCTTGGACGCTTTCACCACCACTTCCCCGCAAGGGGACTGAAACGGTTGACCCTGGCGCTGCCACCCCGCAGACAAACACCCAACTTTCACCACCACTTCCCCGCAAGGGGACTGAAACCCCGCCATGGAGAGAAACGCCCCGCTCTGCTTTAATCCTTTCACCACCACTTCCCCGCAAGGGGACTGAAACAGTGACGTGACACCGGGTTTGGTGGTAAACTCAACGGGTCTTTCACCACCACTTCCCCGCAAGGGGACTGAAACATTTGCAATGCTGCACGGTGCATTTGTAGTGGATCTGTTAGCAACTTTCACCACCACTTCCCCGCAAGGGGACTGAAACTCCTTTATTCCGCTTGTTGACGTAGACTGTCTCTATCTTTCACCACCACTTCCCCGCAAGGGGACTGAAACCAACTCCAGTAATAACTTCGTAGCAAACAAAACGACGAACGACTTTCACCACCACTTCCCCGCAAGGGGACTGAAACCCTTGATCAATGTTGATCGGACCAGTAGTAGCAGTTCCGCCAGTCTTTCACCACCACTTCCCCGCAAGGGGACTGAAACGTTGATCACTTCCGTTCCGTTGAGCCAGGTTTTGTCCAGAAGACTTTCACCACCACTTCCCCGCAAGGGGACTGAAACCTTGACGGGATTCGTGAACTGCGGCATCAAAAGCAGCTTCTCTTTCACCACCACTTCCCCGCAAGGGGACTGAAACTTTTTTTTCTGCTTCAGACAAAGTCAAAATCATCATGCTTTCACCACCACTTCCCCGCAAGGGGACGGAAAGCTTTGGGAAAGAACGAAAAACGAAAAACGAAAAAGGAAACTGGATTCGCCCAGAATTGCCTCCCTCTTCGTTCTTCCCTGTTCGTTCTTCCCTCTTCGTTCTTCGTTCTTCCTTTTTCCCTTCTCCTTTCCCCACCACTTCCCCGCAAGGGGACGGAAAGCTTTGGGAAAGAACGAAAAACGAAAAACGAAAAAGGAAACTGGATTCGCCCAGAATTGCCTCCCTCTTCGTTCTTCCCTGTTCGTTCTTCCCTCTTCGTTCTTCGTTCTTCCTTTTTCCCTTCTCCTTTCCCCACCACTTCCCCGCAAGGGGACGGAAAGCTTTGGGAAAGAACGAAAAACGAAAA